>JAFUTU010000032.1 GCA_017484095.1 Ruminococcus sp. | reverse complement strand
TGTTTATGGTGAAGGACTCAACGTCAGAGACTGGCTCTACGTTGAAGATCACTGCAAGGCGATAGACCTTGTTATCCATAAAGGCAGAGTTGGCGAAGTCTATAACATCGGCGGACACAATGAGATGAAGAACATCGACATTGTGAAGCTGATCTGCAAAGCCCTTGACAAGCCCGAGAGCCTGATCGTTCACGTTGAGGATAGAAAGGGTCACGATATGCGCTACGCGATCGACCCGACCAAGATACACAACGAGCTTGGTTGGCTGCCAGAGACTAAGTTCGAGGACGGCATAAAGAAGACGATCGACTGGTACCTCAACAACCGTGAGTGGTGGGAGACTATTATTTCGGGAGAGTATCAGGGATATTATGAGAAGATGTATGGGGATAGAGAGACAATAGATAAATAACAGTGTGTAACCGAGCATTTCTACCAAAATAGAAATGCTCATTTTCAAAGAGGACCGAGGTGATAAAAATGTTACTGCGCACACACAACAAACCGACCTACGCAAATATAGCCGAGCAATTCAAAACGAATGACCGCGTAGCCGTAGTGCAGCCCACAGGCACCGGCAAGAGCTATCTGATCTTGCAGCTGATCGCCGACAACAGGGGGGCAGGCTTTGCTGTGTGCTCGCCTTCGGTGTACATCTTTTCGCAGCTTGAAAGCATTGCTGAAAAGAACGATATCGACCTTGGAAATGTAACGTTTTTCACCTACAGCCGTTTGTCGCAGATGACGTCCCCGGAGCTGTCGGGGCATGAGTTTGATTACATAGTTTTAGATGAGTTTCACCTTCGGCTTGCAGATAGGGGGTGCAGCTATCGCCACGATAATCGGTAACGCCGCAGGAATGGGCGCATCGCTGCTTTTCTATATCATGGGCAAGACCCTGCTCACACCCTCGGCGAAATACATTATCCTGAAAGCGAAGATACTCGGTGAGATATACTGGGTGGGCATTCCTGCCTCGCTGGAGACACTGCTTTCTTCAGCGGCGTTTATCGTCAACAACAACCTTGCGGTGGCTTACGGCGAGTTGATGGTGGCGGCTATGGGCATCGCGCAGAAGCTGCTGAGCCTCGACAACTACATCTATCAGGGCTTCACCGCAGGAACTCAGCCGCTTATGGGTTACAATTACGGCGCGAAAAACTACCCAAGAATGAAAGCAATTCTTAAAGCGGGCGTTAATTTTAATGGTGCTTTACGGTGCGCTGGCACCACTCCTTATCGGCATTTTCTCCGAGTCTGCAAAGGTCATCATGATAGGCGCAAGGGTGCTTCGCAACATCATGTTTATACTGCCGTTCGTGAGTACGGTGTCGATGTGTCGAATGTCATTTCAGGCAATGGGCAAGCTTATCTACGCCTTTTGCATAACTCTGGTACGGCAGCTGATACTCTACATTCCGATGCTTCTTGTGCTGAACTCACTCTTCGGATTCGGCGGAATGATAAAAGCCCAGCCGATCACCGAGGCTGTGATTATGACGGTCTCGCTGCTGCTACTGTATAGGTTTATTTCGGCGAGAGAGCGTGAGGAAAAGTAATTTCAAAGCGAGATCAAAGTATATGAAAAAAGTCATTCTGAAAAGCGGTATCTCCGTGCCTGCGATAGGTCAGAGCACACGATAGAAAATGCTCAGGCGGGAGAGATCGAGCTTTCTGATGAGGAACTGAGGGTGTTGAATAGGTAGCTTCCTGCGCCGGACAGCAAGGTGCCGCTTGATGTGGAGTGAAAACCAAACGAAATAAGATAAACCGCCGCCGAGCCAAAAACTCAGCGGCGACTTTTATACTTATGTATTTCTTTTCCCCAGCCTCCTCCCCAGCTCTATCTTCATACTTATAATTACTTTCTCACCATTACCGGGTATCCTTAATTATCAAGTTGGACGATAACAGAATAACGCGAAGAAAGCATCCTATTGACAGTACCTGCTTTTTGTGATAATATAACAATTTGGTTATAAGCGATTGTTGAAATAATTTGTGAATAATCGCTAATCAGGAGGTGGGATAATGAAGGAATATTATGCTCACAGCGAGAATAGTTCAGGGAAAAAGGAACCTCTTTCAGATCATCTTGCAAAAACTGCTGCCCTGGCAAAAGGCTTTGCTGACTGCTTTGGCGAAGGAAGCGCCGGCCGATGGATGGGAGTGTTCCATGATGCCGGGAAAGCATCGGATCTGTTTCAGAGTGTTCTTGATGGCAGAGAACACAATGTTAACCACGCAGCTGCGGGAGCTTATTTTCTGAAAGGATACAAACAGCTTGCAAGAGTCATATATGCTCACCATGACGGATTACAATGGTATATTGATGATGACCTTGAAAATGCAATACTTAAAAGAAGTCCTAATGATACGGGACGAGGAAAACGCTTTGCGGTATATGGAGAACAACAGCACAGAACAGCGTGGGATTATATACGCAGCAAGGATATGATCCCGAAAGATAAGCCTGTGCTGAAAAAAGATATCGTTTCTTTCTATAATAATCTGCCCGAAATGCTGCACTGCCGGATATTGTTATCATGCTTGTGTGATGGAGATTATACTGCTACGGCTTCGCATGAGGACGAAAGTATACTTGAAACTGTTGATCAAAGACGCCTCAATGCTGACAGCATTCTAGATGAACTGAAAAAATACCGCGAGAGAATAATAATCCATTCAAATGCGGACAGCGAACTTGTTAAGATAAGGAACGAAGTTTATGAAAGCTGTTTTAAAGCGGCCAAAAACGAGCCTGGGATGTTTACTCTGACTGCCCCTACCGGTACAGGAAAGACTTTAGCTCTGCTGGCATTTGCTGCAAGGCATGCAAAGATATACAATAAGAAGAGAATAATCATCGTTCTTCCGTTTTTGTCAATAATCTCTCAGAATACTAAAATTTACAAAGAGATATGCGGAGATGTCCTTGAATCTCACAGCATGGCTGCATACGGAGATGGAGATGAGATCAAGCTGCTTGCAGAACGCTGGGATATGCCGGTTATCATTACAACATCTGTTAAGTTTTTTGAGGCATTTTTCAAATCAAAGCCATCTGACCTGCGATTTTTGCACAATGCAGCTAATAGCGTAGTTGTGTTTGACGAGGCCCAGAGCATACCCGCTGAATTGGTCGGAACGACGATGGAGACTATGAGAGCGCTTTGTGACACATTCAACAGCACAGCGCTTTTTTCAACTGCAACTCAACCTGCCTTTGATGTCAGACCAGATATCAAATTCAATTCTAGAGAGATAATATCTGATCCCACAGCATTATATTCAAGAACAAAACGTGTTGAAATCGAATGGGATATAGAAAAGCCAATACTTTTGGAGCAGATTGCAGAGGAGATGTCAGATGAAAGGAGTGTGTGCTGTGTTCTTAACCGAAAGGATCATACTAACAAGCTGTTTGATCTGCTGAGTAAGCAGTGTGCTGAGGGCGAATGCTTCCATATCTCAACAGATATGTGCAAAAGCCACAGAGACAACGTGATAAAAGATGTTGCCGAAAGGCTTGGAAATGGTCTTCCTTGCAGGCTGGTATCGACATCATGTATAGAAGCGGGAGTAGATCTGGATTTTTGCGTGATGTACCGGGCGCTTGCTTCGCTGGATTCGATAGTTCAGTGTGCAGGGCGATGTAATCGAAACGGCAGAAGAAAGGGTAGGGTCAGGGTCTTTATTCCTGATGAACCAAAGCTTTATCCTGCAAAATTTATAGAGAATGCAGCACTCAAAGTCAAGCTCTTAAGTGCTCGTCACCCGATAGACATATCCTCGCCGGAGCATATCAGAGAATACTATACTATGATATATGAGGATAACAACTATGATCATGATAAGAACGATTTGGTAAAAGCTATAGAAGAACACGATTTTGCGAAAGTCGAAAAGGAATATAGTTTCATACAAAGCTCAGGTGTTAATGTGCTGGTGCCGTATGCAAATGAAAAAGAGCTGTTCGATGAACTGGTGGAAGAAGCCAGAAACAAAGGCATCTCTAAGGATTGGTAAAGAGTTTTACGATAAGGATGAAGGGCTGCATTTTTATGACGAAAGCAGTCTGGATTATCTCATATAAGGAGGTGCGGTATGAATGAGATAACAATAGAGGTATGGGGCGATTTTGCCTGTTTTTCCCGTCCCGAAAGCAAGGTCGAAAGACTTACCTATCCAGTCATAACACCGTCCGCAGCAAGAGGCATACTCAGCGCCGCATATTCAAAGCCTGCGGAGTTTTACTGGCAGGTGCGCAGGATAGAGGTGTTAAAGCCAATAAGATATATGAGCTTCAAGCGAAACGAAGTTATAAACAGCAAGATTGGAAGAAAACCTGAGCCAATGCTTGTGGAGGATGACAGAACACAGCGTCAGACGGTAGTATTAAAGGACGTCAGATATAGGATAACTGCCGAGATAATCCCCAGAAGGGAATTCAGTGGAACTGTTAATCAGCTCTACGAACAGGCATTGAGGCGGATAAACGGCGGAAAGTGTTTCTTTCAGCCCTCACTGGGAATGAGGGAGTTCGTTTGTTATTACAGCGGAGCAAGCAATATGCAGCCGATAGGCGAGAATATGGATATAGGGATAATGCTTTATGATGTATTTGATCTTCACAAATATAAGGTCACGCCCAAGGCAGAGCCATTTGTATCGCTGTTTCATGCGAAAATGAAGCAAGGGGTCATCGAGGTTCCTGACTTTGACAGTGATGCTGTTCTGAATCCCGAAGGGGGTGCTGACAATGCTTGAGGCTCTGTATAAATATGCACAGGATAATGATCTTGCAGCCATACCCGGATTCAAGACTAAAATGTTAAATTCTACATTTCATTTTCAAAGGACGGAAGTTATATCGGGATAGAGAAAGTCGAGGAGGGCGCTCCGCAGCCGTTTTGCCCTGATATAGGCGGTCTTGCAAACGGAAAGACAAAGAGCAACATAATTGTTGAGAAAGCAGAAGTGATATTTAATATCCCTGAAAAGAAAAAGGACGGGTCTTTAGAATACAAGCGGTTTCAAAAGCAGAAGTTTTATCTTGATGCATTAAAGGAAGCAGGAGAACATGATGCTTTATTTGCTGTAGCATATAAGGGAATGACAAATAATATTGAGCAGATCGCTTCTGAATTTGAAAATACGCGCAAGGCCAAAAGCTCTGATTTTGTAGGAATTAACGTGGACGGCATAGCACTCGAGAGCAGCAAGGGCTATTTGGAATGGTGGGAGGACTTCCGCAGAGAAATCGTTCCAAAGAAAAAGGATACGCAACAAAAGCGGTGCTTTATTACCGGTGAGCTGGCTGAACCTGTTAAAACTGTTCCTCCGGTGCAGGGTCTGATCGCGGTCGGCGGCCACACCAAGGGTGACAGCTTCATCTGCTTTGATAAGGACGCTTACCGCTCCTATGGATTTGAAAAGGCTGCCAATGCAGCAGTTTCAGAGGAAGCGGTCACAGCGGTCAATGCGGCATTGAAGGAGCTTATGAATGGTGCTCCTGTTCTTGCTGGTGCAAAACATATCCACTGGTTTAGCAAAAAGACGGAGAATGATGTTACAAAGCTGCCGGACTTTGGTCTGGGCGTAGATGAGCAGGCTGAAGATGAAAGCGATAAGATCGAAAGAGACGAGCTTCGGGTAAGAAAGATGTTTGATGCTCTGAACACCGGGACTTTGCCGCCAATGCCGGAAAACAGATACTACATGATGTCTCTGAGTGGTGTGAACGGACGGGTCATGATACGGAGCTATGACGAAGGAACATATGATGAGCTTTGTGATAATCTCAGAATGTGGTATGAGGATATAGCTATATTCGAGGAAGGATACGGGTATAGATATCCAAAGCTGTTCGGGATATATTCAAGGCTTATAAAACATACGACAGATAATAAAAAGCTCGGCGAAAAAATCGAAAAAGAGCTAAGCGGGATCTCTGCTCAAATTCAATATGCGGTATATCACGGGACTCCGCTGCCTGATGCTGTTGCAGTAAAGGCTCTTGCATACATACGCTCTGATATGTTCGGAAATCCCGATGATACGAAAAAGCAAATGATGATACCCGATAAGACAGCCTGCCAGATATTAAAGGCATGGCACAACAGGAAATACAGAATGGAGGATGATCAAATCATGGACAAGCTCAATCAGGACAGCCCATCTGCTGCTTATCAGACAGGAAGACTAATGGCGATCCTGATATGGGTAACTCTCCCAGAATGGATCCTGAGGATATGCACGGATACATAACCGATGTTGCGATCAAGCGTCGCATTAGGAACTACATTCAGGCTGCTTTTGAAGGGCAGGACGGAATGAGTATAATAATGCAGAATGCCACCAACATCAACAAGTACATTGCAAAAGCCAAAGAAGACGCAGGAGTTGATGTAAGTGCAAAGGATAAGAAAAGCATTTATGCCGCAAGGCAGGAAGCTTGCTCAAAGTTTTACGATGTCAGGACATTCGGAGCAGTTCTTTCCACGGGACCGAATTCAGGACAGGTCAGAGGACCTGTACAGATTGCTTTTGCAAGATCTTTAGACCCGATACTTCCGCTTGATATTTCAATCACAAGAATGGCTGTTTCAGACGGTGATAAAGATAAAGACAGTGAATACTATACATCTTTGGAAGCTGACACTCCTGAGGATAAGCTTAGAACTATGGGAAGAAAGCAGTTTCTGTCATACGGCCTGTATGAGGCAAGAGGATTTATCAGTGCGAACCTTGCAGCAGAAACAGGCTTCGATGATGCTGACCTGAAAGCACTGTTTGAAGCGATACTGAATATGTATGAGCATGACCGTTCAGCCAGCAAAGGCGAGATGTCGGTTATTTCTCCACTGATAGTTTTCAGACATACGGGTACAGACAGCGATGAAAAGCAGAGAGCTCGTCAGGCAAAGCTGGGTTGTGCGCCGGCACACAAGCTTTTCGAGCTGGTGAACATTTCAAAAAAAGCAGATGTTGAATTGGCCAGAAGTTACCGTGATTATAACTGCAAGGTCAGGTTATCTGCTGTTCCAAAGGGTGTGGAAGTTGGTTTCCTTAATGGGCCATATGGTAATATCGTCTGGGGAAAGCTTCCTGATGAAAACGACTGGCTGAAAGGCGAATAGAGTTTTCGCAGACCATAATCACAAGCAAAAATACTGATAGGTCTGCGCAGAAAAAACAACAAAAAATTCTGTTATTATCCAGCAAAAAAGATAATAATTGCAGCAAAGCTATTACAAATTGTTTATGGTGATGATGTATTCAAAAAGTAAGCCTTTTAGTTTTGTATAGTTTTGCTGTCGCCCCTTCACAGGGGCGCGAATTCAAACAACATAGAAGATACGTCAATAATTATTGAACGCTGTCGCTCCTCTCAGGGATTAGTTAAAATGGTTACTGTGAGATAGATAATTTCGCAAAATGATCGGGTCTATCTTCAATGGAAAACTATTTTACGTCATCAAAACAGAATTAAGTCAAACTATCTATGAAAGCGAGGAAAATATGGATATTGACAGATCTATACCATTGTCATATATTTCACAGTATAATTACTGCAAACGCAGAGCTGCTCTTCTTATGCTCGAACAACAATGGAGTGACAGCGCAGATACTGTAAAAGGTACAGCGGAGCATAAAAACGTTCATTCTGCAGGAATTGCATTTCGTGACAATAAATATGTATTAACAGAGCTTCAGGTATTTTAAAAAAAGCTGAACCTATCGGGAAAATGTGATGCGGTTGAAGCGACAGCAGAAAAGGACGGTGTAATTCTCCCGTTTCTTGATGAACGGAAATTTAGTTTATATCCTATCGAATACAAGCACGGCAGATTTCGATCTGAACCTGAATACGAACTCCAGCTTTGTGCTCAGGCAATTTGTCTTGAAGAAATGTATTCCTGCAAAATAGAACGCGGCGCGTTGTTCTTTATAAGCTCTCATCGGCGTAAGGAAATATTGTTTGATGATCTATTAAGAAATAAAGTCAGTGGAACAGCTTCTTCACTTTCTGCAATGCTGGACAATAAACAGGTGCCTCAAGCCGAGAGCTCTGCAAAGTGCAGCCGTTGTTCATTAAAGGAAATATGTATGCCTGACGCAGAAAGAAATGTGGTCAGTTATATGAGACAGCTGAAAAAAGAGTTGGGGAGGGATATGCAATAAAACGACTTGAAAATGTGTTATATATTATGACTGATAACAGTTATCTTCATTGTGAGAATGAAAGTATATGTGTAAAGGTTGGCGGAGCTGAAAAGGTGAGGATTCCTGCACATACTATCGAGCATATAGTTTGTCTTTGCAACACCACGGTATCTTCTCCTTTTATTGGATTTTGCGGTGATAAAGGAATAGGGTTGTCATTTCACTCAGATAACGGCAAATTCTATGGAAGAATATATGGCTCTGTCAGCGGAAATGTTCTTTTACGTCAGAAGCAGTATGACCTGATAGGCAAGGAAGAATCTGCAGAGGTTGTTCGGAATATCCTGATCGGAAAGCTGGCAAACAGCAGAAACACTATAATGAGAGCAGCAAGAGGGTCTGAAGGAAAAGAAGAACAGATCTTCAGAAATGCAGCGGTATTATTAACGGAACAAGGTAATCTGCTGGAGAAAGCAGACAGCATTGACAGTATGCGAGGAATAGAGGGATCTGCGGCATCGATCTACTTTCGTTCATTTGACGCTATGCTTAAAACCGACGATCCTGAAATGCTGTTTGGGAAAAGAAGCAAACGCCCACCTGAAAACCGTGTAAATGCATTGCTTTCTTTTGTATATATGCTACTGAAAAATGATACTCAATCGGCGTTGGAATCTGTCGGCATAGATCCGGCAGCGGGTTACCTTCACACACTTCGCCCAGGACGGCCTTCAATGGCACTTGATATGATGGAAGAACTGCGTTCACCGCTGTGTGACAGGTTTGTAGTATCACTTATAAATCTTAAACAAATTAAAAAGGACGATTTTTCAACAAATGACGGAGTTTTTATGCTTAACGACAAAGCCAGAAGATTGGTGATAAAAGAGTGGCAGCTTCGTAAAAAGGAGACGATCACTCATCCATTTCTAAAGGAAAAGATACCGATAGGTCTTATCCCATACTGTCAGTCAATGCTTCTGGCAAGATATTTTAGAGGAGATATTGACGGATATCCTCCGTTTTTATGGAGGTGAGATGAACCTTGATGATATTGATGACTTATGATGTTGATTTTACACAGACAAAGGGATCAAAAAGGCTACGCAAGGTGGCTAAGATTTGTGAAAAATACGGCGTAAGAGTACAAAACTCAGTTTTTGAGATGATAGTTGACCCAGCGCAGCTGACACAAATAAAGCTGCTGTTAAAGGATGCAATGGACGAAGATCTTGACTCCATACGGATATATCGACTGGGCAGTAAATGGGAAAAAAAGATCGAAACCTTGGGAGCGAAGAAAGGATTTGATCAGGATGAACCTCTGATACTTTAAAAGCCTTATTAAATAAAAAATGTCTGTTTTCAATCGGGAAATGATTTGAGTGCCAAAAACTGCTTCAAACACACTGACGCTCACTATTTCTCTCATCTGCGAACATTTCATATAGATGATCGCATTTTCTCAGTGATATATTACATTAAAAAGAATCCTCTCCATCTTACCTTTCTGATAATAATAGTGTATAATAAGTAATAGAATATAGTGCGTCCATACACCATGGAGGTGAACCTAATGGGAACATATCTCAATCCCGGCAATTCTGGGTTTGAAGAGGCTCTTAGAAGTGAATATATCGACAAGACAGGAATGATCGAGCTTATCAACAATACGATAAACACGACCAGAAAGCTGACCTGTATAAGCCGTCCAAGACGCTTTGGCAAATCTTATGCAGCAAAGATGCTGTGTGCGTATTTTGACTGCACCTGTGATTCGTATAAGCTGTTTGATGACCTTGAGATCAGCCACTGCGACAGCTATGAAGAACTCATCAACAAATATCATCGGAATTCAAGCCGTATTTATCATTTTTAAGATCATTATTCAAAAATCTCAACACTACTGATAAAACTTTTTCCTGTACATATATGACTGGCATTCTGCCAATAAAAAAGACGGCTCACAGTCGGCGGTTTCTGATTTCAGAGAGTACCCGATTAATAAACCCGGGCAAGTTTGCTGAATATACCGGCTTTACTGAGCAGGAAGTTAAGTGCTTGTGTGAAAAACATAACATTGATTTTGACGAAGTCAGAAATTGGTATGACGTCTACTCTTTTCCAAAGGCAAAATCAATATATAACCCGTATTCGATTATGCTGGCTATGGACAGCGGTGAAGTTGAATCCTATTGGAAGCAGACATCTGCCGCTGAAAACCTCATCACATACATTGATCTGGAACTTCAGAATGTCAAAAGCGATCTGCAGGCAAAGATCCTGAAGCTTATTGCAGGCGAATATCTGGAAGTCGATGTCAGCGATTTTAACAATGATTTTCAGACCTTCAATTCTGCTGATGATGTGCTGACGCTGCTTATACATCTCGGATATCTCGCTTATGATAAAGCTACAAAACGTGTACGCATTCCTAACGAAGAGATCAGACTGGAATTTGACAAGCTGCTTAAAAACAACAAGCCTACAAAGCTGACCGAGCTTATCTCCTGCTCTGAAAAGCTGCTTGTCGATACTCTTGCAGGCAACGGTGATGCAGTTGCAGAGACAATAAAGAACGTCAGGGCAACCAATTATGCCCCGACATTCTATAACAACGAGCAGTTGCTTCGCTACGCCGTGAAGTTTGCATATATCGTTTGTATCGACAAGTATATGAAAGTTGAGGAGCTTCCCAGCGGCAAGGGGCTGGCTGATGTTGTATATATCCCGAAAAGAGACACGGCACTTCCTGCCTTGGTCGTAGAGCTTAAATGGGAAGAAAACGTCAATAATGCGATCGACCAGATAAAGCGAAAGGATTATCCTGCGGTGCTGCAGGATTACTTTGGTGAGATCGTTTTGGTAGGTATAGGCTATGATAGCAAGACTAACGAGCCTAGCTGTGTCATTGAAAGAATTGAGAAATAGTAAGTAAAGGAAACAACCCGCCGCTGAGCCCAAAAACTCAGCGGCGATTTTTATACTTATGTATTTCTCTCTCCCCTGCCCCCTCCCCTCTCAAACCATCGAAACCAGTATCTTGATTCTATCTGATCTTTAGTTTCTTTGTCGCTTAAAACTTATCAAGCAGTTGTTTTCTCTTGGCTTCAAATTCTTCCTGCGAAATAAGCCCACTGTCCAGCAGCTCTTTCAACTCCTTGATCTTTGAGGCGGCGCTTACACCCGGGCTGGCACTATGCTCTGCCCTGTTGACAACCGCCGAGCTCATAGCCTTTTGATTCTCTACAACAGCCGTCAGAAGGTTCTTATTGTCCTCTCTGACAGAGTTTTTGTATTCTTCTATCTTTTTGAGGGTTCTACTCACGAATTCATCAGCATTCTGCACCCACGGAAATGCCACTCGCCCCGAAACGGAACGAATCATAACTATCTGTCCTCCCCAAAGCTTGCACGATATATTATCCACCGTCATTATACTGTCGATCTTATCTATCGGCAACTGAAGACTCTGGGAAGAAAAAATCTTTTTTCTCTGCCCGACTATGCCGCTGTCAGTAAGACTGAGTGAGCAGTTATGCTCAATATATTTCAGTATAGCATTATAAATAATCGGAATAATCATTAGCGGCAGGATTATTATCAGAAATGGTGTACCAATGCCTATTATAAAAAAATAACAGCAAATATGTACCAGATTACAAAAAACGTTTTTTTATTTTTTCTTATGTCTGCTCTGCAAATAATCGTATCCATATTACCACCTACATTGCTTATTATTTGTATTATACCCTATAAGTTATAATAAGTCAGCCCTTATAGTTGCTTTTTATGGTAACTTTTGGGGTATATTATATTGTTGAGATAGTAATATGAAAGAGCTCAACTATATGGAAATAGGCTTGCGTATACGAAAGAGCAGAGAGTCTCAGCTTCTGACCCGAGAAAAGCTGGCAGAAATGCTCGGAACGTCAGTGAAATTCATAAATGATATTGAACTCGGTGCAAAAGGAATGTCACTTAAAACACTGAGCAAGCTCTCACAGATTCTTCTCATATCAACAGACTATATCCTTTACGGAGATTCCGATGATACCGATCTTTCAGAACTTATCCGTCTTATGCAGAAATGTCCGTTAGACAAGCGCAAATATATGGAGGATCTTATAAAAATATTCATTCGCTCAATTTCGTTGTGAATTATCTGACAAAATCCGCACATACTATTCCCACAAATGATTTGTTCACGGAGGTATAAAAATGAAAGCAACCGGAATTGTCAGGCGAATTGACGACTTGGGCAGAGTCGTCATCCCTAAAGAAATAAGACGCACTATGAGAATACGCGAGGGCGACCCCTTGGAGATCTACACCAACCCCGACGGCGAGGTCATATTCAAAAAATACTCAGCTGTGGGCGAACTCTCCGACGGCGCACTGCAAACAGCAGAGGTCATAGCAAAGCTTTCTGGCTCCCCTGCTGTAGTTTTCGATATGGATCACGTTGTCGCAGTCTCAGGAGTTCCTAAAAAGGAATACGCTCAGAGACGTGTCTCAAGTGCCCTTGAGGAGCTTATGGAGCAGCGAAAGGCCTTTGAATACAGCTCTGACTCAGAGGAGGTAAAGCCTGTAGAGGGCGTAGACTCTCACGCACTTGCGGTCTCCCCTATCATCACCAACGGAGATATCTCAGGCGCAGTGGCAATAGTCTCCAATGACAAAAACGAAAAATGCTCCGCACTGCAGGCAATGCTCTGCAAGGCGGGAGCAATGTTTCTCGGCAAGCAGATCGAGGAATAAAAAGAGAGGTAAGAAGCATTTTTTGCTCCTTACCTCTCTTTTTCGTCATTTCCACAGATTTGAAACGCCCTTGATATGCGACTTCATTTTCAGAAGGTCTGACGCATTTATCACCGTGTTCCTGTCAATATTAGCACAGTCGAACTCGTATCCGTCAAGCCTTGCAACACCCTTGATATGGCTCTTCGCCTTCAGCAGATCGGAAGCGTTCAGCTTTTTATCGCCGTTTATATCTCCTTTCAGGTTCAGCACCGCCGAAAAAGGCTCTGTCACCTTACCGTTTTTCACCGTCACATTATAAGACCTCGGCGTAAACGCACCATTAGTAGATCCGAACGTGATCTTGTAATTTCCGTCAGAAATACTCTCAGGCAACTTTATCACTCTGCCGTTGCTTTGCGTCAGAATATTTTTAGGTCCTTCAAATATCACAGAATCAGCTGAAGGGATCAGATCGGTATTATCCGTGTTATAGTTCAGCACAATGCTGGAGCCGTCTCCGTCAAGCAGATGAAAGCTTATCATATTCCTTTTCGCATATGCATGAGCAGTGCTTCCCGAATAGCAGTAGAACTTTATCCCCGTTCTGTTCGACCTCTCGAACGCATTGTCCTCTATTACCGTATCCATACCCTCAAAGGTAACCTTTTTCAGCCCCTTGCAGCCTATGAAAGCCTTCTCTCCTATCCTCTCGGTCTCATCAGGAATAGTTATCTCCTCTATTCCCGTGCAGCCGTAAAAGGCTCTGCTGCCGATATAAGTTACCTGATAATTAAATATGACACTTTCCAGATTCACACAGCCCTCACAGGCACCTTTCCCTATAGGCGAGGAAATACTGTATGATGTGCGTGAATAACTCGGAGGGAAGAATATAAGCTCTCCGTTGTGGTGCAGCCCTTTGTAAATATCCGAGTAGTAATACTTTCCCGTGTAACTTGCACTCAGGCTGTCCAGTGAAGAGCACCCCTCAAAAGCATTGAGCTCTATTTCCTCGATATCCTCAGGCAGATTTATATATTTCACCTTGTCACAGTTCTTGAAGGTATACTCCGATAGCTTTTTGAGTCCCTTCGGCAGCTTCACCTCATAGAGAGCATCGCATTCCTCAAAGGCGTAGCTTCCTATCGTCGTCACGCTGTCAGGCCATTGCTGATCCGTCAGCTGAGTACAGCCGCTGAACGCATGATCTCCTATAGTCACAAGACCTTCAGGCACAGTCAGGTACTTTATCTCTGTGTGATCCTTGAAAAGCCCGTCTCCAAATGCAGTAACGCTCATCGTTCCGATCTTGTCAGGACACTTTACCGAGGCGTTCCCGCTTCCCATATATTTGGTCAGCGTAATACTTCCGTCATCGTTTCTCTCATATTGAAAATTTCCGCTGACATTTGCCGCCTCGACCTTCGCCGTCATCGGCAACACACTGCTCTCCCCTGTCGGGAACACAGCTGCGCCCAGCACTATCGCACACGCTGTTACCGTGCAGCCAAATCTCTTCAAGCTCATTCAACCGCCTCCTCAAACTCAATATACGATGCCAGCTCCTCTACCTCTTCGATAGTGCCGTAGTCAATATCTATCATGATATATCCCTCGGTCGTGTTCGCAGCTGCAATTATCGCATTCTCATAAGGGATATAATATCTCCATGCAACTCCGTCAACGTCTAGATCCTCAGAAGAAAACTCATCTCCCTTTGACTTGTCAAGCGCATCGTCAGCCGTGTCGCTTCCTGCCCAGAACTTTATCATTCCGCCTGTCTCGTCGTTTGTCACAACGTACTGTATAGGCGCAGCGTCCTTCAATAACGTGTATCCCGCAGGCAGATTAACCTTTGCACCCTTCATCTCAACAGTTGTCTCAAAATCCACTGTATCTTCAACTGCCTGAGAAGACTCGTCAGCAGTCGCGGAAGAACCGTCCGCATCAACAGCAGAGCCCTCCTCTGTAGTCGGCTCATCGGAAGCCGCACTCACCTTTAGTGAGCCCAGTATCGTCTCAGCCTCAGTGCTTGTGAATTCAAATCCTGCACTTCCTACCTTGACGTATGTTCCGTCAATGCTCGTATAAGCCTCGAAGCCGTAGCCTCCGAACCCGTCACTGTACTGGAACCCCGTCCACTGTATGCCGTTGTAGGTCCCCTCAACATCCACCTGCTCGTTAGTGTAGGTGTTCTTGTTGTAATCATACTTTGACATCACATCGTCCTCAACATCTGAGGTAAAGAAATCGAAGTAATAGAATTCACCCTTCTTCACAGAGAAATATCTCGGGTCAGTCTCGTCAAAAACATCTCCGCCCTTTAGCTCGAACCCCTCAGGAACGAACACCGTAAAATTTCCCCACGACTGCTCGGAACCGCTCTCGACCGATCCATTGTCATCACTGCTGTCAGTTGCAGCTGCGCTGCTCGCTTTGTCCTTCTTCTCCTCAGACTCATCGCTGCTGCCGCAGGCAGTAACGCCCAGTACCAGAGTCATCGCCAGTAAAGCTGCTAAAACCTTTTTCATTTTACATTCCTCCCAACTTACTCAGTCCGTTTGCCTTTATCTCCTATTTATTATACAGGAAATAATCATATACCATACGTGAAAGCGTCCTCAGATGCTTTGCACAACCGTAGCCCTGTCCGGGCGCACGGCACATAATAGCCACAACATACGGCTCACCGTCAAGGTAAACTATCGCGCAGTCGTGAGTATAATCGTCCACATCTCCTGTCTTGTTCGCAGTCTTTACACCCTTTGGCAGAGAGTCGGGTATCTTGTATCTGTAGTGCTGTTTGATAAGCAGATCCAGCATCTTCTTCGATGCCGTCGGAGAAACGCACCTTCCGAAGTATATATCCTCAAACAGCCTTCCAACGTCCTGCACAGTCGTGTAATTCGAGCCGGGCGCCACTATTGTCTGAGCGTAGTTAGATCCCCCCATGAACCCTGCCGACTCGTTGGTGTCATTGTATCCGTTAGCCTGTATCCAGTTTCTTACCATGTACTTGTCATATCTCAGCACAAGTATGTTGAACGCCTCGTTGCTGCTGTAGGATATGAGCTGCGAAAGCAGACTCTTTACATCCGCCTCTCTGATCTCGCCCTTCTCTATCTTATCATATACCGCCGTCATGCAGAAAAGCTTCATCTGGCTTGCAGGAAACATTCTCTTGTTGTTTATCGTTAGTGTCTCGTTCGTCCTCAGATTCTTTACATAAACGCTCCACTCTCCGGGCAGAGTCCCTATCTTGCTCACAAGTTTCTTTCTCAGATCATTTATATCTCTCTTTACAGGTGTCAGAGATCTCAGATAGAACTCGCTTCCCCTTATAACACCCTCATAGTTTCTGAACGCTCTTACAGTTACCCAGCCCTTGGTGCCGTATTTCAGTCCGCTTCTCAGTGTGTAGCTCGATGTCTTGTTGTTCACAACAGTTACCTTTTTCCAGCCGTCATTCATCGAAGCCTTGTAGTATATCGCGTAGCTCGTAGCGCCCTTCACTCTTGTCCACTTTACCGTCGCCGAGCCCTTGGATATCAGCGCCACCTCAAAGCTCACCTGCTTCGGGTTTGTAGATGTCTTGAAATTCTTGTATGTCGGTGACAATACCTCCGTGCTTCCGTTCATTTTGTAAGCCCTTGCCGAAAAAGCATAAGCCTCACCGTCGTTGAGCCCCGTCACCGTAAGCGTCGTCGTTCCAGCAGGTACCTTTTTATACCGTCCCCAGCTCTTTGTGCTCTTGTTGTAGAAATAGATTATGTACCCATCTATATTGTTTACCTTGTTCCACCCGAGAGTTATCGAGCTGTCCGTCGTCGATACAGCCTTCATGCCCGTCACCTCAGCAGGAGCGTCCTCCGCTATCTCAAAGCTCCCCCTCAAAGTGCCTGCATAATTTCCCTTTCCTGTTACAGTCACAGTCGCAGTTCCTGCGTTTACGTTATTTGAATACGCCACCGTATAGTCAACATTAGCCCTTAGTGTGCTGTTTCTGCGGCTCACCGTCACTGCAGGCGTCTGCGGCTGACCGTTTTTCGTTACTTCACTCCGAGAAACCGTCACCGTGTAGCCCTCCAGACGCACAGGAATAATATCAAACTCCTTCTGTATAGTTCCCGAATAGCTTCCTATACCTTTGATATTCACCTTTGCAGTGCCGGCATTAGTGTTGTCCGCATATGAGCTCTTGTAATCCACGCCCTCCTTGAGCAGAGTCCCTCCGTCTCTCACCGTCATTGCAGGCTTTATCGCTGAACCCGTATAAAAATACGGTCCGCCGACGATCTTTATATCACAGTTCCCGATGTCAGCAGCTATGACCTCCTCCTGCACCTGAGCATCGCTCTCTGCTGCTGCAGCCACACCGCCGCAGTACATAGCCGTTCCCGTCATGATAACAGCCGCGCTCAATGCGCATAAAACCTTATTGCTCTTCATAGTCTATTCCCACCATCTGCAAAAACTTCTCATATATATCGGGATGCTTTTTCTTCATCCTGACAGGTCTCAGTTCAGTATCCGTGAAGCAGTGCTTCGTCTTTGCGATGCAGGCTGCCTGCCCCGTTGTAATGTTCACTATCTCATATTCAAAAGCATACTTGCACCCGTTGAATTCCGTAAGCTTAGCCCTTACCTCGAACTCATCTCCGAACTTTATAGGATACTTGTAGTTCGTCTCCACTGCCAGCACAGGGGAATACAAACCTCTCTTTTCTATCTCCGCGAACGGACACCCCACCTGTTCAAGTGCGTCAACTCTCGTCTCCTCGAGCCACCTCACATAATTTGAATGGTGTATGATATCCATTCTGTCAGTTTCATAGTAGTATGCCCTTCGGCGGTATGGTCTAAGCTGCATAGTATCACTCCGTTACAGTTAAAATGTCCTCAGTCTTGAAAGAATTTCCAAGTATATCGCTTTTCAGCAGTCCGTAAATGTTGTAATCCGCATAGGTGTTCACAAATTTTGCCTGCCTCTTAGTTCCCTCGCAGGTAAATCCGCACTTTTCGAGCACTCTGTTCGATGGGATATTCTTCACCATCACCTCAGCCTCGAGCCTTTGCAGATTTGTCTCCTCAAAGCAGAACCTTATCACCCTCCTGAGTCCCTCGGTCACAAACCCCATTCCCTGGAAAGAACGTGATATCCTGTAGCCCAGCATTGCCTGCCTTTCGTTCTGTATGTCGAACAGATTTATCTCTCCCACTATCCTGTGGTTGAGCTTCAGCTCTATCCCCCAGCTGATAGTGTCGTTCCTGCCGTTAGTGCGGCGCTTATCCTTAAATCCCTGAAAAGGGTCTCTCTCCGCCTTGGTCATATGCCGTCCCCAGTAACGGTAAAGCTCTTCGTCAGCAGTGTATGTCTTTATGCTCTCGGCGTCCTCGGGTGTTTTCTCCCTGAGTATCAGCCTGTCCGTTTCCAGCACAGGAAAATGGTAGAAAAAGTAATCAAGATCGTGCAAGCCCCGCTCCTCCTTTCACGAAAATGCAATATATAATCAGTATAGCATAAATTTAAGATATGTTCAATGACATAAATCACAAATAACCCGTTATTTTTTTGTGATGTTTTTCCTAACCTCTTTCAAACTATTGAAATACTGACTTTTTTGTTGTATAATCTTAATCACAGCGATAATTATTATTTCGGAGGTATCTTATGGATAAAAAATATATAATGTCTCTCGATCAGGGCACCACATCGTCAAGAGCAGTCATCTTTGACCGCAAAGGCAAAAAGCTCTCCGCAGTCTCCAAGGAGTTCCCACAGATCTTCCCCGAGGGTGCCTTTGTAGAGCATGACCCTATGGACATACTCAGCTCCCAGCTCGGTTCCGCTAAGGAAGCTATAGAAGCCGCAGGCATCTCTCCCGAAGAGATCGCCGCAATAGGCATCGCAAACCAGCGTGAAACCACCATAATCTGGGATAAGCAGACAGGCAAGCCCGTCTATAACGCCATTGTATGGCAGTGCAGGCGCACCGCCGATATCTGCGCCAGATTTGAAAGTCAGGGGCTCACAAAATTCTTTAAAGACAAAACAGGCCTTATCATCGACCCCTATTTCTCCGCCACAAAGATCAAATGGATACTCGATAATGTTGACGGCGTCCGTGAAAGAGCACAGCTCGGCGAGCTCCTTTTTGGCACGGTCGATTGCTGGCTGATCTGGAACCTGACAGGCGGCAAGGTACACGCTACCGACTGCTCAAACGCCTCAAGAACGATGCTATTCAATATCCATACCATTTCGTGGGATAAAGAAATACTTGGTCTTCTCGGCATTCCCGAATCTATCCTTCCTGAGGTGCGCGAATGCTCGGGCTCCTTCGGCGTTACAGATAAGACCGTTTTCGGCACAGAGATACCCATTACAGGCTGTGCAGGCGATCAGCAGTCGGCTCTGTTCGGTCAGTGCTGCTTCCATGAGGGCGACGTTAAAAACACCTACGGAACAGGCGGCTTCCTCCTTATGAATACAGGCTCCACTCCTACTGACAGCTCAAGCGGCCTGCTCACTACAGTTGCCTGGAGCATAAACGGAAAGGTCAGCTATGCCCTGGAGGGCTCTGTGTTCGTTTCGGGCGCAGTCGTAAAATGGCTCAGAGACGAACTGATGATAATAAAAACTGCCGAAGAGACCGATGCTGCCGCAAGGTCAGTCCCCGATAACGGAGGCGTCTATTTCGTGCCTGCTTTTGTAGGTCTCGGCACCCCCTATTGGCAGCCCGATGCAAGAGGAACTGTAACAGGCCTTACAAGAGGCACGGGCAAAAACCATATCATAAGAGCTGCCCTTGAAGCTATAGCTTACCAAACGGCAGACGTTCTCGACGCTATGGAAAAGGACACAGGCAAGCTCGGCAGCATAAAAGTTGACGGCGGCGCTTCACAAAATGATTTTCTTATGGAATTTCAGGCTGACATTCTCGGGCGCTCGGTAATCCGCCCCTCAAATATCGAATCCACTGCTATGGGAGCTGCTTTTCTGGCGGGTCTCGGCTGCGGCTTCTGGTCATCTGCGGAGGAGCTTTCCGTTCTCTGTGAAAGCCAGCGCGAATTCAGTCCGTCTATGGGAGCTGAAAAAAGAGAGGAGCTGCTCTCGGGCTGGAAAAAGGCTGTTACCGCTGCAATAAGTATAAAATGAACCTTTTTCACCGTATCTTACATAAGATACGGTGAAAAAATTGAACTTTTTTAAGAGCAGTGCTGATATTCGCCGAAATTGAACTTTTTGCAATAAAAATTGAACTTTTGTCGGTTTTCGTTGAACTTTTCGTCTTTTTCACTGAACCAAATTTCGCATTGACTTTTTAACGGAAATATGATATATTTATTTTGGGTTTTTGTATTCAGAGGGAGGTGAGCGTTTGGTAAAAAGAGTAAAAAGCTGGCTTGGCTTCGGCGAACAGAGCAAATACGTAAAAGACTATTTCCACACAACGAATATGAAGGCGAGCATTTATATGTCTGCGGTCATAATCGTACTTGAATTGTGGATGATAATAAGAATGACCAGATCAATTTTCACGGATAATTTGAAAGGTGTTTTCTGGGTACTGGTCGAAAAGTATTACACAAATTATTTTGTGCTGCTGGCTTCAGGCTTGATAATGCTGGCGTTCGCCTTGAAGCATATAACGCAAAAAAGCAGTCCCAGGTGGCTGGGATTGCCTGCAATAGTGGTCTGCGGACTTGTAATTGCTGCCGAGGTAAGGATAGTTTTTGTAAGAACAGGAGACCTAATCGCAAAGAACAAGATCGACTCTGTGATGACCGAATACCGCTCTAAATACATACAGAGCTTTATTATAATACTGTCATCTCTTATGCTTATATCTATGGCGATATCTGTGATGATACACCAGAAGGACAGACGTTGGAAAAGCTTATTCGTGCTTTATCTGTTCTCTTTCGTATGTCTGGATTTCGGCATAGTGCTCTCGGCAAACAGTTACAGCGAAGGAGGTCAGATGCTCACCTTCCTGACTATGGTGCTGTATGTTGCGTGCCTGCTTACATGGAGACCTTATGTCGGATTTCTGATACTGACTGGATCGTACCTCATATTCTACTACAAGATATCGGGAATGCTTGATCTGAGCACGGTCAAGGATTTTTCGGGAACGGTCGATTTTTCACAGTTCCCTACAGGTCTGGGTGACGGGATAAAAATAAACGGTTTTATGATGTGGCTGTCAACTATGATATTCTGTTTCAGCAATTATCACAAGACTATGGCTCAGGCAAAAAAGGACGAGGATCTCGAAAGTGTCAACGATCATCTGAGACAGATATCTGTTATCGACGAGCTTACGGGCATCCACAACATGGTATATTTCAGGAGTGAAGCCGAAAAGCTCCTCAAATACGTCACTACAGATACTTCAAACACGATATACCTGTTTTTTGATATCGAGAATTTCAAATACTACAATGAGAAAAACGGCTTCCACGCAGGCAACGAGATACTGATAAAAACGGCTCATCTGATAGAAGAGGAGTTCAGCGGTTCACTTGTGGCAAGGTTCTCCGACGACCATTTTGTGGTGCTTACAAAGTTCGATGGGGCCGATGAAAAGAGAGAAAAACTCCGTCAGCGCATCGCCAAGCTGGACGAGGACACGCGCATCTCACTTAAATGCGGAGCTTACAGACCGCACAGCAGGGAGAACGACCCGAGCCTTGCCTGCGACAGAGCAAGGTTCGCCTGCAACAGCATAAAGAAGCATTTTGACCAGAGCTACAGGCTTTACGACAGTGAGCTTGAGGAGCAGTTCAAGAGAAAGCAGTACATCATAAATAATGTGGACAGTGCTATCGAGAACGGCTACATAAGAGTATACTACCAGCCCGTGCTTTCTACTGCGGATACAAGCATCGTAGGTTTTGAGGCGCTTGCAAGGTGGCAGGACCCGATATACGGACTGATGTCTCCAAATGCTTTTATAGAGGTGCTGGAGGAGCACAGACAGATTCACAAAATAGATATCTGCATGATAGAGCAGGTATGCCAGGCATACAGAGGTGCTGCGGACAACGGGTTCCCGTTTGCGCCTGTATCGCTCAACTTTTCAAGGCTGGATTTTGAGCTCTGCGATATTGTGGGAGAGCTCAAAAGACTTGCAAAGAAATATAATGTACCTACCGAATATCTCGATATCGAGATAACCGAGAGTGCGCTATCTACGGCGCAGGAGGTGCTTAAGGAGAATATGAAGCGCTTGCAGGATGCCGGCTACAAGGTATGGCTGGACGACTTCGGAAGCGGATATTCTTCACTGAATGTTTTGAAGGATTATCAATTCGACGTACTGAAAATAGATATGAAGTTTTTGGCTGGGTTCTCTAAAAATGAGAAGACAAAGCCTATACTTATGAATATCGTTAATCTGACGAAGCAGCTGGATATGATATCGCTGACAGAGGGCGTCGAGGAGAAAAACCAATTCAGGTTCTTAGCGTCTATAGGTTGCGACAGAGTGCAGGGATATCTGTTCTCAAAACCTATGCCATACGGCGACATATGCAGTAAGATAGAAGATGGAGAGCTCAAGATATCCGAAAAGTATATGCAGGGATACGGCGTGAAACAATAAAAGGGAGGAATATTAAATGGTAAAAACAACGCTTAACATCAATGGAATGAAATGCAAGATGTGCGAAGCTCACGTTAATGAGCTGATAAAAGAGAACTACAATATCAAGAAGGTGGAGTCCTCTGCCAAGGAGAACAAGACGGTAGTTATCAGCGAGAAGGAGCTTGATATCGAAGCTCTGAAGGGACAGATAGCTGACATCGGGTTTACGCTGGAATCATCGGACAGTGAGCCATACAAGAAAGGGCTTTTTGCAAAGAGCTGATCTTTAACGGGAACGTGAGAGCGTTCCCGTTTTTGTTTATAAAGTGAAATTTTTCAAGCTGCCGCCTATCTCTGCATAGCGAAGTGATAAAGCCGCGCGTCGAACTGACCTCCCCTACGAGTAGGGAAAACGGTTTAGTAGACCTATACTACTGACAGTGGGGTGGGGGCTTCCGCCCCGTGCAGGCTAGCACTTGACAAAAAATCGGCTTCGGCATATAATGTAGTTAGGATAAACAAACTGTTTGTCCCGGGGGGAAAGTAATTATGAATACTGATACGATAATCGGAATAGTGATACCGTTTCTCGGAACGACACTGGGGTCTGCCTGCGTGTTTTTTATGCGAAACAACATCGGTATGACAACAAGGAGGATACTTACGGGATTTGCAGCAGGGATAATGACTGCGGCAAGCGTATGGAGCCTGCTGATACCGTCTATCGAACAGAGCGAGGATATGGGACGGCTCTCGTTTATTCCTGCGGCGATAGGGTTTCTGGTCGGGATATTCTTCTTGCTGGCACTTGACAGCCTTATACCGCATCTGCACGCGAATGCAAAGGATCCTGAGGGGCCTAAAAGCCATCTGGGAAGAACGACTATGCTCTTGCTTGCGGTAACGCTGCACAACATTCCCGAGGGAATGGCTGTCGGAGTGGTATACGCAGGGTGGCTGGCAGGAAACGAAATGATAACTGCAGCTGGGGCTCTGGCGCTGGCGCTGGGAATAGCTATACAGAATTTTCCCGAGGGAGCGATAATATCTATGCCGCTCAGATCCGAGGGTGTCTCAAAGGGAAAGGCATTCGTTTACGGGACGCTTTCGGGAGCAGTTGAGCCTGTGGGGGCTATACTGACGATAGTGCTTTCAAGCTTGGTGATACCGATACTGCCATACCTGCTGAGCTTTGCGGCAGGCGCTATGATCTATGTGGTGGTAGAAGAGCTCATACCTGAGATGAGCGAGGAGCCGCACTCAAACATAGGTACTATATCGTTTGCTTTCGGGTTTGTGATAATGATGATACTGGACTGCGCGCTCGGGTGATTGACAAGTGCGGTTTTAAATGGTACAATAGGATAACGGTGATACCCTCGCGGCTTACTGCGGGGGTATTTTATAGTCAAAGTCAGAGTTGATCTGACATTGCCAAAATAATTATTTAAATAGCCTCGCATATCTGCGTGCTAACGCACGCTCCATGCGGATCGGCTGATAGTAAACTAAAAATGGTTTTGTCGTTTACTATAGTAAATGGGAGTTTTTTATGGATATTTGTCTTTTGGGAACAGGCGGTATGCTGCCGCTGAAAAACAGGTTCCTCACCTCCTGCTATATTGAGCATGAGGGAAAAGGTGTACTGATAGACTGCGGTGAGGGAACTCAGGTAGCGGCGGCAAAGGCACAGATAAAGATAAGCAGGATATGTGTTATACTGCTGACACACACCCATGCAGACCACATAACGGGGCTGCCGGGACTGCTGCTGTCTATCGCGAACACTGAGAGGACGGAGCCATTAAATATATATGCACCTAAGAACGCGCTCGGAGTTGTAGAGGCGCTTTTGAAAATAACAGGAAAGCTGCCCTACAGAATAGAGATAAAGGCATTGGAAACAAGGGAAATGTCAACTATGCGGCTTGATGCGATAGACCCTATGCTGGAGCTGAGAGCGCTGCCTCTGAAGCACAGCACTATCTGTCTGGGGTACAGTCTGACGCTTTATCACAAGAGGGTGTTCCTGCCCGAAAGGGCGGACGAGCTGGGTGTTCCGCTGAGGGAAAGGAAAACGCTTCACAACGGTGAGAGCATAACTGTTGACGGAAAAATTATCACGCCCGAAATGGTGACTGATGAACCGAGAGCACCTCAGCGGCTGACATACGTTACAGACACTCTGCCGATAAATGAGATAAGCGGATTCGCCTCAGGGAGCGAACTGTTTATCTGCGAGGGAATGTACGGCGACACGGAAAAGAAAAAGAGTATGAACGAAAAGGGACATATGCTGATGCAGGACGCCTGCGCTCTGGCGAAAAGGGCCGAGGTAAAGGAGCTTTGGCTGACGCATTACAGCCCTGCCGAGCCTGATCCGAAGATATACAAGGAAGAACTGAGAAGGATATTCCCGAGGGTTAAGATAAGCAGGGACGGACAGAAAACTGTAATATAATGAGGACGGATATGAAAAAGATCATATTGGCTATGATATGTGTTATGGCGATGCCCTGCCGGACGAGCTGCAGACGAAAAGGAGAAGCGCTTACAGGTTGTGAGCATTGCTAACGATGAGTAATACGGAAATGTTGTGTTCATTGGTTCAGAGAAGGCGCCGATATATGCTGATGTGCAGTATGACCATGTAGTTGAAACGGTAAAGTAATAAGAAAAGCAATATTAAAAGCCGCAGAGTTTTCTGCGGCTTTGGTTTGTACTATTACTCCGATCTTTTGCCCGTAAGAAGCAAAACAAGCATAAGGACGGGGAAGATCATTGCAAAGAGCATACCCTTATGGAGATCGTCGCCGAATAAAGCGGCGGTCTCACCTGCTAATGTAGGGCCTGACTGACAGCCAAGGTCACCTGCCAAGGCAAAAAGAGCGAACATCAACGTGCCGCCGTTTTTGATAGATGCAGCACCCAGACTGAATGTGCCCGGCCAGAAAATGCCGACTGAAAAGCCGCAAACCGCACAAGCTGCAAGGCCTAAAACGGCACTCTGCGAAAGGGAGATGACCGCATAGCAGAGGGTACACAAGGCTGCACTGCCGAGCATAAAGCGGCGAAGCTGCATTCTTTCGCCGAAGACACCAAAGATAGCTCTGGACGTACCCATAAGTACTGCAAAAAGCATCGGGCCTAAAAGGTCACCAAAGGTTTTGGAAACGTGCAGGCCTGCCTCTGCAAAGGTGGACGCCCACTGACTGACTGTAAGCTCACAAGCGCCTGCACAAAGCATCATCAGCATAAGTCTTATGAATGTACGGTTTTTGAAAAGGGTCGAATAGTTCTGGCGCTGACCGTTTTCAGAGCTGAGCTCGGGAACAGGGACCTTTAAAAACATTATAAAGTCGGCAAGGGGAACTGCTGCCCAAAGAAGGGGAAGGAGCCTCCAGTGAGAGATGCCGGCTAAATGGAAAAATAGTGTTGACAGAGCAACGACCGCTACCTGACCCCAACAATAAAAAGAATGGAGCATACTCATGGCGGTCTCTTTATTATCGGTGGGGCAAGCCTCAACTATAGGGCTGACGAGGACCTCTAACAGACCACCGCCGACCGCATAAAGCATAACGCAGATAATAAGGCCGACAAACGGCGTAGGCGCTGCCGCGGGGAGAACTGTCATAAGAGAGAGACCTGCGATACAAAATGCGTTTGCTGCCAGCATTGAGGCGCGGTAGCCTATCTTATCTACAAAGGTCGGAGATATGAGATCGACCAGAAGCTGTATGCCGAAATTGAAGGTAATGAGGAAGGTTATTTTGGATAAGGGTATACTGAACTCGCTCCTGAAGGTGAGAAAGAGGAGCGGCGCAAGATTGTTTACTATAGCCTGAACTACATAACCCATAAAGCAGGAGGTTATCGTTGATCTGTAAGAACCTGACTTTGTCATTTATTTCTTCCTTTCGTTTTGTGTTCTATTATTTTAACATATTTTGGTGGTTCACGCAAGAGGTTTCGTCATTTTACGCAAATTTTCGATGGTTTTCTTGACATTGCGCGTTAAAATTAAGGCAAAACCCTATAGATGTTAACGGTGAGTTCATTAAACGCAGTTGACAAATTGGAGAGTTTGTAGTATAATTTAGGTGATGCAGAAGGCGGTTTTTATTTATTTTTTACAAATAATTAACAGCTATTAACGATATATATTCTTAAATATAAGAATAATGGCCTGTGAAATTTCTACGAAATTTCGTTATCACGAAAAGGTTTCGTAACAACTATGCTTTGAACGGGGGTGAGGAGCATGAATGTTATATATTATTTTGATGTGTGCGCTTTTCTGGTGCTGGTGATAATACTGATATCGCTGTTTATGAGAAAGCTCATTCATGGAAGAATAAACGGAACGTTCATCGTGATGGTGTTCGTGACGTTATTATGCACGATATTTGATATGCTGTCAGTTGCTCCGCTCTCGATGTTCGGGCACGTTTCTGTCGGAGTAAGGATATTTGCTTCATATGCTTATTTTGTGGTGCACGCTTCTATACTGCCTGCGTATTCGATTTTTATCGGTATGATATCGGGTACATGGTATATGTACCTGAAGAGAAATCTGAGAAACAAGATTTTTTTCTCGGTGCCTTATATGATAAATCTGTTATTTATCATAATAAATCCGTTCACGAACTGGATAATAAGGTTCCCTAAGGGACACTATGAGCGCGGCGAATATATCTGGGTGATATATCTGATAGCGGCGTTTTACATGGCTCACACGATGGTATATCTGCTCAAATACAAGGATACTATCGAAAAGTCAAAAATGTTCGCGCTGGCTGCGATATACCCGATCATCATAATATCTGCGGTGATACAGTTCATTCTGCCGAGCCACCTTATCGAGATGTTCTCGATAACAACTTCCCTTCTGATAATAATGATATTTGTTATCAAGCCTGAGGAGACTATCGACACGGCGGTGGGCGCTAAGACGATGACTGCCTTTAAAAATGACACGAAGAGGCTCTATTTCGACGGAAATGGCGGAGATCTGATACTGATAAAGGTAAAGAATGACAGCTCACTGGTGTCGCTTTACGGACTGAATGCTCACCAGACAGTGGTGAAAAAGGCAGTTTCAAGAATGGACAAGGTATTCAGCAGCGTGCCGAAGCCGGGTAACTATTACAATATCTACTACCTGAGCTACGGACTGTTCGCAGTTGAGATGAAGGGCGATTACGATGCTGATGATATCTGCGACAGGATAGAGGCTGAGCTCTCAAAGCCGATAAGGACGGGAGAGTTCGTTTTCAACTTTGAATGTTCGCTTTGCCTTTTGGATATACCGAAGGACATACCGGCACATTCTGAGCTTATGGCGTTTGTGGACACCTATGACAAGAGCGAGATAGAATCGGGAAGCATAGTTTATTCAAAGCTTGGAGAGAGCGACAAGATAAGGTTCAAGTTCGATATTGATAAGTATATCGAAAGGGGCTTTGCAAAGGATAACTTCAAGGTATACTATCAGCCGATATACTCTATAAAGGAGCACAAATTTGTCAGTGCGGAGGCTTTGCTCAGGCTTATAGATGACGAAATAGGATTCATTTCGCCGGCACTGTTCATACCTGCTGCGGAAAAGAGCGGCGCTATCTATCAGATAGGTGATTTTGTTATCGACAGTGTGTTCAAGTTCATAAGAGATCACGATCTTAAAAATATGGGCATCGAATACATTGAGATAAATATTTCTACCATGCAGTGCATGAAGGAAGATTTTGTTGACAACGTTAAGAAAAAGATCAGAGAATACGGGATATCAAACAAGTCTTTCAACTTTGAGATAACGGAAACGGCTTCGGATTTTCTGAGCGACGTGCTGACAAAGACGGTAACAAAGCTGCACAATGCAGGCATTGAGTTCGCGATAGATGATTACGGCACGGGGTACTCCAACTTGCAGAGGATACTTCAGGAGCCTGTAAAGATCATCAAGCTCGACAAGAGCTTAGCGGACGACCTTGGCAACATCAGAACAAGGGCAGTACTGAAAAGCACTATGCAGATGATAACCGAGATAGGCGCTGAGAGCGTTATCGAAGGCGTTGAGACTAAAGAGACTGCGGACTGGTTCATTGAACACAGCTGTGACTACATTCAGGGTTACTACTACGCCAGGCCTATGCCTGAGAACGAGTTCCTTGAATTTGTTCACCGACACAACGCCGCAGGATAATTCAGACATTTTCTACTTTCTATATTTTACCCCCCTACAAGAAAGAGCAGACCGTTTTATGGTCTGCTCTTTCTTTGTGCTCATGTGCTCGCCTCACGATGTCTTCCGCAGGCATGATAACTGCGGCTGCTCCGTCACCTATGAGGACGGCGGAATGAGGCAGCAGGTCTGGTGTAAACGTGATTGGAGCGATTAGGAAGAGCGTAAATACCTTGAAGCGAGCGACAGACACAAAAGGACAATGGCGGCTATGAAAGAAGACCTTCGTTTGTATAGAGAGGGTAAGCTAAGTCCAAAAGACGCATATATAAGTTATCAAGAGAACCGAAGAGCTTTAGCAGATCAGCGCAATCTACGTGATGACTCTCCTGTAAAGCTTACTCCGAAGCAAGCAGAAGCCGTGGAAAATCTTGTTTTAGAAAACAGAGCCAGAGCTAAAAATCCTGTTGACATTTCCGCTGAAAGTGGTATAATAAACACAGGCGCAATAAGTGGCGCACTTAATCCATATGAGAAAAAAGCAGAAAACCATGCAATACAGTACTATGAATCGGTAAGACATATGAAAACCGATACAAAAAGGATTTCTACTGCTACTGGCATTTCTCAAGATAAGATTGATAAAATAAAGAATCATGTGTTTATTGATGAGCATGATTTAAGTGATGGAAAGCATAGATTTGCACCTTCTTATGATATGGCTCATTATGATATGGCTCAATCATGGCAGCGTCTTATAAATGGTTCTTTTGAAGAAAAGGATATTGTTCTTTTGAAGCATGAGTATGCAGAACTCAGATATATGGAAAAAGGACTTTCACAAGATGAAGCACATATCAAAGCGTCTCGAAAGTATAATTATGCGAAGTATTGCGAGTGATCAGAGGTGAGTGTATGGTACGTTTGTTTAATATTGTCAATGACGACGAAAGTATATATTGTGACTACGAACCAGAAAAAAGTGGATTATTTGGAAAGGTTGTAGTTGACAAAGTTACTGAAGAAATCAGGAGCGTATCGTATTCAGAATATGAATACGGAAAAAAGATGTATGTAGCTCATGTTAGGGCAAAACTATGTGAATTACTTAATCTCAATGGAGAAATCCCCAAAGAAACAGTTGCTATTTGGTTTTAGTGCTTTAATAAGTGTTTTTAACCGCTTAACACTGTTAGGCGGTTTTAGTATACAGAAAATAGCTATTGACAATTTCAAAAAAATATGATATCATATATGATATCATTCAGGCGGATGGAGGGTTGTTAAGTTGTCTAAGATTGATAAGCTACTCAAAAAAATGTACCGAAAACCTATTCCTAACGATATTACTTTTGATGAAGTTGTAAGCATAATGACACATTTTGGTTGTATAATAGAATATGGAGGTAATCATCCAAAAATTGTTTGTAAACAGTATTCAAGAGTAATACCTATACCTAAACACGGTAAGACAGTTGGAGAAGCTTACATTAAACAACTTAAGGATTTGCTTGATTTGTTAAGGAGTGAATAAGGAGGTTTTGTCATGTTGTACACTTTCAATGTAAAACGAATGAAAGCTGATGATCATGAATTCTATTGTGTTGAAAGTAATTGCATAAAAGGATGTGTGGCTCAAGGTGATACTTTAGATGAAGCATTAGCGCTATTTGAGGAGTTAGAAAGAGAGTGTTATGAGACTGCTCGGAAGTACGATATACCTATTTGCGAAGAACCAATCGAAAATATTATTGAATATAGCGGAAAAATACTTTTAAGAATGCCAAAATCACTACATCGCAAACTTGCTGAGATTTCAATTATAGAGGGAGTAAGTATAAATCAACTTGCAGTTTCCGCATTAAGTGAACATATCGGCTATATTGATGGAATTAAAGACACAGTCAAAACATATAAATCTAACCAGTTAGATCGTGCATACCGTGCACTGATATCAAGTACTTTTAGTACAAAACGTAATACAAACTATGAAATGCCGGTTATAACTACGAATTATATTTACTCGGGAAGGAGGATTTCACAATAATGATTGATAAAATAATAAGTAATCCACAAATTGTACTCAAAAATGTTGAATACAAATGGTTGCCTGTCTCTGTTAATGAAGAAAAGCTTAAAGTTTCTGCAAAAGATGAATTTAATTATGAATTTGATAAATCTAACAATCTTATAGTTACAATTCAAAGATCTGTTTTTATTGATCCTCCACAATTGTTTTCAATAGACATAATCTTCAATGTCGTTTGGGAAATTCAAGATGATCACATTGAGGAACTTAATCAGGCTCTTGAAAAGCTTAGCGATGAAGATAAAAACTATATGTGCTTTACCGCTAAAAATGAATGTGCACTTTTAATTGCGCAACTAACCAAAGCTGGGAACTTACCACCTCTTTGGACTCCAAGTGATTTGTTACTATGATATATTTTTGAAAACCGCTCCCGGTACCGAGGGCGGTTTTATTATGCCCTGAAAAGAGGTGAGCAAATGCACAGCTACTATTACTATGTGCCGAATTTCAGAGAACCAGATAATCTTTTTACACTATGGCTTATAAAAAAGCTTAGCAGATAAATAAGTATATCAGCGTTTTGCTAAGGACATAAATGTCCCGGGCAAGGCGCTTTTATAATGCAATAATATGGGAGGTAAAGAGTAAATGGCTGAACACCGCAAAGGCAGTCAGCTCCCTACTCAGGCTGTAGTACTCCCCTATAGCGATACTAAAGGGAATGAGGCGATAGAGCTTTACAATCGCTCAGGCAGGAAAGCTCAGGAATGGCAGGAGCAGCTGATCTATGACATTATTTCATGCAAACGTCTAGCCGTCCCTCTGGGACGGTATCGCCGTTTGCAGGGCTCTCGCCGTGGGACTGGTATACAACATTATATATTCTTCGTCGTTTTCTTCTACTATCTCAAAGCCGACGGCTTTGTACATCTTTACTGCGTAATTCTGCTTTTGAACTGCCAAAGAGGCTCGCTTATAGCCTGCTCTTTCAAGCTCGCTCAGCATTGACTTCATCAACGCAGTTCCGATGCCTTTATTTCTATACTGCTTATATAGCGAAATGGCAAAAGAGGGTGTGTCATCATCAATGTGCCCGTAATCGTTCATGATGCGCACCCAAACTGCTCCGACTGTTTTGCCGTCAGCCTCCGCCACAAGAGCAATATCACCTTTCTTTTTTCCGAAATCGGCGACATAGACCTGAAGCTCAGGCTGATATATTATTTCTCTCGGAGGCGCAGCTGCACCCTCGGGAATAAAGATAGCTTCGTAAAGAAAGTCTTCCAACAGCCCGTATTCGCTATCTCTGATCTGTCTGATTATATAATCCATATCAATAATTTTCCAGAAGTCCTTCACAGCCCTCAAGAACGTCTCGGTAGGTCTCTTCAAAGTTGCCTGTGTACCACGGGTCCGCTATATCGGAGCCCTTGCGAGGCGTGTAATCAAGAAGCATTTTCAGCTTAGCTTCGGGGTCGCCGCCCAATATCCTTTGCGCAAGAGTACGGTTATACTCGTCCATAAGGATAATAAGGTCAAAGCGGTCATAGTCTGACCTTGTCATTTGTCTGGCGGCTCTTTTCTTATAGGGCACGCCCATAAGGTCGAGCTGCTTTTTGGCACCGCGGTGCATATCATTGCCTATCTCCTCGGTGCTTACGGCGGCTGACTCAATATAGAAGTCTGCCTCTCTGCCTGCCCTGCGGACAAGGTCTTTCATTACGAATTCTGCCATAGGTGAGCGGCAAATATTGCCGTGGCAGACGAATAATAGTCTCGTCATTGTTCTGCTCTCTTCTCTCTTAATCGTTTTTAACCTACTTCGCTGTACATTGAATTGCCGTCGGGAGTGATGCCCTTGGTATGGAAAAGCTCATCTACTGTAACAAGCTCATACCCCTGTGACTGAAGCTCGGGGATTATCTTATCAAGAGCTGCTACGGTCTTGATATTTCCCTCAGCGTCATGCAGGAGGATTATGGCACCGTCCTTTGCCTGGGCTAAGGTCTTCTCAACTCTCTCCTCTATCTCAACCTTTGCATCATAATCATTACAGCCATAGCCGCAGATAAATGTAAGGTCGATAGTATCATACATTTGCTGGTTTACATCAATATACGGCGGACGGAAAAACTTAGGTTCTTCACCAATAATCTCAACTATCTTATCGGTCGTATAGTCGATCTCCTGTTTCATCTCGTCCTCTGTCATTTTACTCATATAGGAGTGCGTCTTTGAATGGTTTGCGATCTCACAGCCCATTTCATAGGCACGCTTTACGATGTCTGTCTTATCATCTGTAATATTATCTCCTATCAGGAAAAACGTTCCTACAGCGCCGTATTCCTCAAGCTTATCCAGCACCAGCGGTGTTGCTGAGGACGGGCCGTCATCAAAGGTAAGGGCAATCACCTTACCGTATTCTTCGGGGTTTTTATACTGTCTCTTTGTAACTGTCGGCTCGGTGCTCTCTGAGTTCTCCTGCTTGGACACACTGCCGGTGCTGTCCTCCTGGGATGTTTTTGCACAGCCTACAGCTGCAACTATACCTGCTACTGCTGCGCCGAGAATCGCCAGTTTCAAATATCTGTTCATAGTTATCCTCCATATCAACAAGCCCCTAAAACGAATATCGCTTCGGGGCTTATATTTATTCCATTGTTTTTGACCAGTCTATAGGGTCTATACCGTTTTGAACAAGGAAATTGTTCACTCCTGAAAAATGCCTGCACCCGAAGAAGCCGTTATATGCTGAAAGCGGCGAGGGGTGAGCTGCCGTAAAGACAGCGTGGGCAGGATTTGTTATGAGCTGAGCCTTTGCTCTGGCATTTGAGCCCCAGAGTATAAAGGCTATCGGCTTATCACGCTCATTGAGCTTCTTTATGACGGCATCTGTGAGCTGCTCCCAGCCCTTGCCTTTATGAGAATTTGCCTGATTCTCCCTGACAGTGAGTACCGTGTTCATCAGGAGAACGCCCTGTCTTGCCCAGCCCGTGAGCTCACCGCTCGGAGGCATGGGTGCGCCGATATCATCGTGCATCTCTTTGAAGATATTCACAAGTGACGGCGGGGGCCTGACTCCCCTTTTGACCGAGAAGCACAAGCCGTGTGCCTGACCCGGATTATGGTATGGGTCCTGACCTATGATAACGGCCTTAACGTCTTCATAGGGCGTATACTTCAGAGAATTGAAAATATCGTACATATCGGGATATATCTTGTAATGAGTATACTCATACTTGAGAAACTCACGCAGAGAAAGGTAGTACGGCTTTTTAAACTCATCTGCGAGTAAAGCGTCCCAGCTGTTGCCTATATTAACCAAAGTTGCTTGCCACCGTTCCTATCACAAGGCCGAGCACAAGTGCTGCGACCAATGCGAGTACTATTATCCTCATAACGAGAGGCTTTTTCTGCTCTGTAGGGGCATAAGCTTTTTTACTGTTATTAGCCATTGATAAAACCTTCTTTCCGATCGGTTCAGAATCTCTTTATATGCTGGATAAACAGCGCACAGGCTGTTACCGCAAGGTTATACATTATTACAAAGGTAGCGCTCACCTGAACGAAAGAGCCTGCCAGCATCATCACTGCACAGATGACTATTCCGAGCAGAGCTGCGCTTGAAAGGACTGCCGCACCGAGCTTTGTCGAGAAAGCAAGTCTCTTGGCGCCGATAACAAGCATTGCAAGCGATGGGAAGCGTCCGCTGCAAAGCATTGAGGAGCTCTCTCTCGGAGCGTATTCCGTCTCCTTTTCATATGCCTCATTATATCTGAACGAGAGGAGCCGTATGCTGTTCTTTGAAACGCCGAACATTTCCGATAAAAGGTCTTTTGTGAGGAAGCCGTCAACGCTTCTTATAACTATCGAGATGCCCTCACGTTCAAGCTCCTGCATCCACCTTGACACTGCAAGGCTGGGACTTACGGAAACTGCGAACACTGCACAAACGATACCTGATATCGAAAGGTAGATAACGGTATTGTCGCCCGCGTATTCCTTCTCTTTCGCAAGGGTGGGCAGGCCGTCTATAGAATGGTTCTCCATAAGCTCTCTGGTGCCTAAAAGAACTCTTCTGTTATCTATCCAGCCTGAAAGGCCCATACCGTCTTCAAAGATGTAGCTCTCAACGGGGTAAAGAAGTTCTGTCTTGCCCCTGAGCATTTTGTAGAAGGTTGGCTTCAACACACTGCCTGCCTGACAAGCAAGGCTTGCCGCATTGAGGATACAGTCTTCTATAGAGACTGTTGACATTATTTTCAGGTTTGAAAGCTCTATCATACCCTCGGGGAAGAGCTGCGATGAATCAGCAAGGACAGTATTGGTCTCGGCAAAATCCTTAACAGAGGAATAGCCGAGCATAACTGCCGAATACTGAAGATACTTCTTTGTTGCTCTTGCAAGAGGGACATTTACTATCAGCATTGATGCGACTGACGCACACATCGAGATAACGCCAGAGAATGCAGCCAGAGCCACAAAGAGCTTTTCGGGCTTTGTCTGTGCGCCCTTATCGAAGATCAGAGAAAGCACACCGATGATAATAGCTGCGATGAGTATGGGATAGCTCATCTTTCTTGCATACTCATCGGAAACATCGGGAGTATAGCTGTTCTTAACGAAACCGTCAACGAACTCGGTCTTTCTGACGGCAGCTATCTTTGGTGAGCCCTCTGTCATACCTCTGGTAAAGTTTTCAGCGGTCTCGCTGTCGGAGATGGACTTGACTGCGTAGCGTTCAAAGTCACCTGCAACGTATCTGAAATTGCGCTCTGTACGCCTGATTATCATAAACTTTCCGAGGGTGTTTATCATAAGACCTAATATAGCAACGCTCGTATATACGTGGTAGAAGCCCGATCTTACGGATTCAGGCTCGAACAGGTTCACGATGCCTACAACGACTGCCGAGAAGATCGACAGTGCGGCAAGAGAATCGCAGTCGGCTCTGTGAAGGAAGAGATTTTTCATTCCTTTTACCATTACGTTATAGGTAACGGCAACAGAGACAAGGCCAAGTATCGTATGTGTGAACACGTAAGCCGACGGGCTTATCGTTCTGTCAAAGGTCTTGATTATCGGCCATTCCATATCGTTTGCCAGAGTGATAAACACAGAGAAAACGCTTGTGAACATTAATATGCAAAGCCTTATGAAAAGGTTGTTTTTAATCTCCAGTATATCAGCGAGCACCTTTGGGGCATCTTCAAAGCGCTTGAACTCTTCCATATCATGAAGACGTCTGCCGCTTCTGCGCTCCTCTTCTTCCTCACGCTCCAGCTCCTCGAGCCATTCTTCCTCCTGCTTTTCGGAATCAAGGACAAAGTTCTCGACCTTGTTTCTTCTGCGTTTTTCAAGGATATTGCTTTTCTGCTCATAGCTTGCGTCGTCAGGTATCTCAGCTCTGTCAAACTCTTCTGTTTTGGTGGACACCTTGCCTGTAAGGCCAAGCTTTACGTCATCGAAGGTTTTTCTGTTCACGGGCTTTGCCGAAGGCTCAGGCTTCGGGGAGATTCCCCTTCTGCCTGCTATATCGTTGATGAGCTCCGCATTCTTTTCGTCCTCTGCGGCTTCCTCGGCTTCGGCTTCGCTTTTTTCGGTCATCTCATCGAGAGCCCTTAGTATCGCATCGACAGACTGTTTCTTTTCGGGAGCAGACTCTGCCGTTTGTTCTTCGGCGGGTGTATCAGGTATGTCCTCCTGAGGCTCAGACACGATGGGCTGTTCGGGCTTAGCGTCTGCCTTATCGCTGTCAGTCTTCTCGCTTTCGACCGCTTCACTTACAGCTGCCTCACTTGCTGCCGCCTCTGGGAAGATCTCGTCTATCTTCTCAATGACTTCGGCTGCGCTGTCCTGCTTTTCGGTCTCAGTCACAGGATCTGTCTCTGGAAGAACAGGCTTTTCGATCTTTGGAGCCTCCTGCACCTTATCGGGAAATGCCTTGTCGATATCCTCAAGGATCTTTGCAAAATCTGTATTCTGCTCATAATCCGAATCATCGTCCTCCTGAGATATAACAGGCTCAGCTATGTTTCTGCGCTTGGGAGTTGCCTCACCGCCCTGCACAAAATCGCTGTTGCCGTCATAGAGCTCGTCATCGTCATCGGAAATATTATTGAATCCAAATCTATCCGCCATCAATACTTCTCCTTTCGGATCATTTTCTGCGCTGTCTTACGGCTTCATACATAAATATTCCTGCCGCGACCGACGCATTCAGAGAATTTATCCTGCCCTTCATAGGCAGACTAAGAAGAAAATCACATTTTTGCTTTATGAGTCTTCCCATACCGAAGCCCTCCGAGCCTATGACAAGCGCCATAGGGCCTGTCAGAGAGACGCCCGTATAGTCCTCACCGCTGCCGTCAGTTCCGTATATCCAGATGCCCTTTTGCTTGAGCTCATCGATACAGGCAGCTAAGTTTTTCACCCTTGCCACGGGCAGCCAGTTCACTGCGCCCGCAGAGGTCTTATACACTGTCGCATTAAGAGAGGCACTTCTTCTCTCGGGGATTATCACGCCGTGGACACCTGCTGTCTCGGCAGTTCTGATTATTGCTCCAAGGTTATGCGGATCTTCGATCTCATCACAGATCACAAGAAACGGATCCTCGCCTTTTTGTTCAGCTGACCTGATAATATCCTCTACAGTGGAATATTCAGCACAGGCGGCCATTGCCGCAACGCCCTGATGCGAAGCTCCTCCCGACATATGGTCGAGCTTCTGCGGCTTTGCCTGCTTAACTACTATGCCCTTCTCTTTTGCAAGTCTGATTATATTGCTTATTGAGCCCTTTGCATCGGGATCGACAAATACGGTATCTATGAGCTTCCCCGACTTCAGCGCCTCTGTAACGGGGTTGCGCCCTACTATCAGCTGCATTCCCTCGGGAACATAGCCTGAGTGCTTTTCCTGTTTATTATCATTGTTTTTCATCACATTATCCCTGACTTAATAAAAGTACAAAACAAACCACGTTAATTATATCACAAAAACCTCAAAAAGCCAATAGTTATTGTAAATTTTCTATCAGATTATACATTATAAACAAAAAATCTTTCGCCATTTAAACAATTTGCCCACAACAAGCGCAAAAAAAGCGCCGACAGGTCATTCCCTGCCGACGCAGCGTATGTTTTACTGATCGTCGTGAATGGTCTCGTTCTTAGCGATCGCCCACTTCTTAACTCTGATCTTGCTTCTGTCACCGCCTGTTTCGATAACAACAGTGTCCTCCTTGATCTGGAAAACGATGCCGACGATACCGCCGTTTGTTACTACCTCATCGCCTATCTCAAGGTTGTCTCTCATCTGAGCGTCCTGCTTCTCCTGCTTTCTCTGCGGACGGATTATCAGGAAATAGAACACCACGAGGATAAGCACCAGCGGCAAAAATGTCATCAAAAGCGAGGCTGTGGACGCCTGCTGTTCTGCTAATACGGTCAAACTCATTTTAAATTCCTTCTTTCTGTTTCAATAAAGCACAAACACTATCAAACAGTATAACAGATATTTTCTCTCCGCGCAAGTGTTTTAACAAAAATTTCATTCTTGTGCTTTGATATATTTGTCGATCTCTGCGGCGGCTTTTTTGCCTGCACCCATAGCCAATATGACAGTGGCAGCGCCTGTAACGGCGTCTCCTCCTGCGAAAACGCCCTGCTTTGTGGTCTGCGAAGCCTCGTCAACGATGAAGCAGCCGCGCTTGTTGACCTCTAAGCCGGGGGTGGCTGATCTGAGCATAGGGTTAGGAGATGTACCCAGAGCCATAATAACGGTATCACATTCTAAATTATGCTCAGAGCCCTCTATCACCTTAGGACGTCTTCTGCCGCTTTCATCGGGCTCACCAAGCTGCATTTTTACACATTCCATGCCGACAACTCTGCCGTCGTCATCACCGACAATGGCGGTCGGGTTCGTGAGGGTGAGGAACTCAATCCCCTCCTCACCTGCATGGTGTACCTCCTCTTTTCTTGCAGGGAGCTCGTCCATTGAACGTCTGTAAACAATATACACCTTTTCGGCGCCGAGACGCATAGCACTTCTGGCAGCGTCCATAGCGACATTTCCACCGCCGACAACGGCAACGCTGCGGCTTTGCTTTATAGGCGTTGAATAGGAATCCCTATAGGCTTTCATAAGGTTTATCCTTGTGAGATACTCATTTGCGGAATAAACACCGATGAGGTTTTCTCCGGGTATGCCCATAAATCTCGGAAGGCCTGCTCCCGAGCCGATAAACACAGCCTCAAAGCCCTGCTCCATAAGCTCGTCTACGGAGAGCACCTTGCCGATGACCATATCGGTCATTATTTTTACGCCTGCTTTTTCAAGGCCTGCTACCTCTTGTCTTACAATTGCTTTCGGAAGTCTGAATTCAGGTATTCCGTAGGAGAGGACACCGCCGGCTGTGTGGAATGCCTCGAACACGGTAACATCATAGCCGAGCTTTGCAAGGTCGCCTGCGGCAGTAAGACCCGAAGGGCCTGCACCTATAACAGCTACCTTATGGCCGTTAGGCTCTGCAGGAGAAACTGCCTGCTCCTTATCCGCCATAAAGTCTGCACAGAAGCGTTCAAGTCTGCCTATGCCGACGGGCTCACCCTTTATGCCGCGGACGCATTTGCCCTCGCACTGGTTCTCCTGAGGGCAGACTCTTCCGCAGACGGCAGGAAGGGAATTAGTAGACTTTATTATCTCATAAGCCTCTTCAAAGTTGCCTTCTCTTACTTTTTCGATAAATTCGGGTATACGCACACCTACAGGGCAGCCCGACATACAGGGGCGGTGCTTGCAGTTAAGGCAGCGGTCCGCCTCAGCCATTGCCTCCTCAGCTGTGTAGCCGAGAGTTACCTCATCGAAATTTCTTGCTCTTATCTTAGGGTCCTGTTCGGAAACAGGTGTTTTTGTAGGTCTCATATCGGGCATTATCTGACACCTCCCGTCAGTCTGCATATGTGCTGCTGTTCCTGCTTCTTATAGGCAGAGTTTCTTCTGAGAAGCTCATCAAAGTCTACAAGGTGGCCGTCAAAATCGGGACCCTCAACGCAGGCGTATCTGGTCTTGCCGTCAACGGTAACGCGGCAGCAGCCGCACATTCCCGTGCCGTCGATCATTATCGGGCTGAGAGATACAAGCGTTTTTATGCCGTATTTCTTTGTTATCTCACAGATGAACTTCATCATCATAACAGGACCTATAGCTATTACAAGGTCATACTTTCTGCCCGAGGCTATGAGCTCCTCAAGCTTGTTTGTAACAAAGCCTTTAGTACCATAGGAACCGTCATCGGTGCAGATGAACAGTTCGCTCGATGCTGCTCTCATCTCGTCCTCCAGGATAAGTATATCCTTATTTCTGAAGCCTGCTATAAGATCGACCTCTGCGCCCATGCCAAAAAGCTTTTTCGCCTGAGGATAAGCTATGGCACAGCCAACACCGCCGCCGACAACAGCGACCGTTTTCACATCACCGTATTCAGTAGCAATGCCCAGAGGGCCGACGAGGTCAAGTATGCTGCCGCCCTCCTCAAGAGCTGCAAGCTCCATAGTTGAGCCGCCTATCACCTGAAATATTATAGTTACCGTACCTTTTTGTCTGTCATAATCGGCAATGGTGAATGGTATACGCTCACTCTCCTCAGATGCTCTTACTATGACGAACTGTCCTGCCTCAGCCTTAGCGGCAATGTATGGAGCTTCAAGCTCCATAAGCTTAACAGAGGCATTAAGGTTTTTCTTTTTTACTATCTTGAACACGATCTATCCCCCAAATACAAGTTGCGAACACTGCTTAACAAAGTCCGTAATCTATAGTTTAAACTTTATTATACTATAAATCTTAGAATATTTCAACTGTTTTTTGAAGTTTTTTCGTCAGATACAAAACAAACCGCCCTCTTATTAAGGACGGTCTGTAGATATTTTGTTCCGTTTATACTGCCTTACGCTTCCGGAAGAAGTATGCAGGCAGCGATATAAACTATCAATCCCGTGCCTGTGCAGCCGAGAAGTATAGCCAGCAGTCTTACTACATTTACATCAATGTCAAGATACTGCGCCAGACCTGTACAAACTCCTGCGATCATTCTTCCCTGTCTTATTCTGTAAAGCTTTTTCTGCATGATGATACCTCTTTTCTTAATTTTTAAACTCTAGTTTTATATTTGCGGCAGAGCTGTCAGCATCTATCCTGATGCCGTCACTGTTATCTGAACCTGAGCCCTTTATGCTTACTTTGCCGCTTTTTGTTATATGATAGTCGGATCTGCTGCCGTTTATCACAAAGTCTGCATCGCCCATTCCGCAGTCTATCATTGTCTCGCCCTCGATGGTGCCTTCATAATCAAATTCGCCCATGCCTATGTCGAAATCACTCTTGAAAAGTGAGCTGTTTTTCATATCCACACCTGCCATACCGATATCAAACTCTGCCTCGCCCGTGCAGGTGATGCCGCTGAGATCAACATCTGCAGCGCCTACATCGAGCTTCAGCTTATCGCAGGTGATGTCATCTGCCTTGAGCTTGCATATACCGCAGTCGATATCGATCAGCGAATACTCTTTATCGGGAATGAGGATTGTTATCTTTCCGTTAAAGCTTTTTTTGCTTACAATGGGGACCCAGATGCTTGTTATGCCTAGGTCCTCGTCATCGGAATAAATGAAGAGCCTTTTTCTTTCGGTGCGCTGATGTATCTTATAGGGTATGCCCTCAGCCTCGATATGGATATCGTCATCACTGCTTTTAGCTATGGTTATCTCTGCTGCTCCAAGCTCGATATCAAGCTCAGATATGTCAGCGCCCTCTACTACCTCGTCAGCAGAAAAGTTGCCGAGATACTTTTTCATATCCGTTTTTCTGATAGATACAAGACCTGCTATAAGCATAACTCCGCCAAGAACAAGTATTATCAGCGGCATCCAGAACGGATAACGAGAACGTTTTACATCTCCTGCTGCATCATATCTTGTCATTGCCGTTCACCTCCGAGGACTTATTCCTGCCATGCTTTATGAAGCCCACAGCCTTTACCACTCCGTATACAGCTGTTGCTCCTACAAGTATCACTCCTGCGAGAGCCGCACTCAAAAAGTTTCTGCCGCTTTTGTGCTCTTTTTTCATGCGCTCACCCCCGAAGTAAGGCGGCGCAGCTGACCGAATACAGTTTTACATACCCACACTATGAACCTGATGAAAAGCCTGAACAGGGGTATGAATGTAAGGCCGCAGACGCCTATCATTACAAGGCCTGCTCCGCAAAGTGTCAAACCAACTGGAATGATGTGGAACATCTGTATGATGCCCTCAACAGCTAAAGCGCCTCCGCCAATGGTAAACAATGCTATTAAAGCTATAAGTGCAGCACATATGCCGAACATCGTACCAAGGATACCCATTACAAAGCCTATCCAGATCGGGAAGGTAACTATTATAAGAATAATCATCAAAAGGCTGTTTCTTTTTGCCTGTGCAGCTGCATCATCGACAGGAGGTGCGAAAGTGCTGCTCTCCTGCCCGGGCACAAAGGCGCTCTCCATCTGGTAGCTGCCCTCACCGCCGACAAAGATACCGCTTTGCGCAAGTATCTCATTGCCGAGCTTCTCTACACTGCCAAGTCTCTGAAAATCCTCATCAGAGCCCTCCATTATGATATCACCGTAAAAGCCTATCGCCTCCTCGATATCTGAGGGCTGCATACCCTTGCTGCCAAGATAGCTTCTCAATGCTATAATATATTCAGATCTGTCCATTTTGTCCCGGTCCCCCTTCAGTTAGTATTTTGTCTATACTGCGCTTATGCTCCTCCCAGTCTCTGCGGTATCCGCCAAGAGCTGCCTTCCCCGATGAAGTTATATGGTAGTATCTTCTGTTTCTTCCCATATACTCTCTGTCATAACACTCCAGCAGGCCGTTTTTCATAAGCCGCCTGAGCACAGGGTATAACGTCGATTCCGACACCTCGGTGCATTCCCTGATATATCGGGTAAGCTCATAACCATAGGTGTCTGCACTCTCAACGACCGACAGAACAAGTGAATCAAGCAGGGCTGCGCTCAACGGAAATGCCATACAATCACCTCTTATTTTCGATCTGACAATATTATATCACGTATAATATTGTTTGTCAATAGTATATTATACACAAACGGCATCTAAATTTCAAACTATCAAAGCAACAATTCTCACAATATGTAAAAACATATTACGCTTTATTCACGCCCGACGGGCAAAAACTTCTTTTTTGCAGTAGACAAAAATCCGGATCTGTGTTATAATAAATGTGTATGTATTTTTTAAATAAGGAGAGTTGAAATGATAACTGTAAACAATGTAAGTCTGTCTTTCGGAGGACAGCTGCTTTTCAAGGACGTTGACCTCAAATTCACTAACGGTAACTGCTACGGCATCATCGGTGCCAACGGAGCGGGAAAATCGACCTTTCTGAAGATACTTGACGGTGAGCTTGAACCTACAACGGGCGAAGTGTTCATATCTAAGGAGGACAGACTCTCGGTGCTGAAGCAGGATCACTTTGCATTTGACGAGTATAATGTGCTCGACACAGTGATAATGGGCAACAAGAGACTGTACGACATAATGCAGGAGAAGGACGCTCTCTATGCTAAAGAGGACTTCACCGAAGAGGACGGCGACCGTGCAGGTGAGCTTGAAAGCGAATTTGCCGAGCTCAACGGCTGGGAGGCTGAAAGCGACGCATCAAAGCTTTTACAGGGTCTGGGGCTGCCGGAGGATATACTGTACGCTCAGATGTCTTCCCTCTCGGGAAACGAGAAGGTAAAGGTGCTGCTGGCCCAGGCACTGTTCGGAAATCCGGATATAATAATGCTTGATGAGCCGACCAACCACCTCGATATAGATGCTATCCGCTGGCTTGAGGATTTTCTTGCGGACTACTTCGGAACGGTGCTGGTAGTATCGCACGACAGGCATTTTCTTAATAACGTATGCACTCACATTGTGGATATAGACTACACCAAGATAAAGATGTATGTGGGCAACTATGAGTTCTGGTATGAGTCGTCTCAGCTGATGCAGAGACTTATGAAGAATCAGCAGAAAAAGAATGAGGACAAAATAAAAGAATTGCAGGAATTCATAAACAGATTCTCGGCTAACAAATCAAAGTCAAGACAGGCTACTGCAAGGAGAAAGCTGCTCGACAAGATAAGCGTTGAGGAGATGCCTGCATCGTCAAGAAAATACCCGTTCATACAGTTCAATATTGACAGAGACTTAGGCAAGGATATACTGAAGCTTGACGGTATCTCAAAGACGGTAGACGGTGTTAAACTGCTTAATAATGTATCGTTCACGCTGTCAAGGACTGATAAGGTCGCATTTATTTCGGAGAATGAGCAGGCAGTAACAGCGCTGTTCAGGATACTGGCTGAGGAGGACGAGCCAGATGAGGGCACTCTGAAATGGGGCGTATCTACCTCACGCTCCTACTTCCCTGTTGACAACTCCAAGTACTTTAACGGTCACACAGAGTCGATAGTTGACTGGATAAGACCGTACTCACAGTCAGAGGTAACTGACACTTATCTCAGAGGTTTCTTAGGGAAGATGCTGTTTTCGGGCGATGAGATATACAAGCCCGTAGAGGTGCTCTCGGGCGGAGAAAAGGTAAGGTGTATGTTTTCGAGAATGATGCTGTTCGGCTCGAACGTTATCATGCTTGACAGACCTACCAACCATCTGGACCTTGAATCTATCACAGCGGTGAACAACGCAATGCGTGACTTCAAGGGTGTAGTTATTTTTGCATCTCATGACCATGAGATAGTTCAGACAGTTGCGAACCGCATAATCGAGATAACTCCCAACGGCTGCATAGACCGTGCAGGCACCTACGAGGACTTCCTCGACTGGAGACGTGAGCACGGAATGAAGTCATTTATAGAATAGAAGTCATTTATAGAATAAAGGAGCTATAGATTTGAAGAATTATAAAAACATAACCGTCAGACCATTTGAGCCTGCCGATATACCGACAATGACAGAGATATGGAACGAGGTAGTCGAAAACGGTGACGCTTTCCCACAGGATAAGCCTATGGATATATCTGAGGCTGAGAGGTTTTTCGCATCACAGACCTTTACAGGGGTAGCAGAATACAAGGGTGAGATATCAGGCCTTTACATACTGCACCCGAACAATGTTGGCAGGTGCGGTCATATATCTAATGCGAGCTACGCTGTGTCCTCAAAAGTCAGGGGCAAGGGTATAGGCAGGGTGCTGGTAGAACATTCGCTGTTCATGGCAAGGCAAAAGGGCTTCAGAATATTGCAGTTCAATGCAGTGGTCGCATCAAACAAGGCAGCTATTGCCCTCTACGAAAAGCTCGGCTTCAAGACGATCGGCACGGTAAAGGGCGGATATTTTAATAAGAACAAAGAATATGAGGACATAATCTTGTTCTATCACGATCTTGATACATAATAGGTTTTTCATCATTAAATATATTTAATCAGGAGGTCAGATCATTATGCTAAAGCCTGCAAGTATTTTCAGCAATGATATGGTATTGCAGAGAGAAAAAAACATCACCGTATGGGGAAAAGGTGAGAACGGCCGCACGGTTACCGTCAGCATAAACGGCAACGAGGGAAAGGGCACTGTAAAAGACGGAAAATGGAAGGTGACCCTTGCACCTATGAAGGCAGGCGGCGACTATGAGATGACGGTCACTGACGGCACAGATACCGTTACGTTCTACAGGGTCGCTGTCGGTGAGGTATGGCTCTGCGGAGGACAGTCTAATATGGAGCTTGAGCTGCAGAATGCCAAGGGTGGCAAAAAGATCCTTGAGAGCCTTACGCCGGATTGCAACGTGCGCTTTTACTATACTCAGAAAAACGGCTATAAGGACGACAAGTTCCGGCATGACGAGGAGAACTCTGCATGGTCTCAGGCAGGGAGCGAACAGTCAAGAGCGTGGAGCGCTGTGGGCTATCACTTCGGAGCAAAGCTCGCTAAAGACCTGGGTATAACGGTAGGGCTCATTGGCTGCAACTGGGGCGGAACGTCGGCATCTGCATGGGTGGACAGAGAGACCCTCGAAGCAGACAGCAGGATAAGAAGCTATATTGATGAATATGATGAGAAAATAGAGGGAAAATCTCTTGAAGAGCAGATAAAGGAATACCGCGAGTATGAAGAATATGACCGCAAATGGCATGAGAAGGAGCAGGAGGTTTACAAGAGCGAGCCGGGTGCTTCATGGGAGAGAGTGCAGGAGCTTTGCGGCAAAAACCTCTGGCCCGGACCTATGTGTGAGCTCAACCCGTTCAGACCGACAGGCCTTTATGACACTATGCTTATGCGAGTATGCCCCTACACACTCAGAGGGTTCCTGTACTATCAGGGGGAATCTGACGACCACAAGGCTGACAGCTACTACTACTTATTCAGAGCGCTGATAGATCTGTGGAGAACAAAATGGGGAGACGATGATCTGCCGTTTATTCTCACTCAGCTGCCAATGTTCAGGTTTAAGAACGACCCCGATTACAAGCACTGGGCTAAGATACGCTCCGCACAGGACAAAGCTTACAGAACTGTCAAAAATACAGGCATGGCAGTTATACTAGACTGCGGAGAGCTTGACAATCTCCACCCGACAGACAAAAAGCCCGTTGGTGAAAGGCTTTGCCTGCAAGCAGAGAAAATGGTCTACGAAATGGACGTAAAGGCTGACGGTGCGAGATTCGATTCGGCAGTGTTTGAAGACGGCAAGGCTGTGCTCACGCTGAAATATGCCGAGGGTCTGGAGATACGCGGTGACGGCTCGGGCTTTGAGCTTGCAGGTGAGGACGGCGAATTCAAGCCTGCAAAGGCAGAGATACAAGGCGGCAGGATTATACTTACTAGCACTGAGGTATCGGAGCCGAGATTTGCAGCCTACTGCTGGACAAACTACGGTGAGGTAAACGTTTATAACTCGGCAGGAATACCTCTGGCACCGTTCAATACTCTTGAAGAAAACTACATAAGATAAGAACTGAAAGAGGAACAAATATGATCTGGGACACATTTGCAGGCATTTATGACATGGCTGAAACGATATATAACAAAGAAGTTTACACAAATCTCGGGAGAAGAGTTGCTCAGGAGATAGATGAGGGAGATGTGGTACTCGAATGTGCCTGCGGAACAGGTGTGATAAGCAAGTATATAGCGCCTAAATGCAGGCTTCTCGTTGCGACAGACCTCTCAAAAGGAATGCTGGCGGAAGCTCAGAAAAACTGCGACAATCTTAATAACATCAAGTTCAGATACGCAGACATCACAAACATCAACTGCCGTGACGAACGCTTTGACAAGGTGGTTGCGGGAAACGTTATACATCTGCTCGATGAACCGTACAAAGCGATCAATGAGCTTATGCGTGTATGCAAAACCGGAGGAAAGGTTATAATACCTACTTATATAAATAATGAAAGCTCCTCGCAGCAGCTGGCTGCTGACGCTCTGCGTCTGGCAGGAGTAGATTTCAAGCATGAGTTTGATTTTGAAAGCTATAAAGAATTTTTCCGCGAGGGCGGCTATGAAGATACTAAGTTTGACGTTATCAGAGGCAGAATGGACTGTGCCATCGCTGTGATAACAAAGAAACAGGCTTAAAAGGGGTAGCATTTATGGAAGATGTAAACATAGCAAATACCGAGTCCGCAGTTCAGGCAGCACCTCCTGCGGATAAAGCGGTGACAAAACAGAAAATGTGGGAAAGAAAACTTCTTGACCTGAGCCTGAGAAATCCTCTGCTCAATTTCAGACCCACAAAAAATACGCTCAGGCTTATAAGCTCTGACTTACCAGCGCTTGAAGATACTGTGGTGAGCGAGCATGACCTTACCGTATGCGAGATGCCTTCTGAGCTGACCGAAAAGCCCGAGGACAAGGTCTTTGAATTTGACCCGGATGCTGAGACCGTCAAGCTCATAAGCGAGAGAGATCTCTCAAACGGAAGGATAAGCACCTTTGTCTCTCAGACAGAGCTTGACCGCACACTTAAAACAATATTCAGGGCAGCCAAGGCTGCAATTGAAGAGAACGGTTCAAACACACTGTTTTTAGCGCTCGGCTTTCTCAGGTGGTATGAGACCGACACCTCGGACAAGGCAAGGTATGCACCTCTCATGCTCGTGCCTGTTGACCTTATCAAAAGCAACCGTGGAAGAAGCTATGTGATAAGAACAAGGCAGGAGGACTCTCAGGCAAATATAACGTTGCTTGAATATCTCAAACAGGACCATGAGATAGTTATTAACGGGCTTGATCCTCTGCCTGTTGATGAGAACGGTACAAATACTGCTCTGGTGTTTGATACCGTAAGACAGGCAGTATCCGAAAAGGAACGCTGGGCAGTGCTCGACTATGCATATCTCGGGCTGTTTTCGTTCGGTCAGTTCGTTATGTGGAACGACATCAGGAACCGTTCGGACGAGCTTGAAAAAAACAAGATAGTCGCAAGCCTTATAAAGGGCTCTATAGCATGGACACCTCAGCCGCAGACTGTGACAGCCGAGAACAGTGACCGTACAGTATCAATGGCTGATGTTGCTGTACCGATGATAGCGGATTCCTCTCAGCTGACGGCAGTGGTAATGGCTTCAAAGGGTGAGAGCTTTGTTCTGCACGGACCTCCGGGAACGGGAAAGTCACAGACTATCACAAATATGATAGCAAATGCGCTTTATCAGGGAAAGTCTGTACTGTTTGCAGCTGAGAAAATGGCAGCTCTCAGCGTAGTTAAAAAGAGGCTGGCAGGCATCGGGCTCGACCCGTTCTGCTTAGAGCTGCATTCAAACAAGACAAACAAGAGCGTGGTGCTGGCTCAGCTTGAAAAGGCGCTGGAGGTCGGTCATATAAAGCCTGCGGCAGAATATGAGCAGACTGCCGCAAAGTGTGAAGAGCTCAAAGGCGAGCTGTGTCACATAATGGACGCTCTTCACGACCAAAGAAAGTGCGGAGTGTCTCTGTACGATTCGATAGGGATATTCAGAACATATCTTGAATTCAAAGACAGAATTACTTTTGACGATACATACTTACTGTCTATCGACAGTGAGAAGCTGGCGCAGCTCGAAGATATGACTGACAAGTATGCTTCGTCAGCAGCAGAGCTCGGTACCTTCTCAGAGCACCCTTTCAAAACATACAACGGCACCGAATACACCACCGAGCTGAGAGACTCATTCATCAGCGCAGCACAGGCACTGTTATCAAAGGGCGCTGCTGCACGCGATGCGATGAACGCCCTCAATGCGGCTGTACCTGTCAACTCAGCAGGTGACAGAAAAAGTGCCGAAGCACTTTGCGACATAGTTTACGCATCGGCTATAAACGGCACGGCGCTGACAGGACTTATAGGCAATGCCGATGCTGAGAACTTAGCGCAGGGGCTTGAAGCTATCTGTGATGAGGGAGAGGCACTGGGCGCTGCAAAGGCTGAGCTTCTGAACACTTACAATAATGATATACTTAACTATGACTGTGTATCGGCAAGGCGTGCCTATAATGAAGCAAATGCAAAGTGGTTCCTGTCAAAGCACTTCGGTATAAAGAAGATAGTTACCGCACTGAGCGGATATTCTAAAAAAGCAGGCTTTATAACTAAGCAGAACGTTGCCGCCGAGCTCGACAGGCTTTGTGCTGTGAACGATAAAAGGCAGGCGCTGTTCTCGGCAAATGCAGCAGTAACGGCAGCGGCAGGTACGCTCTGGCAGGGCGAAGCTACCGACTGGGCAGCACTGAGAACTGCTGTGAACAAATCAAAGGCACTTAATGAAGCATATAAAAAACTGGGCTCTGCCCCGACAGGACAGCTGCCCGCCTATAATGAACAGACTGCGGCCTCGGCCGCAGCAGTTGAAGCATTCATATCCTCGTGCGACAGCTTCTCCCAAAGCTACAGTGTTGACTTTACCAAAGAAGAAAGCTCTAAGAGCTGGATAAACGACGTTATCACCACTCTTGATGTTTTCATAGCAAACATTACAGACCTCAGAGAAAAGGTCATCTTTAACCAGTGTGAGGCACCGATGCGGCAAAACGGGCTTTCGGGAGTGTGTGCGGTCTACAGAACAGCAAAGGCAAAGCCCGAAGAGCTTAAAGGCTGTATGCTCTGTGCGATCCACTACGGACTGGCACTTAAATATATCCGCGAGGACAAGCGGCTGTCATCGTTCAGCGGCAAGCAGGCAGAGGATATCATAGCCCGCTATTCCGAAGTAACCGAGACCTACCGCACGCTTACGGTAACGCAGCTGGTATCAAGGCTTTCGGCAAACATTCCAAATGCTCAGGCAGACTCGGCAGCATCATCAGAGATAGGCATACTTAAAAAGGCTATCAAAAACAACGGCCGTATGCTCTCGATAAGAAAGCTGTTTGAACAGATACCTACTCTGCTGAGAAGGCTGTGCCCGTGTATGCTTATGAGCCCTATCTCGGTAGCACAGTATATAGACCCCGCCTTCCCGAAGTTTGACCTCGTCATCTTCGATGAGGCTTCACAGCTGCCTACAAGCGAGGCAGTGGGCACTATCGCCAGAGCAGACAACGCTATTATCGTCGGCGACCCCAAGCAGCTGCCGCCTACTACATTCTTCAAAACTGAAACCGTAGACGAGGAGAACATCGAACAAGAAGACCTTGAAAGCCTGCTTGATGACTGCTTAGCGCTCTCAATGCCGCAGGAATATCTCAAATGGCATTACCGTTCAAAGCATGAGAGCCTTATAGCCTTCTCAAATAATATGTATTATGACAGCAAGCTCTACACCTTCCCCTCACCTGAGGAGATGGTCTCGCAGGTAAAGCTGGTGCAGCTTGAGGGCTACTACGACAAGGGAAGCTCAAAGCAGAACAAGGCAGAGGCTGAAGCCGTAGTTCAGGAGATAATGAGAAGACTGAGAGATGAAAAACTCAGAAACGACAGCATAGGCGTTGTCACATTCTCACTGGCACAGCAGACACTTATCCAGGATATGCTTGAGGACGAATTTGCCGCTGACTCAGATATAGCAGAGTTTGATGCAAATTCAAAGGAGCCCGTATTCATAAAGAACCTTGAAAACGTTCAGGGCGATGAAAGAGACGTAATACTGTTCTCGATAGGCTACGGCCCCGATAAGGACGGCAAGGTATCAATGAACTTCGGCCCGATAAACCGTGACGGCGGCTGGAGAAGACTGAACGTTGCGGTCACAAGGTCAAAGAAGGAAATGATAATCTACTCCGTTCTCAGACCCGAGCAGATAGACCTTTCGCGTACACATTCTCAGGGCGCCGAGGGTCTTAAAGCGTTCCTCGAATTTGCTCAGCGCGGCAGGAACATCTCATCAGCAGAGCGCAGTGAGTCGTCTGCCGATACTCTCACCCATGAGATAGCCGACAGGATAAGGGAGCTTGGATATGAATGCAGCTGCTCTATCGGAACATCTGAATACAAGGTGGATATAGGAATTATCGACCCTGAAAACAGTGAACGCTATATGCTCGGCATAATGCTTGACGGCACCAACTGCAAGAAGGCACCCTCTTCAAAGGACAGGTTCGTGTCTCAGCCGTCTGTGCTCGAAGGTCTCGGCTGGAGGCTTCTGAGGGTATGGACTCTTGACTGGTTCGATGATCCCGAAAGAGTGATGATTCAGATAAAAGAGGCTATAGCCAACGCTGATACTCCTGTAGAAAAAACCGAAGCACCAAAGCAGGAGCCTGTATTTGAAAAAGAAAAGCCCTCTGCGGCAGAAACAAAAGCAGTAGCTTATAAAGAGTCAAAGCTTGGTGAACAGGGCAGCGGTCAAGCCTTCTATGATATTAAAAACGAGAGCAAGATACTCTCCTCGATGGAGCAGCTTTTAAAGGCAGAAGCTCCTATCGAGAGAACACTGTTTATGAAAAAAGTGTTCAAACTCTGGGGCATAACGAGAGGCACTCAGAAGGCTGAGGTAGCATTCGGACAGCTTATGGCAAGGCTGCCAAAACAAATAACTATGGACAGTGAGAAGGCATTTCTCTGGGAAAGCGGTTCCGACACCTCAGCTATGACTTATTACCGCACACCTACTGACAGTATGCAAAGGGCTATAGACGAGATACCGTCTCAGGAGCTTATCTGTGCGGCGCTTGAAGTGCTTGAAGAGCAGCTTGGTCTCAGCGAGAGCGACCTTATCAGAGAAACTGCTAAGAAATTCTCATTCACAAGGCTTTCTGCCCAGATAGAAAACACCGTAAGATTCGCGATAGACAAAGCAGTATCTGACGGAATGATCTCAAAACAGGAAAATGCAAAACTGATAAAGGCATAACAAAAAGCAGCTTAGGAAAAATCTAAGCTGCTTTTTATTATATAGTTTTGAAGTATTCTTCTATTGCCGCTTTGTCGGCAGTGACGCTGCCCTGTATCATCTGATCTGAGCCGCCGCCCTTTCCTCCGAGAGCTCCATTTATCTCCTTAGACTTTGCCCTGAGCGCAACGCTCTGTGATGCGATAATGTAGCTGAAGCCCTGTGCTTCCTCGCCAAAAACTCCTGCGGCACCGTCCGTCAGAAGAACTGCCTTGTTCGCTATCTCTCTCATAACGTCGCGGCTTATGCCCTTTGTGAAAACGCAAAAGCTTCCTCTGCCGTCGTTTTTAAGCCCGTCTATTATCTCCTGTGCCTTCTGCTTTTCGATATCGCTTATCTGACGCTTCAGCTCATTGTTCTCACCGAGAAGTCTTTCGACCGCTGCCGCAGTTTTCTCAGGCTTTGAGGACAAGAGCTTGGATATCTGCGATACTGTATCCATTCTCTGCCTGAATATCTCAAAGGCGTCGAGCCCGCAAAGGATATGTACTCTTGTGCCGCCCTTATAGCTCTCCGACGACAGCACCTTAACTATGCCGATCTTTCCTGTTGAGCTTAAATGCGGTGCACAGCAGGCACAAACATCTATCCCCTCGATAGTTACTATCCTCACGTTTTCGGTCATCTCCAGCTTGCTTCTGTACTGCATACTGCTGAGAGCTTCGCTGTCAGGATAGGTGATAGTTATCGGCACGTCCTTTGCTATCGCTTCATTTGCCTTCTGCTCACATTCTTTAAGATCATCATCAGATATCACACCGTTGAGGTCAAGCGTTACCTCAGACGAACCAAGGTGGAAGCCGACGTTCTCATATCCGAGCTTTTCATGGATAAAGCCCATTATCAGGTGCTCACCCGAATGGTTCTGCATACGCCTCAGTCTTACATCAGCATTGACGCAGCCGTGTACCCTTGCACCGACCTCCAGCGCTGACTTAGTCTTGTGTATGACCTCACCGTTTTTCTCATAGGTGTCAAGCACCTCGGTACCGCCGAGAGTTCCGATATCGCCTGCCTGTCCGCCGCCCTCAGGGAAAAATGCAGACCTGTCAAGAACGACCTCATAGCCCTTCTTTATCTCTGTGCATGAGAGCACCACTGCATCAAATTCCAGCAGTGAGCCGTCATCAAAAAGCTTTTCTGTCATACTGATACCTCCGTAATCATATTCGTAAATAAGTTTACCACTTTGAGACAGTTTCGTCAAGTTCAGACACCGTATTTTATCTTCACTCTCATAAGCTTGTCACCTACAGGCTTGCCAAGCATATATAAAAACACAACATTCGATATCACATAGCTCAAAAGATACGGCACAGACGTTCCGACAGCTGCTGCATAAAGCTTCAGACTGAACCCTTCTGCATACCATAGCACAGTCCAGATATCCATTATAAGTGAGTATGCCGCACCGCAGAACGCACCAAAAACAAGAAGTATGGCTCGTTTTTTAATAAGCGCTCCCGACAGCAGCCCTGCTGCAAAGCCTATCAGCCCTAGAGCAAGCATCATAAAGGCTGTCCACGGCCCCTGCCCGAACCAGAAATTTGAAAGCAGCGCCGTGAGAGCACCCGCAAGAAAGCCTGCCTCGCACCCAAGATACATTCCCGTAAGTATTACAAGTGCCGTCATCGGCTTTATCACAGGAATAAACCTGCCGACCAGCGCCATGGCAGTCATTATTGCTGTGACTACCATTCTGCGGGTGCCTACCTGTCTCTTCTCATACCCTGTGAAGAACACGAGCAGAGCCATTACCGCAACTGTCAGGGATATAAAAATATGTCTTTTTTCATCAAATGCCACGGAGCCCGCCACTGCCAGTGCAGGTATCATAATGAACGCTATCAGATACTTAACGGCGGCTCTGAATCTGTTATCAAGAACAGGCAACAGCGTGCTCCTCCTTTCATTATCGTTCTGCTCTGCCGTTTTTGCGGCAAAGGCTTATAACGTCCTGCGGCGTTACTGCAAGGTCATAATGTCCTCTGCTGATAAGGCTTGAGGGTGTAGTGAAAAAGTCATTGTTATCCAGCAGCTGTGCTGTTGGCATAGGCGGCAGCGCTCTCCCCATGAAAAGGACCGAGCATCTGTCGGCACACTCAGCGCAGAATTCTGTATCATGGCTTACTATAACTATCGTCATTCCTGACGCTTTGAGCTCTTTAAGTATATTCAAAAGCTTCTCTCTTGCAAGGGCATCCAGGCTCTTTGTAGGCTCATCGAGAAGGAGGAGCTTTGGCTTTACCGCAAGCACCTTCGCCAGAGCAAGAAGCTGTCTCTCTCCGCCCGAAAGGTCATAGGGGTGCTTGTCAGAGTACTTATCAAGGCCGAACGGTATCTGAGATATGTTCATCTCACTGAGCTCTTCTCTGACGGTATTATGCAAAAACAGAGTGGTAACGTCCTGCGGAAGCAGAGAGACATTTCCTTTATAAAGCGAATTGTTTTTATATTCCTTGAGCTTTTTGCCGAATATCTTTATGCTCCCCGATACTGCCCTGCAGCCTCCCGATATCAGTGAGAGCGCCGTTGTCTTTCCGGAGCCGTTTGCTCCCAGAAGTGCAAATATCTCGCCCTCATAGACTGTAAGTGTAAGGCCGTCTATAATATCTTTTGCGTCACGCTCATATCTGTATGTAACGTTTTTTGCTTCAAGCGCTTTGCTTTCACTGTGAGATCCTTTTACTGTTTCAAGCATACGTATATCATTTTTATACCTGCCGACAACGAACCGTCTTGCGCTGTTAACATCACACGGATATTTTCCCTCACACCCAAGCTCATGGAATATCCTCACAGGTGCAGGCATTTCAGATAAAAGGTCGTCTTCTGCATATGCAAGAGCCTTGTCTCTCTCATCACAGATCACAAGCTCTCCGTCCTTCAGAAGCATCAGCCTGTCTGCAAACGGCAGTATATTATCGAGCCTGTGCTCGGCAATGATGACAGTTATGCCTCTGTCTCGGTTGAGGCGCCTTACAGTCTCCGCCAACGAGCGCGCCGCTATCGGGTCAAGCTGAGAGGCAGGCTCATCAAGCACAAGTATCTTAGGTCTCATCACCATTACGGCTGCGAGCGCCAGCAGCTGCTTTTCGCCACCCGATAAATCTGCCGTATCCATATGGAGCTTATCGCTGAAGCCGAAATAAGCGGCAGTCTCCGCCACCCTGAGAGATATCTCTTCCTTATCGGCACCTATGCTTTCAAGCCCGAAGGCAAGCTCATGCCAGACCTTATCCGTAACTATCTGCTGCTCACATTCCTGTGAGACAAACCCTATCACCGCCGCTGATGCAGCAGTGCTCATATTATCGGTATCCTCTCCCTGAACAATGATCTTTCCGGCAAGGTCTCCGTTTGGTATAACCTCGCGCTTCAGGCATCTGAGCAGTGTGGATTTTCCGCTGCCGCCCTCGCCGCAGAGGATAACGAACTCACCCTCTTCAAGTGTGAATGAAACATTATTTATCGCCGCCCTTTCACAAAGCGGATATTTAAAGCTCAGGCTCTCGACCGTAAGTATCGCCATCTGATATCCACCCCCAATGAAAGAATCGTCGGCGCTGCCGCCATTATGAAATATGCCGCCAGAGCGATATCTCCCAGCGCTGAGCTGTGCGACATAACTATATTTGGATAAAAGGAAATGTCAAGCCTGTCACAAAGTGAAGCCGCCGCACATATTCCTGTGAGAGCTGCCGCACAAACTGCTGCGGCAATATCAAACTCCGCTGCTCTCTGTGTCGTGAAGGCTGTTCTTTTTGTGCTGCCGCAGCCGCGTGCAGCCATACTGTCTGCGGTAACTATGCCGTTTTCTAGCGCCCATGTTATCACCACAGAGAACACTCTCATATCTCCTCTTATCTTATCTACTATGTTGCCGTCACTGTATAGGCCAAGTGAGCGCTGCGCTGTTCTGGTCTTTATGTACTGCGCCCGTATCAGCGGGATATACCTGAGCGCACAGGACATTACCAGTGCTGCTCTCGCAGATATGACGGAGAACACACACAACAGCTTTTCACTGTCCATTATGCGTGCAAATGCTGCAAACCAATATACCACCGATGACAGCCCTGCAGCAGAATTCAAGCCGTACAGAAAAGCCTCCAGCGTTACAGGGCTGTCATTTATCATAAAGAGTATAGTTGTGCCCTTATGAGATACCAGCGGATTTACGAGCGTAAGTATCAGAAACAAAAGCCCCACCCACAGATGAGTTTTCACAGAGGCTCTGCCCTCCTGCGCGGTAACATATACTGCCGCCCCGATAAATGACACAGCCGTTATCACGGGGTAAGGTATGAACATAGGTATAAGGGTAACGCATAAGAAAAACAGCGTCACACTGAGAGGGTGCATATCATCAAGCTTTTTCATAACACTCTCTCCTTTCGCAGCGCTGTTTATTTAAGATCTCTTTCTATATCACAGGTATAGAGCCATTCTATATCGTCACCGTCCCGAAGAACATACGATGCACTTCCCACTGATGCGCTCTCTGAATTTATATGATAGACCCAGCCCGAAAGCTCTCCGTGGTCAAACTCATATATCTGAGCTATCCCCGAGACATAAACATTTTTAGTTCCCTTTGTATCCAGCCTGATGCCGTTATCCTTTGCCGCTTCCAGCAGCAGATCATAAGCCGTTTCTCCCTCACGGATATCATACTCGGTCTTTTCAAGTATCGCTCCGTCATCAGGGATAACGCCGCCTTGTCCCGCTATAGTATCACAGCGGATGGAAACGCTGGCCGTGCCGATGACCTTGCCCTCTGCCTTTGAACTGTCGGCATAATATGCTTTCTCGGTCTTGATATCGGTGAAAACTATCACCGCACAGAGAGCCGCACATATCACGCCTATGAAAGCAAAGTTCTTGGGGCTTCTCTTTTTAGTGAATATAAGCACCGCAGAGACGATCACGCCAAGCAGGATGACTGCACCCACTGCTATCGGCTTATAGCCGACTGAGCTCTTTGCGCCGCTGTCTGCCGCAGAAGATATCTCTGCCTTACTGTCAGATTTCACAGCGGTCTGCTCGGGCTTGGCGGCAAGCTCATCGTTGCAGCTGTCAAACACATAAAACGGAGTATTCCCGTTTTTCATTCTCTGATATGATACCAGCGCATACAAAGCCTCAACTGTGGCAGTCTCATTCTCCTCATCGCCGATAATATGGCAGAAGGCACCGCTTTCTAGCCTGTACTGCATCAGCGCATCTATCGCACTGTTACCGTTTTTTATGAACCTGTCATCCTCCTGACAGTCTATTCCAAAGGCAGACAGTGCGCATATCACCTGCGAGGAGCTCTCGCTGTTTTCGGCACCCATGCTTTTAAAGCCGCCGCTATCCTGCTGCTTTTCGCCAAGCAGAGCAAGAGCACTGTCACACGCCGATCTTACATCATCATTCTCTTCATAAAGAGGAGCCAGCGCCTGAAGGCACATCGCGGTCACATCTATGTCAGCGTATTCGCCCATAACTGCCCAGCCGCCGTCATCAAGCTGCAGCGCCAGTATCTCAGCAGCCGTGCCCTCTTTGGTAACGCCGTCAGCCTCGAACCCGTTATTCAGTATATGCAGGCCGAACACATAGCTCATTATTCCCTGCTCACCTATGGAATTTGAGAGCACCTCGGTTATATAAGGGCTATCAGAGCCTGCCGCAGCCAGTGCCAGAGCGTATTTTTCTCTTGTTGACGCAGAGGGCACCTCGTTCTCACTGACGTATTTTTCAAGTGCAGCCGCATATCCCGACAGATCTGTATCATGGCTTTGCGACAAGGTCATAGCATACCATTCGCTGTCTGTGCCTGCGCCCTCACAAAGGACGCTGTCGGCATATTTTTGCAGTTCATCGGCATCTGAGCCGCCCGTGCGGTAAGCATATATGCCGCTTACGGTCTGCGAAATGTCATCATCGGAAAAAGCAGCAAAAGTCGGGAGCGCAAAGCCCCCGACTGCTGTTACGATACTTATGAAAAATACTGCCGCACGTCTTAATAAAGTTTTAGTCATTTTTCTTCTTGCCGCTAACGATAGCTGCAGCTGCGAGCGCTGCCACACCTGCTATCATAAGACCTACAGGGCTGCTGCCTGTTTCTGCATTCGATGCTGTCTCTGCCTGAGCACCTACTGCTGCTGTGCCGCCCGCAGTGTTGTTTGTTGTGTTAGTAGTGGTATTGGTCTTATCTGCCGCAGAGCTGCTGTCCTTTGAGCTGTTTGAGCTCGTATCTGTCTGAGAATCGCTGCTCTCCTCGCTTGAGCTGTCAGAAACGATCACAGATGAGCTGTCTGTGCTCTCAGCAGTTATGTTTACCTTCAGCACAGGCGGAACAAGCACAAGGCTGTCCGATACGGCACTTACAACGTGATCTCCTGCATCGTCTATTGTGATCTCTGCCCTGCCGTCCTTGTCGGTAACAAACGAGGTAGCTTTACCGTCAACAGTTATCTTTGCGCCCTCGACTGCGAGCTCAACAGTGTTCCACTCAGCATCATAGCCAAGTCTCTTAAGCGTTACAGATATTTTCTCTCCTGCCTTTGCATCAGCCTTGTTTATGTCGAAATAGCTGTATGAATCAGACCATGCGGTGAGGTCAGTATAAACATATGCGTAAACATAGTCTCCGTCCTCAACCTTGTCTGCCAAGCTCCAAGCTGACTTATTATTTACATAGTAGCCGTAGCTTCCGCCGTTGGCAGTTCCCCACAGCTTGTTCAGTGAAAGGCCCCAGTCACCCGTTGCTGCCTCAAAGCCGGCAGCTGCACCGCCATCGTAAAATTTCTCGTGCGCGAGGTAAAGCGCATCGCTCACCGTAAGAGCGCCGTCTCCGTCAGTATCGCTCAGAGCTATCTGCTCCTGAACCACTGCTACCTTGCCGTCCTTATCGGCTATAGTTACGTAAACACTTCCGCTGCTATCCTCAGCAAAAGCAGTTACCGAAGCTGCCGAGAGAGCAAGTGCCAACGCAGCAGCATAAGCTGTGATCTTTTTCATTTTTCTGTTCCTCCCTTTTAAGTCCGACATTTCATATCAAACCGATATGATTAGTAAACTCGGACTAACTTACCTACTATTCTACACCATTATCTACCGATTGTCAAGAAGGAGCAGCGTTTTCTGTGAACGCAGCGTTACAGATGATATAATATTTTGTTAATGTTTTGGTGCACCTATGTGCTTTGGGAGGTATACAGCTCATAATAAGCACCTCTTTTTTCCATAAGCTCATCATGAGTTCCGCTTTCAAGTATACCCTTGCCGTCGATATACATTATCCTGTCACAGTTACGTATAGTTGAAAGCCTGTGCGCTATTATAAATGAAGTTCTGCCCTTTAAAAGCTCGGCTATGCCCTGCTGCAAAAGGGCTTCTGTTTTTGCATCTATAGAAGAGGTAGCCTCATCTAAAACAAGTATTTTCGGGTCACTGAGAAGGGTCCTCGCAAAGCTTATAAGCTGCTTTTCACCGCCTGAAAGCTTTGAACCGCGCTCATTTACCTCTGTATCGTAGCCGTTCTCCATCTCACTTATAAAGCGGTCTGCACAGACGGTTCTAGCGGCTCTTACCACCTCATCGTTTGAAGCATCCAGCTTGCTGTAACGGATATTGTCCATTATCGTACCGCTGAAAATGAAGCTGTCCTGAAGCATGATGCCCATTTGCAGGCGCAGCGATCTCAGTGTTACCTCAGAGATATCCTTGCCGTCAACAGTTATCACTCCGTCGGTAAGATCATAAAAGCGCGAGATAAGCGACACTATCGTTGATTTGCCTGCGCCTGTCGGGCCGACAAGGGCAATGCTCTCGCCTGCCTTTACATCAAAGGAAAGATGCTCTATAACATTTATGCCTTCCTCATAAGCAAAGGTAACGTCTTTGAAGGAGACCTGACCCTTTATCTCGCCGATGTCCTGTGCGCCCTGCTTATCGGTAATGGTAACGGGCTCATCAAGGGTCTCAAAGATACGTTCGAGATAGGCTATGTTGTTGATGAAGTTATTCATTATGTTCGACAGGTTCATTATCGGCTGCCAGAAGCGTGAAGCATAGCCCGTCATTGCTGCAAGAGTGCCGAGAGACACCGTACCCGCAGGCAGCAGCAAAAGCCCGACCGCAAACATCGCTGCCCTGACCAGAGTTGAGATATTGTCTGTAGTCGGCCAGACAAGGTTTGAATACTTAACGGCATTCATCCAGCTCTTGCGGTAGCTTGTGTTTAGTCTGTCATAGATACCTGCATTCTCCTCCTCACGGGTGAATACCTGAGTTATTCTTGCACCAACGATATTCTCCTGCAGATATGCGTTCATATTGGAGCTCTTGTTCGATACGTCCTGCCATGCTTTTCTCTGGTGCTTTTTTATCGCAAACATAAGCGCCATGAAAAGTGGCAGACCCGAAAGAGCTACCAGAGTGAGCCTTACATCGACGATAAGCATAAAGATCAGTATGAAGATCATATTGAGTATCTCCATAATGAAGTTTATTATACCGTTCGAGAGCATATCGGAGACGGAATTGACATAGTTGATGACTCTTATAAGTATCTTTCCATGGGGTCTGTCATCATAATATGTAAAGGGAAGCTTTTGAAGATGCTCAAAAAGGTCCTCTCTGATATCGAAGATGATATCCTGCCCGACGACAGTCATTATCCTAGCTCTGATATTGCCAAGGAGAATGCTCAGTGCAGTGAATAAAAGAAGCAACACTGCCAGAACGGCAAGTTCGCCTATCCTGCCTTTGGGTATGGTAACGTCAAGTGCCCTTTGAGTTATCAGAGGACCTATAAGACCTGATATTGCGGCAAGTATGCTTATCATCAGCGACAATATCATCTTGGAACGGTACTTTTTGATATACTTGAACGAACGCTTCAGATGACCGAAGTCAAAAGGGGTCTCAAGCTGTTCATCAACATCGTATTTATTTCTAGCCATCAGCGCTCACCTCACCTTCGGCGGCGCAGTTGATACCGCTTTGCAGCTCATATATCTGCTTATAATAGCCCTCACGGGAGATGAGCTCCTCATGGGTGCCTATATCGGCTATGGTGCCGTTTTCGAGAATGATTATCTTATCTGCATTTTTTGAAGAGGATATCCTCTGGGCTATAATGATCTTTGTGCAGGGGAAGTCAAGCCTTTTATCCAGACTTTTCTGGATATGGCTCTCGGTCTCCATATCTACTGCGGAGGTAGTATCGTCAAGGATAAGGACGGCAGGTCTTACTGCGAGGGCACGCGCAAGAGATATCCTCTGCTTCTGACCTCCCGAAAGGCCTACGCCTCTCTCACCTACTATGGTCTCATACTTTTCAGGGAGCTTGTCGATAAACTCGGAAGCTGCGGCAAGCTCCGCACAATGCTTTACATACTCCTCTGCCAGTTCACTGTCTCCGAAGGCGATGTTTGAATCTATCGTATCGGAATAAAGGAGAACGTCCTGAGTGGCGATACTTATGTTTTTTCTGAGCTCTCTGAGCTTATGCATACGGACGTTTTTTCCGTCAACGAAAACTTCGCCCTCGGTGCAGTCATAAAATCTGGGGATAAGATTTATAAGAGAGGTCTTTCCGCTGCCTGTTGAGCCCATGATAACTACGTGCTCACCTGCATTTATCTTGAAGTTAAGGTCTTTAAGTATCGGCTTGCCTTTTATGGAATATGAAACGTGCCTGAATTCTATCTCACCCTTGAGCCTGTCCTTATCCTCAAAGGCATCGCTGCGGTCAACGATCTTGGGCGCTTCATAATATATCTCGATGATCTTTCCTGCGGATGCCATAAAGCGGTAAAAGTCATTAACATAGTTACCCATATTTCTCATAGGGTTGCTGACTGCCCATAAAAGACCCGATATCGCAACATACTGCCCCATTGTCAGCTGCTGCTTTATCATAAATATTCCTCCGAAGAGGAGCAGTATTACAGAAAGTGAGCCCGCTGCCATGTCTATCATAGGCTGATATCTGAGCCAGACTCTGGCAGCGCTTATATTGGATCTGCGGTACGCTTCGTCCTTCTCACGAAACTTTCTGATCTCATAGTCCTCTTTCGCAAAGGCTTTTACAACACGGTTGCCCGAGATGTTTTCCTGTGCTGCCGTATTGAGCTCCGAGGAGGTCTCTCTGACCTTGGAGTATGCAACTCGTGCCTTTTTGGAAAACTTTCTTCTTACAACAAATATAGAAGGCGTTATAGCTATGATACAGAGAGCTGTTTTCCAGTCGATAGTGAAGAAGTATATCACCGAAGCTGTGAACAGCGCTATAGATTCGACCGTTCCTTTTATTACCCATGATACCATATGGCGCACCATTTCAAGGTCACCTGTAAGCCTTGTCATAAGGTCGCCTGTGCGGTAGCGGTCATAAAAATCCATATCCTGATTTTCTATCTTACGGAAAAGGTGAGTTCTCACCCTGTAGATCATTCCCTGAGAGGCAGTTTCATAATACATATTGCAGGCATACTGCAAGGCTGTTCTCAGAAGCGTGAAGCCTACCATTCCGAAAAGGAGCAGCCAGAGAAGACCTCTCTGAGTTTTCAGGTTTTCGGCAGCATTCTTGTTTGAGATAAAGGTGTCGATTATCTTTGACTGAAAGTAGGGCGAGGTTATAAACATAGCGTTGCACACTATCGAAAGCATGAGCGCCATTATGTATGCGGCTCTGCTGCCCTTCATATTGTTCCACAGCCATCTTAACTGAAACATTCTCTCACCTCCTGTTTTTTGGCTCTTCGGGTAATTATATCACGGTTTTTTCTCAAATAAAATAGGATATGTTATAATTAATTTAACATATCCTATAGTAAGCTGTTCAGTTTTCATTCTTTCTCCACTCAGAGGGAGTGACGCCTGCAAACTGCTTGAACTGGCGCGAAAAATGCACTGCATTTCTGTAGCCGCAGGCATATGCGACCTCCTCAACAGTCATTGCCGAATAGGAAAGGTATCGCTGTGCCTGCTCGATGCGGCTGTTTATAACGTCCTGATTGCAGGTTATGCCGAATGCTTTTTTATACAAAAGATGAAGATAGGGCTCGCTGATATTGAGCTGAGCCGCCATATTCTCTATAGTCCAGTCACGGTCGGGAGTGGAATATATACGCCGTCTGAGAGCTGTCAGCTCACGGTAATGAGCAGTATCAGTCTCGGGGCGGTGCTCGTCCACACTGAACACCTCGCTGAGCATAGCCTTTATAAGATAGCCTGCGGAACGCATATTTTTAGTTCTGAAATAGCACTCTGCTATCAGCTTGAAATACTGTGATATGTCAACGCTCTCACCTATGTAAACGGGCTCATTGAACCTTGTGCCCACTGCCGCAGGAAGGTTCTCGGTGGTATCGAACTGGATCCAGTCGTTTATGTAATCGCCACCACTGGCTTTATAGTAGTTCGGTGTGAGCCTGTCATAGATCAGGAATGTGTTAGGCTCAAAGTGATAAGTTCTGCCGTCGATCACAAAATCTGCCTTTGTTTTCACAAACAGCAGAAGATAGCCATCATAGCCCTTTGGCCTGTCAAAAACGAAGGACTTATCATGCCTGCAGGCGCAGCCCATTGAACGAATATCAAACATAGTTATCCCTCCAAGGATAATGAAACGGGATCGTGTCCGTAAAGGACAGCTTTCAACACAAAGTATTATATCATAAGTTTAATCAAAAGTAAAGCCGCGCTGACAAAAAAATGATATGCAGCATAAAAATCAGAGATTTCTTGTTTGTAAATACTTTACTTTTTTATAAATATGTGTTATTATATGTATAGTTGTGTTTATTATTGGGAGGTGAGGATATGTCAAAGAAAGAAAAGCACAGACACAGTCTCAGCAATATAGTTAAGATACAGCTGCTGATAATGATAAGCTTTGCTGTTATAGTTATAAGTGCTATTGTGATAGTTTCAAATCTTGCTATCTCAAAGACTGATGAAGTGCTTAAAAATAAAGTTATCTCGCTTACGTCCTCACTGAATGTACAGATGAAGCTGAATATGGACAGCTACCTTTCCAGAATGGAAACGATCGCTGCGCTCGCATTCGGAGAGGAGAACTCATACACCTATGATGCGACGGACCCGAACAACGATGAATACGAAGCAATAAACACTGAAAAAATCATCACGGACAAGCTCTACAGCCTTTGTATAATGGAAAATTTTGTAGATTACGGTATCGTGTACCGCAACAACAGGACTGTCGGAAAAATATCAAACGGAACGCTTACTCTGTTCGGTGACAAGATATATGCCGAGCTGAGTTCGATGATATCACGTTCAAGGACGAACGACGGCTGGAAGGCAGGATATAACGCAGATTTCAAGAGGATATACTACGTAAAGCAGGTGCATGAAAATGCAGTGCTCGTTATATCGTTTTATACTACAGAGCTGGACGCCGTATTTGATAACCCCGAGACCCTTGCCGATATGAACATAAGGCTGGTAGATCAGGACTATAATATAATCTACTCCAAGGAGAGCAAGGAGATAGGCCAGCCTGTTCCAACGGATATTGAGGACAGAATGGAGGACAAGACCTCTGCCGCTGTTATGGACGACGAATATCTGGTTTCGGTAAACAACTGCGGAGACTGGTATGTGGTCTGCTCTATACCTACGCCTATAATACTGAATGAGAAAAACGAGATGAAGCTGTTCATATACGTTACTGCAGGCATTGCTGCACTGCTTGCGGCTATGATAGGTCTTTTCCTGACATATAAGCTGACGAACCCGATAAAGAACATAGTTTCAACCCTTGACACAAAAGCAAGAGTAGATCTGCTTACAGGTGTGCTAAATAAAAGCTCGTTTGAGGAATATGCAGGGAATGCTATCTCAGCATCACTTGAAAGTGAGTCGCACGCTATGCTGATACTTGATATCGACAACTTCAAGGGTGTCAATGATACTCTGGGCCATGCTTACGGAGACAAGGTGCTGCAAAAGACAGGAGAGATCCTCAGAAACACATTCACGGAGGACGATTATCTCGGAAGGATCGGCGGAGACGAGTTCTGCGTGCTGATAAACAAGCGCTTCAACAGCCATGACAAGTTCAAAGATTATGTGACAAACAAATGCTTCGAGCTTTGCAAGGCTTATCATAACAACTACACGGGAGATGACGGCACCTACAAGATCTCTGCAAGTGTTGGTGCGGCATTATACCCTGCGGACGGAAAAACGTTTGATGAGCTTTACAGAGCCTGCGACAAGGCTTTGTATAAGTCTAAAAATGCAGGCAGAGACAGCTACAGCTTCTACGAGCCGTCAATGGAAAGTGAGGCGAAGCAGTGATGAAAATAAGGATACTTTCCGTAATGCTTGCAGCCTCGGTAATGGCGCTTACGGCCTGCAGCGGCGATACTGTGATAAGAGATCAGAAGGAACAGACAACTATCACGCTGTCATGGTGGGGCAATGATGCGAGAAACGAATACACTCTCGAAGCTGTTCAGCGGTTTGAAAAGCTGCACCCCGAAATAAAAGTAGTTTGCAGCTACTCGGAATGGTCAGGCTACGAAGCGAGAAGCAAGGTGCGTATGATATCGGGCACTGAAGCAGATGTTATGCAGGTGAATGTAGGGTGGCTAAGGCAGTATTCACCTGACGGAAGCGGCTACTACGATATAGAGAATCTTTCTGATACCGTAGATCTGTCAAATTTCAGTGCCGATTACCTTGACTATGGCAGGAGAAACGGCGTGCTCAACGCTATACCTATAGCTATGAACGCTGAGACTGTTTACATAAACAAGTCGGTCTACGATTCATACGGGCTTGATGTGCCGCAGACTTGGGACGATCTGTTTGAGGCGGCAAAGGTAATGTCAAAGGACGGAGTATATCCGATATCGGGAGCCTCAAAGGCGCTGTGGCTTTATTTTATCGCCTATGCAGAACAGATGAACAGCAAGCACTTTTTCTCTGATAACGATGCTATAACCTTCACTGCCGACGACCTGCAGATGATGATAGAATTGTATGTCAGAATGGTGGACGAAAAGGTGTTGCCGCTGGTTGAGGATTTTCAGAGGTATAATATAGATAATCTGAAATATGCAGGACTTGTGGCTTGGGTAAGCGATGCGATGAATTATTTTGAGGAGCCGATAGCTAACGGATCTGAGATAATAGCGGCAAGCTATACCTCAAAAGACCCGGGCAAGGCAGGTGAGGGCTGGTATGCTAAGCCTGCGACACTATACGCCGTGAGCAAAAACACAGAACACCCCAAAGAGGCCGCAGAGCTGCTCGACTTTATGCTGAACAGCTCTGAATGGGCAGAGCTGCAAGGAGTTGAAAAGGGTATACCGATAAGCTCGTCTGTAAGAGAATACCTTGAAAAAGAAGGGCTGATGAGCGGTATACAGTTTGAAGCTTCTCAGGTAATGGAGGAAAATGATCTGATATCGCCTATGAACTCTATTATAGAGGACGGCACACTCTACGACTCATTCATAGACGCCTGCAACCTGGTCATATTTGACAAGGCAACTGCCGAAGATGCTGCCGCACAGCTTTACGACATCTATGCCGAAAACTATGATATGGAATGAACAAAGCCCTCAGACAGAATTGTCTGAGGGCTGGATTTATGGACCCGAGGAGGTTTGAACTCCCGACCTCTGCGTTGCGAACGCAGCGCTCTCCCAACTGAGCTACGAGCCCATGTATACTGAAAGAGCACGCAATTTGCGTGCTCTTTCTTAAAAGTGGGAGAAGGTGGATTCGAACCACCGAAGCTGAAAGCAACAGATTTACAGTCTGCCCCCTTTGGCCACTCGGGAATTCTCCCATATTTGATTGTTTCAGTCATTTGGAGCTGGTGGACGGACTCGAACCCCCGACCTGCTGATTACAAATCAGCTGCTCTACCAACTGAGCTACACCAGCCTATGAACTTCGGTGACAACAAATATTATACCACATTCGACCGCCCTTGTCAACGAAATTTAAGATTGTTTTAAAATCCTTAACATTTTCACAGGGTATATAACTCTATCAAACGGCAGATCGCCGCATATCAGCCATGTGGTCAGCTGTTCACCAAAGAGAAGTCGAGGCGACAGGACTTGAACCTGCGGCATCTTGGTCCCAAACCAAGCACTCTACCAAACTGAGTTACGCCTCGTTGCTGTCAGACAGCTTAATTATTATACTCTTTTGGTTCGATTTTGTCAACAGGCGTTTTCTGACTTTGTATCTTTGCACAACGTTGGAACCTTATTCTGACAGCAAATGGGCAATTTGACCACCAAATATGTGTGTTAAATCGCTATAATTCTGTGTAATATGACTTTTTTCTTAAAATGTATTGATTTTTATTTTGAGATGTGTTATCATTATTATTAGTTTGAAAGGAAAATAGGAAAGGAAGGTATTTATGAGTATCAAAATGTGCCCGTTCTGCGGAAAAGAACTATCTGACGAGGCTATCCTTTGTAAATATTGTCATAATCTTCTTCTCGATGAAGCTGATGCTGCTGAGGCTGCTGCCGATGCAGGTCTGAATGATGACAGAACTATAGTTTTCAGCGCTAAGGATGCTGCAGAAAATGAAGCGACCAAGCATTTCACAGCTATAAAAGAACAGCAGCCCGCACCTAAGAAGGCTTCTGCGCCCAAGACTGTTGCTGCTGAGGAGCAGTTTGATGATTACGAAGATGATTATGATGACAAGGATTACGAGGATGATGACGATAATCCCAACAAGAGGATATTTATAATAACTGCGGTCATCACTATTTGTATACTGGTGGTTATAATCCTTGCGATTATCGCTGGCTACAAGATATTCGGCTACAAGGGCGATGATTCGAGCAAGACCACCACGGCTTCAAAGAAGCTGGCAGTAGTTACCGAGCCTGAGGAGAGCGAGCCTGAGGAAGACAGCAAAAAGGAGATCAGCTACGTGCTGACGACTACACTGCCTGAGGATGATGTTGCGAACAGCGAGGCTGACACCACAAGCGCTCCCGATGAGCAGAACACTGAAACAGAAACGACTACAACTGCTGTTACAGATGACCAGACCACTGAAACGACCACCACTGCTGAGGGTGAGAGCAGCACAGAGACCACCACTACAACTCAGAGCGAGGGCGGTTCACAGGATGCGATATCTGCTATTTCGGCACAGATACCCGGAACTGTTGACTACTACACATACAGAGAAGACGATGCTAACTACAGCTACTACTACTTCTTCACAACAGACGGCCAGGGCTACAGCGCTGCATATAACAAGAATGACGGTTCTGTTATAATAAAATAATATAATTAATATCTGAGCGGCTCCGTATTGTTCGGAGTCGCTTTTTTTATATTCTGTAAACAAGGTGTATTTTCTCTTGATTTTTTCAGTGTAATAATGTATAATAATAGTGATATTCGATCTGAAAGGAAAGCCCTTAATGAAAAGAAAGTTTTTGGTGGTCGTTGTTACCGTGCTTGTAGTAATAACGGGCATAATCATTTCACAGGCGCAGCCTGCCGCGAGGACAGGTCAGCTGATAGTGACCTGCGGTGAGAACAGGTATGAGCTTGAAGGTGAGCTTTTTGAGCGTTGCTCGGCAGGAAGTATCAAGAAAATAAATCTTGAAAAGACTGTGCCGCAGCGTTATGATACTATCGCTACATTTGATGTGCCTATACATTTGAATAAAGACGGCAGTGTGCAGTTTATCTCACCGCTGAGTGTTACTGCGAACGGAAGCCGTTCGGGCGATGTTCTGTACAAGGTATATACATATGACGGTACGACTATGTTAGAGCAGTCTGCCGAGCTTGAGCTGCCTGCCGAGGATATTGACGGTTGCATAGTTGAGGTGCAGGTAAGGTGGGGCAACTCAAACAATTACGGAGGATACAAGTATTTCTTCGCCGCTATTTATAAAACAGATATGTAAATAAAAAACGCTCCTGAAAACAGGAGCGTTTTTATTATTCTGTCAAAGCATCGTAATGCTGTCTGATTATAGCTCGCGGCTCTTCCAGAAGTGCCTTTGCTTCATCAAGCGTCTGACGTATCTCGGAATTGTCATGATCGTTCATCATGTGCTGAGCCTGAGAAAGTGCCTCTCTGCCCATTTCTACCTGATAAAGATACAATCCGTCAAGCCTTGCTGCTGCCTTGGTCTCAAGGTCAGCATAAACGTTCTTGATATCCTTGACAATATTATTTCTGATATCGTCATAGTTTTCAAGAGCAATGTCTATGATATCGGTCTGCTTTTTCTTCTTGAGGATAACACTGAACACCGACATGGTCTCGGGCGGGAACGCTTCACTTGTGGCGAAGAGCTTTACCCCCATTACAGAACGGGTAACGTTCTTATTCAGCGACATCATTATCCTTTCAACAGACGGTGCCTTCGACACTGCCGAAAGATCGTCTATACCGAGAGCGTTAGCAAGCTCTCTGCTCATCTTTTCAACAAGGTCTGCCACCTTGTCCCTGTGGTTCTCGATACAGGTGCGGTAAGCCTCGCCGACCTTTTCCATAAGGAATGAATAGAAATACTTCTCTATATCATCGGGGCTGAAAATGTCATTGCCCTCAGCATCTTTCCCTCTGCATTCAAGTATGCTCGCTCTCAGCTTCGAGAAGAATTCATACATCCACTTCTCTGCCTCCTGCTGCATTTCAAGGATAGACAGATGCAGCTGGGGCTTTTTCTCGTTGAGAGCCATTTCAAGCTCTTTGCACTGCTCCTCAAACTCGCGGCTGCGCTCTTCAAGCTTTGCCTTGTCGAGCTCTGCCATATCGCTGATGATATTGAGCTTTGCTGCGGTCTCAGAGCACATCTGATCGAGCATCGTGAATACACGTCTGTTTCTGATGACGTCCTTCTGCATTATGATATCACGCTGCAGTGAGAGCTCAAACTGGAAGAACTGAGTTTCATAGAACTCTCGTGTGCCCTTGTCAAGAGGTCTTTCCTTATTGGTCTTTCTGCCAAGCTCATCTCTTGCGCTGATCCCGTAAACTATAGCATTCGGAACTATCCTTTCAGATATGTTTCTTATACGCCTGAGAATCTTTTCAACGTCACGCTGAGTATTCATAGCGTCTATCATATTGACTAAGATGTAGAGCATACCAAAGCGCTGGGGTCTTACATGGCTTGCAAGGAATATCTGCTCAGTCTCGGAGAACGGCAGGAGACACGATGCCGCAAACATTATCGCATCGGCATTAACGATGTAGTCCATTACCTGCTTATCAAGAGACTCCAGATCTGAAAGTCCGGGAGTGTCAACTATCCTGAGCTCTTTAAGTATCGGAGAATTATCCTTGATCTGAACATAGCTTACAGGGCTCGGAAAGAGCTTCATTCTCTTTTCAAGCTGTTCTCTTGTTATATCTTCAAGAGTAAGCGGAACTCTTGTTCCGTTTTCGAGCATAGCCTCGACTGTCTGAACGTTGCCGAAGGATATCTCATTAATGGTATAGGTCTCAGGGGTAACATTTATAGGTGCGAGCTCTTTTCCGAGCAGCGCATTTATTATAGTACTCTTGCCGCGCTTGAACTCACCCAGTATAACAAGGGTGAAGGGTTCCTCGCACTTTTTCTCTATAATTGCGTCCCATTCCTTCAGCTCTCCGATGAACTCATCGCCGAGCATTTCCGATATTTTTCTGTCCGATATCAGCCTGCCGATCTTTTCACGGATCACAGCAATATCTTCGGAAACGTTTCTGTTGCCTAAATTATCCATTTAGCTGCCCTCCGTTCCCAAGAATTATGCTGCTGCGAACATCGCAGATCTGACCGGAAACAAGGTGCTGCTCTTTGCCGTCAAGGTCTCTTCTCCACTCATACAAAGTTGAGCAGTTGAGAAATTCATTCGATGCGACTATCCTGCGTTCAAGCTCCTTCATAGAGTGATCGGTAGTCAGGCTTCTTGAAGCAACTGCATGAATGCTGTCCGACTTGTTTTGCAGCATAAAGGAATCTATATCCTTCTGCATTCTGCCGTAGAAGTCGATATAGCCGTTCTGATACAGAGAGGTTGCTATCTCAATAAACCTTCCGGGCTTATCAAGGCAGATTATGCCTGCTCTGTCACAGGTTATATCGGCATAGTTCACCCACTGAACGAGAGCTGCATAAAGCTGCTTGCTCACAGGGGAACTGAACGACCTTTCTGCAGGTTTGTAAACGAGCTTGTTCACATTAAGGTATGTGAAAGCCATATTGTAAACACAATGGTTATTCTGTATCCTTCCGCACTCACTTCCTATAAGGAAGGTGAGCTCATCTCTGCTCATCTGATCGACGAGCTGCTTTGTAAGAACGATACATGGATCAATGATGTCACTCGCGATCGAATAGATCAGAGCTCTGTCAAGGTCTTGTCTGATAAACACGATAGGCACGACAAGCTCGAGCCTTTCGCTGCACTTCTTCACAATGTCATAGATTTCCGGATATTTGAGGGGTCCGACCTGATCGCATTTCATAAACAGGACCTTTGCCTCGGCTGAGATGTCCTGAGAGCTGACTGCCTTGAACAGCTTTCCGCAGCCGCTGAGACCAAGTATCTTCTGTCTTACTGCGAAATCGGACTCAAACGCATAATCGAGAATACCGTCAACTATATGGTTCTGATAGCTTCTGGTATAGGCGTTCAAATATGTACGGAAGCTGGTGTCGATCTGAAGAAGCGGATTTTCCTTTTCCAATGATATCTCACTCATTCCGTGTCCTCCTTGATAATAATAGATTTAACCGTTAAGGCTCAGCTTTCCATAGCCTCTGTGAGAACACGTCTTACAGCATAAGCGTCCTGAACTATGCTGCTCGCGGTCTCGGCGATGTCGTGAAGTCTTTCCATTTCCTTCTGTGAAATGTCGCTCTTCTCGGTTTTAAGATCATTAAGATTATCAAGAGTCTCCTGAGTGTCACGGAGGATTATCTCTGTTTCGTTTTCGATCTTGCCCTTCAGTCCTTCAAATGCAGCGAATACCTGACGGCGAACAGTCTCGGTGAAGTCGTTATTGAGCTTCATCTCATGGAACTGCTTCTTGACCTGCGTCTTATAGTTGGACTTATACTTGTCTATTTTCTCCTTTACAAGGATCTTATCTATCGCAAAGTTAGATGTGAACGTACCTGCAATACCTGCAACTGCCATCAGAAACAGTGTAACAGGCAGTGTAGCAGTTATTCCGAGGAAGCCGGCAAAGAAGAATGCTGTATAATATGTAGCATAGAATCCTGCAAAGCCGGTAGCTCCGCCGAGGAGCGCGCCCTTTACTCCCGACTCTCTGAAGCCGAGGAACAGGCCGCCGACACCGTAGGAGCCTATTGCCACACCGATTATCTTATCTATCGTGCCGCCCTTAGAAGCAACTCTGTCAGATATCGTGAACATCTGCTGTATCCTTGCAACGGACTCAAAGAACTCGTCCTCAAATTCCTGAAGTCTTTCAGCCTCACAGCTTACAGCAACATTGATGCTGTTCTGTATCTGCTCGCAGATTATCTGAGCTCTTGCCTCGATGCTCTCCTTTATCTTCTCGGTCAGCTTAGCTGTGATGAGCTTGAGCTGATCTTTCTTGAAGTCCTCGGAAGACATCTGGAAGTTGTCGATAACGTCCATAGCTGTCTGCTCGATGTTTGTCCAGTAGCTGTCGAGAACGGGCTGCAGATCATTGAACACCTGATTGGCAGCGTCATTTATCTTTACAAATTCCTGACGCTTTTTGTTTCTGATCTCATCTATCTCCTTGATGGCCTGGTCGTACTTCTCCATAAACTCGTCATTAGCCATCATGAGAGCGTTCTCCTGCATAACAACTGAACGCAGTATCTCAGTACCCGAATTGGTTATCTTGTTAGCAAGGATCTGAAGGGCGATAACGCCTCTCTCCTTGGTGAGCATCATCTCAAGAGCGTTCTCAAACTCGGGAAAGTTACTGTCCTCGAGCATTTTCTGATCGTTCTGTCTCTTAGCAACGAGAGCCTGCTTTGCATAAACACCGATAACTCTGGGAGTGCCGATCTTTCTCTTATATACGGCAAATTCTCTGGAATCCTCGCCCATTACCTTCTTGGCTTTTTCCATTACGTATTTGCCTATTCTTGCCCTTACTGTCTCAACTATCTTGTTCTCATCCTCCTGAGAGAATGTACCGAAGCAGTTTACGACAAAGATTATCCTGCCGACATCGGAGGTGAGCATCTTCTTTTCAAGAAACTCCTTCTCAAACTGGGAGAACGGAGAGTTAGCGCTGATAACAAAAACCGCAGCATCTATCTTCGGGAGGATAGAAAGCGTTACGTTGGTCATCTGCTCATCATCATTAAGACCGGGAGTGTCGATGATATCAACATTGTTCTTGCAGAACTCAGTATCGTAGTAAACGGTGGCCTCCTTAACAGTCTCCGCCTTTTCTTCAGACTCAGCCGTCAGCTTTGTTACATAGTCCTCCAGCTTGTTGATATCTACCTTTTCGCTGTTTCCGTTTTTATACTCTACCTGAACATACGGCTCCTCACTGTAGGTAACACGGTTAAGCGTAGCTGTTGCAGGCAGAACATCGGCAGGCAGTACCTCCTGACCGAGCATAGCATTTATAAGGGTGCTCTTGCCCCTCTTGAACTCGCCGACGATAGCGACCTCAAAATGCTCCTGTGCAGTTTTTTCCAGAGTCTCCTTGATAGACTCCGCAGTATTTACTAGAGATATCTCCTCACTTAATGACAGCAGCTGCTTAAGGTTACCCGTCAGAGTACCGACTGTTTCCTTATATGATTTGTAGCTGCCGTAATCAATCTGTTTTTCCATAACAAACCTCCGTTCTCGATCTATCAGGCATTAAAGCGGACACCCAACATATAGTTGATAAAATTCGTCCAAACCGTTTTCGGACACAAAATATCCGCACAAACATCATTAACATTATTATAACACAATTATAAAATACAAGTCAAGAAATACCTCGAGTTCGTCCCTATTTTTACCCTTTTGCACAAATAAGCGACACTCATATATACATTTTGCACATAAAAACGGCTCGCTGTCAGCAATTTCTGTCGCAGCGAGCCGTCATATTCACGAAAACGATTGATATTACTCTGTATAACCAAAGCCAAGTATCTCGGCGCTCGTACCCTCATCGCCCTCTGCCATTGATATCTCGACCCTGTAATCAACAGGCGAAGGCTTCATAGCGATATTCACCACCTGAGCATTTCCCCAGCCGTTCGGGCTTATCGGATCTATATCGACCTCATTGTAGAGCTCATCATCGGCATAGACCTTAACATGCAGCTTACCGAACTTTCCGCTCTGCACCTCTTTATAGATCAGGTAGAGGAACTTTTTGCCCGAAAAGTCAAAAACTATCGGTTCATTGTCGCCGTTTCGGTCATAGGTCCAGCCGTTTGTAAAGCTTGCGATCGTTGAGCCGTCGTACCAGCTGCCCTCCTCAGTCGGGGTAAGTGAATCATTTTCATACATTCCCGCGTCCACCTCACGGGGAGCGAAAACAGGTTCAAACGGCATAACATATTCGCCCTTGCTCTTAACGTCCATCACCGTATCGAAGTAATAGTCTATCATAGATGCAACAAGCTGATGTCCGTACTCATTGGGGTGAGACTGGTCATCGGAGAATTCCTCCCACGTAAGCCTGTTATTCTCAAACAGGAAACGAAGCGCATCGCAGTAAGAGATCATCGGCAGATCATAAGCCTCTCCTATCTGCTTCATATAATCCTGAGCTGAGTAGTCATCGGCAGTTACCGAGAACAGCAGTATCGGCGCTACACCTTTTTCAAGAAGTGTCTGAACTATAGACTCATAAGCATTCTGATAGTCCTGATCTCCGCCGTCATTTACAGCAAACTCAATAAAGCAGATGTCGGGGTCACTGACGAGAACATCTCTGTTAAGGCGCAGTATACCGAGCTTTGAGGGTGTTCCGCTAAGGCCTGCGTTGCAGTACTTCACATTCTCACCCGTACCGAATTTCTCTGCAAAATAGTCATAGGTAAGCTTCGCATAGCAGCCGTCAGCGCCGGCAGATATACCCTCCGTTATAGAGCCGCCGAGGTATGCAACCGTTACCTCTTCACCATTCTGAGCTTTCTTTATAACGTTCTGAACGAGCTCGGTATTGCCGTATGACACCATTGCTTTCTTGAACATAGCCTGCTCCCACTCCTCATCAGTTTCGGGAGGTTTATCCTCATCGGGAGTAAGCTTTTCATCAGTCTGCGAGCTGACCTTGCTGTTATCCGCCGACGAACTGCTCTCACTGTCACCGCAGGCTGCAAAAGACGCCAGGCACATCACACAAGCGGCAAGCGCCGCAAATATTTTCTTATACATCATAGTCTCACCTCTATAAAAACAGCCCCTCCGTTTTCGGAAGGGCTGTGATCGGTTTCTTAGTTAAGAACAGTCTTCTCTGTCTCCTTGTCGAAGATATGGATCCTGTTAGGATCAATAGCAACCTGGATCTCGTCCTGAGGACGAACATCAGAACGCGGAGAAACTCTTGCTGTGAGGTTGATGCCCTCGCAGGTGAGGTAGAGATATGTCTCTGCACCCATCATTTCGGTAACTTCTACTGTGGTGTTGATAACACCTGTTGTAGCCTGTGACAGGAATGCTGGCTCATCATGGATACACTCAGGACGAACACCAAGAACAACCTCCTGATCTACGAGCTGCTCAAGAGCCTCGGGATCGTCGATCTTGGAATCAGGAACTACTACCTGATACTTAACGCCTCTTGTGGTCTTTGTATCCTCGGAACCGAACTCAACAACATACTTGTCGCCGTCCTTGAGGAGCTTAGCGTCGATGAAGTTCATCTGAGGTGAACCGATGAATCCTGCAACGAACTGGTTAACAGGGCTCTGGTAGAGGTTTGTAGGTGTATCTATCTGCTGGATGTAACCGTCCTTCATAACAACGATCCTATCACCCATCGTCATAGCCTCTGTCTGGTCATGTGTAACGTAGATGAAGGTCGTTCCCAGCTTCTTGTGGAGCTTGGAGATCTCGGTTCTCATCTGTGCTCTCAGCTTAGCGTCGAGGTTGGAAAGAGGCTCGTCAAGAAGGAATACCTGAGGCTCACGCACGATAGCACGGCCAAGCGCAACTCTCTGTCTCTGACCACCCGAAAGAGCCTTCGGCTTTCTGTCAAGAAGATGTGCGATGTCGAGGATCCTTGCTGCTTCCTCAACCTTCCTTGCGATCTCGTCCTTGGGGACCTTCCTCAGCTTAAGACCAAATGCCATGTTCTCAAAAACTGTCATGTGAGGATACAGAGCGTAGTTCTGGAAAACCATCGCAATATCTCTGTCCTTAGGTGCGATGTCGTTTACAAGACGATCGCCGATGTAAAGCTCGCCTTCGCTGATCTCCTCAAGTCCTGCGATCATACGGAGAGTCGTTGACTTACCGCATCCGGAAGGACCAACGAGGATAATGAATTCCTTATCCTTGATCTCGATGTTGAAGTCGGAAACGGCAATAACGCCGCCTGCATACTTCTTATAAATTTCCCTTAATGATACACTTGCCATTAAAAAGGACCTCCCTATTTTGATTTTTACTAATATCCCAATTAGCTATGTTCTTATAATAACAAATTTTCCTCATACCCGCAAGAGTTTTTTTTACTAAACTTTATCATATCTCTTTATAAATATTGACGAAAATTTAACCTTCGTTGGAAAAAAATGGAATTACAGCGCTCCCTCTGCCAATAATTTATCAACATCTTTGTGCAGTATCTCCAAACACTTTCCGAGAGGAAGATCGGGGTCAAGCTTCATATTTCCGATACTTATACGTTTAAGAAAAATCACTCTGTTATCAAGCTGAGAAAACATTCTCTTTACCTGATGATAACGCCCCTCTGTAATGGTAAGTTCAAACTCGGTCCTCATATCGTTCACCGCTTTCAAGGCCGCAGGCTTCCAGCAGCCGCCCTCGTCGTCTTCAAAGCCTTCTGCGAAAAGGATCTCGCAGCCCTCTGCGCACGGTCTTTCAAGTCTCACAAAATATGTCTTGGGCACGTGGTGTGCAGGTGAGAGCATTCTGTGTGCAAGGTCACCGTCATCGGTGATAAGAACAAAGCCCTCGGTATCCTTATCAAGCCTGCCCGCAGGGAAAAGCCCTTTTCTTTTCAGCTCATCAGGAACAAGCTCCAGCACTGTTTCCGAAAGGCCGTCACGGGTCGAGCAGACAACGCCCTGCGGTTTATTGAGCATGATATAGATATGCTCGCGGTAGACAATGGCCGCCCCGTCAATAGCTATTTCGTCATTGACCTCATCTATATGTATATCCGATCTTTTGGCAGCGCTGCCGTTAACGGTCACTCTGCCCTTTGAGCACAGGCTTTTTACGTCCTTGCGAGAGACATCATTCAGCTGTGAGGAAAGAAATTTATCAAGTCTCAAATCTATCACCTATACCATTATAAAGCCCGAAACGCCTTTTGTCAACAAAAAAGTGCACCTAAGTGCACTTTCTTACTTTGCGTCTCTGTTTCGCAGCCCCTGCATAAAGCCGTTAAGCTCTATGGAGCAGACATCTCCGCCGATAAGCTTGCCCTTGTATACGATCAGGGTTGCTTTTATAGCCTCTGGGTTTTGCGAATTTTTATAGTTTTTCACCGCATATGTATATATGGTCACGTTCTTTCCTTTATATTCGGAAAGGTCAAAGCCCTGCTGCTTTTGCAGCTCATTATAGTTTTTGTAGACTGCCGTGAATTTTTCGGGGATAGTTACCTGACGGCAGCTTTCATACTTTTTGCCTACCTTCCAGCCCATATCCGCAAGAAACTGCTGTCTGTCAGACTCGGTTTTCAGGTCGTAGTCGATAGTCTTGTGCTTTGAAGCGCCTATTATTACTATCATAAGCGCTGCAAGAACGAGCAACACGGCTATGATGACCGATAGCGCCCGCAGGTCTTTAAGCTTTACTGTTTTGATATACATACTTCTCTCTCCTTCACTCTTATGGACGGCGTTTTTACCTTGTCCGTGTTTCTAATATGTATATGCCGGGCCCCTGAGATTATGCGGACAACTGTAAAAAGAAGTAATTTTTTTAACGAAGAACAACCACAGCTATGCTTTTCTTGTGGTCAAAGATATACAGAACAACTATATACAGTAGGGGGTATTTTTCGTCATTGTGCAAAATAGCTAAAAGTGAAAGTCCGATTTAATGTGAATTAACGATTTTGTGCTTTTTGATAAAAATTGCTTTGACAAATCAAAAATATGTGGTAAAATAATAATAGGTAACGTCTGTCGCTGTTCTTGTTTATGACGGCGTTTTTACTGCCGCAGTCTGCGGCGTGCTTTGAATGCGCGGCGCACATTTTATCATACAGTGCACACTGTTGGGCGGCAATAATCCCGCGGGAAGGCTTTCGCGGTTTTATGTTTGTGAAAGGAGCAATGAGCTTATGTCAAAAATTATTGCAGTAACTTCGGGTAAGGGCGGAACAGGAAAATCGTCTATCAGCGCCTGCCTGGGATATGCTCTTGCAAAACAGGGAAACAGAACTCTTATCATAGAGCTCGACTTCGGTCTGAGATGCATGGATATCATGCTGGGAATGCAGGGTAACATACCTTACGATCTCGGTGATGTGCTTGAGGGCACCTGCGATGTTTACAAGGCTACCACTACTGTCAAGCTGGCATCGAACCTTAGCGTGCTTTGCGCGCCAAGCGATCCGTTCGTACAGCTTAAAGCTGAGGATATCGAGAAGATAACTCAGGAAATGAGAAAATATTTTGAATACATCATTATTGATACATCGGCAGGAATAAACGGTTCTGTATTCGATATCGTTACGAATTCCGACCTTATCCTCATCGTAACTACGCCTGACCCTGTCTGTGTAAGAGACGGAAGAATGATGTCTGATGAGTTCTACAAGAGAGGCAACCAGAAGCAGAGGCTCGTTATCAACAAGGCTAACAAGAGGATATTCGAGTATGACGACATGGACGACCTTGACGCTATCATTGATACTATAGGTGTTCAGCTGCTCGGAGTTATTCCTGAGGACAGCGCTATACCGCTTGCAACAGGAAAGGGCGCTCCGCTGTCATCAAGCTCTATGGGCTTCCTGGCGTTCTCGGCGATCTCGAGAAGAATAAAGGGAGAGCACATTCCGCTGTCAATAAAGGTATGATCTGATAAGAACGCCGCCTGACAGCCGCGGCGGAAAATACGAAACGGGGGGATCATTTTTGAATATCGCACTTATCGCTCACGACTCCAAAAAGGAGCTTATGGTACAGTTCTGCATTGCATACTGCGGAGTTCTGAGCAAACATAATCTTTGCGCTACCGGCACTACCGGAAAGATGGTCGCCGAAGCAACGGGACTGGGAGTTCAGCGTTATCTCAGCGGCTCTCAGGGTGGAGATCAGCAGATATCTGCAAGGATCTCCTGCAACGAGATAGATCTGCTGCTGTTTTTCAGAGATCCTATCTCGGCAAAGCCTCATGAGCCCGATCAGGCTAATCTGATGAGACTTTGCGATGTACACAACATTCCGATAGCAACGAATATCGCTACTGCCGAGGCTCTTATCCACGCACTTGAGCGCGGAGACCTTGACTGGCGTGACATCGTTAATCCTACAACTGCTTCAAGGCAGTAATATCAAAAGGCTTTGACGGGGAGAGTAGGGCTGCCGCTATGCTGAGCGAGGACCGTATGGTGAAAGGGTCTGCGGTGCGGCTTCTCCGAAGGACACCTCTGAGCCCCTGTCTGATAAAGGACAGGCGTATTGCCTGCGTTAAGGGTGCAGAGTGACTCACGGCTCAGGCTGTGGGTAATTAGGGTGGTATCACGGTAAAGTCGTCCCTTGTTCGGGACGGCTTTTTTGTTTGTTCATAAACGTGTTCTTGACTATTTATAAAAATTAGAGTATTATATTGTTATTGTGTAAGGCGGAGGTGATGCCTCCTGTTTGTTACATTGTATAACTTCGGAAAGGATATGATGATTTGGCAGTTATGATACAGAGACCTAAGGGAACTAACGATATACTTCCCTCTCAGGTGAAAAAATGGCACACTGTTGAAAAAATAACTAATGATATTGCACAGCAGTTCGGATTCAAGGAGATAAGGATACCTACATTCGAGGATACAGGTCTGTTTGTGCGCTCTGTCGGCGAGACTACCGACGTGGTATCGAAGGAGATGTATTCCGTCACCGCTACGGGCGATGCTCAGTTTACTCTGCGCCCGGAGGGTACGGCAGGCACTATGCGTGCTGTGATAGAGAACGGTATACTTAACGAAGGCCTCCCACAGAAGGTGTTCTATCAGCTCACCTGCTTCCGCCATGAAAAGCCGCAGGCAGGCAGACTGAGAGAGTTCCACCAGTTCGGCTGTGAGATGGTAGGCTCTGCAAGCCCAAGAGCTGACGCTGAGGTGATCTCGCTTGCAAAGAACGTTCTGGACAGCTGCGGACTGAGAGATATAGTTCTGAACATAAATTCTATTGGCTGCCCGAATTGCAGACCTAACTATCACAAAGCGCTTAAAGAATACTTTTCGGCGCGCAAGGACGAGCTTTGCGGCACCTGTCAGGAAAGACTGGAAAAGAACCCGATGAGGATACTCGACTGCAAATCACCTATCTGCCAGGAGATCGCAAAGGGTGCGCCGCTGATAACAGACTATCTCTGCGAGGAGTGCTCGGACCACTTCTCAAAGCTGCAAGGATACCTCGGCGCTATGGATATAGATTTCACTATCAACCCGAAGATTGTAAGAGGTCTTGATTATTACACAAGAACGGTGTTTGAATTCATCTCTACAGATATAGGCGCACAGGGCACAGTCTGCGGAGGAGGCCGCTATGACGGGCTTATCGAGCAGCTTGGCGGAAAAGCAACGCCTGCACTCGGCTTTGCAATGGGTCTTGAAAGACTGATAATGACTATGCAAAAGCAGGAGTGCGACTTTATCGAAGAGAAAAAGTGCGATCTGTATATCGCACCGATGAGCGAGGACGCAGCGTCTGAGGCTATCGCTATCGCATCGAAGCTCAGAAAAGAAGGATATTTTGTTGAGTACGACCTCATAGGCAGAGGTCTGAAGGCTCAGATGAAGTATGCTGACAAGATCGGTGCGGCATTCGTTATGGTGCTCGGCAGCGATGAGATCGAAAGCGGCAAGGGCAAGCTCAAAAATATGAGAACAGGCGAACAGACCGATACCGATCTCGGGGAAGGACTTATAAACACATTCTCAAATGCGGTGATCGGCGAAATGTTCAGCGGTATAGATGAGGATATCGCTAAGTTTACAGAAGGAGGAAACGGCTGATGAGCAGATGTGAGCAGTGCAAAGACGTACCGATAGCAGAGATACACAATCCTACCGAATATATGCTGTGCGTGGGTTCGCTGGCAAGAATGTGTCTCGCAGGAGATGCAGAGATAGTTTATCAGACCTGTCCTCTGGATCAGATAATGGATAAGGAGAACCGCTGGTTCGCAGAAAAGATATTCCACCAGTTCAGATGCACAAAGTGCGGCACTATATACGGAATGCTGCTTAACACCAGAACAGGCGGTCAGATAAAGATAAACGAAAAGGTATTCGACCCGAACGATTATCCCGACAGACCCGAAAAGGGTACTCCCATACAATGAGAGATCATATAGTCATAGAAACTGAACTCAGCCCGAAAAAGCTTTGCAGAAAGCTTGACCGTGACCTCGTTGAATACCGCCCTACACTTAATATTTTTTCACTGGGCAGGTTTATGAGGAAGCACCGCTATGAGACGTTTTTCTACGGCTGCCGCAGAGATGACAGCCGAGTAATGATATTTCACCATACGGCAAAAAAGAGGGACGGCGGCGCACGGGGCTTTTTCGGAGAGATAGAAAAGACAGAGAACGGCTCACGCCTTGTGGGAAAGATAAGAAAACCTGTCTCCGCTTATATCGCTGCTGCAGCGATAACGCTGATATGCGTTTTTCTTATGCTGATGTCGGCAGGGCTGAGAGAATTTATAGCATTCGGAGTGTTTGCGGGGATTTTGACAGTTTCGCTGTTTATGATACTGTTCGATGATAAGAAAAAGTATATCGAAGCATATCTGGATACTATCAGAAAAGAAAATACACGAAAAGAGGAAAACTAATGACGCTTGACAGCATGAAAGGGCTAAAAAGAACAAATTACTGCTCTGTTGACTACACTGTCGGTGACACTGTCACCGTTATGGGATTTGCAGACAGAGTAAGAGATATGGGAAACCTTATCTTTATCAACCTGCGTGACAGAACAGGACTGGTGCAGCTTGCCTTCAACGATGAGACCGACAGGACTGTGTTTGAAAAGGCACAGCAGGTAAAGAGCGAATATGTGCTTGCGGCAGTAGGCACTGTTCGTGAGCGTGAAAGCAAAAACGGAAAGCTCAGAACAGGAAATATTGAGATCGCAGTTACCGATCTGCGTATACTCTCAGCTGCTGAGACTACTCCGTTTGAGGTGACGAACTCAGACAAGGTGAACGATGAGTTAAAGCTGAGATACCGCTATCTTGATCTTAGAAACCCCAAGCTTACGCAGAACCTTATCACCCGTCATGAGATAGCAAGGGTGACAAGAGAATATTTCTATGAGAACGGCTTTCTGGAGATAGAGACCCCGATGATGATGAAGTCTACTCCCGAGGGCGCAAGAGATTATCTTGTACCATCAAGAGTGCATCACGGAAAGTTCTATGCCCTGCCGCAGAGCCCGCAGATATACAAGCAGCTGCTTATGGTGGCAGGATATGACAGATATATACAGCTTGCAAGATGCTTCAGAGATGAAGACCTGAGAGCTGACAGACAGCCCGAGTTCACTCAGGTAGACCTGGAAATGTCTTTCGTAGATCAGGAGGACATTCAGGAATGTATCGAGGGATATATACAGAAGCTGTTCAAAGAGATAATGGACAAGGATATAAAGCTGCCTATCGAAAGACTTACCTTTGCGGATTCAATGGCACGTTTCGGTTCGGACAAGCCTGATACACGTTTCGGTATGGAGATCGATGACATAACCGATAAGGTCGCAGATATTGACTTTGTGGTGTTCAAAGCTGCGGTCGAGGCAGGCGGTTCTGTGCGTATGATAAACGTAAAGAACGGCGCTGCTACCTACACAAGAAAAGAGATCGATAAGCTGACAGAGCACGCAAAGGGTATAGGAGCTAAGGGGCTTGCCTACATTCGCTGGGCAGACGAGCCAAACTGCTCTTTCAAGAAATTCCTGGGTGAGGGTCAGCTTGAAAAGCTGCTTTCTGATATCGGAGCTGAAAAGGGAGACCTTATACTCATCTGTGCAGATAAAAACAAGGTGGTCCTGCCTACACTCGGCGCACTGAGACTTATCTGTGCAAAGAGACTTGAGCTGATACCTGATGATGTTTACAACTTTGTATGGATAACCGAGATGCCGTTCTTTGAATGGGACGAAGAGAGCGAAACATGGGTAGCTATGCACCATCCGTTCACTATGCCTATGGAGGAGTGTCTGGAGTATCTTGACAGTGACCCCGGAAGTGTCAGAGCTAAGGCGTGGGACCTTGTGCTGAACGGAACAGAGCTTTCATCGGGCTCGATGAGAATAACTGATCCTGCACTCCAGCAAAAGATGTTCGAGGCTCTCGGTATGAGCGACGAGGAGATCCAAGCAAAATTCGGCTTCCTGGTAGATGCTTACCGCTACGCTTCACCTCCGCACGGCGGAATGGGTATCGGTCTTGACCGTATCGCTATGATAATGTGCAAGGCTGACAGTCTGCGTGATGTTACCGCCTTCCCGAAGGTTCAGAACGCCAGCGAGCTTATGAGCGGCTGCCCGTCGGTAGTTGACGAAAAGCAGCTCGAGGAGCTTTATATATCTATAGTTCCCGACGAGGAATAAAACTAAAGCGATACCGCCGTTCAAGCGGTATCGCTTTTTTCTATTCTATCTCGCAGCTGACAGTTATCCTCGGAGAAACGCTCTTTATTATCAGCGTTAAGTCTTCCCTGTTTTCAAGATATAGCTTCGGGTATCTCTGGCGCAGGTATTTCCACACGCCGACAGCATCACAGCCATTTTCCTCGGATAATTTCCACGATTCAAGAGTTATCCTGCTGATATGATCTTCAAGCTCGCGCTCGGTAATGCCCGAGTGCTTTTTTATATCGAGAGACAGAGCCGCAGTCAGGTCAATATCGGCACAGTAATATAATCTGCCGTTTTCAAGCTTCAGACTCCGCTTGGTTGTTGCATTTTCAAATCTTACGTCACATTCACGACCGTCTTTTTCGATCACAGAGGTAAATTTCTGAGCGTCACCTTTCAGCAGTGTAAGGCCATATGCCTGCTCGCCGTTAAGCCTCTGCGGCAAGGTCTTCCCTTCGGATATCAGTGCAGTTCCCGTGATATCTATTACGGGCTCTTTGTTATCACCTTTGCCCTGCTCGCTTATTGATATCACAGGCATTGCAGTATATTTGGGAGAATCTATACATGAAAGAAAAGTAAGGAGCGTACATTCGACTGTCCTGCCCTTTTGAGAATTCTCCTTCAATGCTTTCACTAAGTTTTCAGAGGACATCGTGCCGCGCTTTATCTCTTTCATTATTATGTCCTCAGCCTTGTTTTCAGCCTGACAGATATCTACTCCGAGATAAACGCTCTTATCCTTTATCGCAAACGAGAAAAGCTCTTCGGGGTCGGAATAGTCGGTACCGTTGCCGAAGCATACTACCTGCAAATGCCCGAGGAAGGCTTCCCTTCCAAGCTTTGAGCTGCACTTTTCAACAGCCTCGGTAACGGTTTTCGCCTGCACCTTTATCAGCTGAACATTCGACATACTTATGTCTATGGGGATATCCGAACCGGAGCCTGTTGAACGAAACACCTGGAATGTAACGTTATAGCCGTTTTCTGTCTCATCTATACCCATTGCGTGAACAAGGAGCCTGCTGTCAATATTATGGTCGTCTGAAAACGACGCGAGCACGAGCGCCGCCGCTAAAATGAGCAAAACATATTTTCTCCCCAGCTGACCTACCCTCACTGCTCTTTTACGCACCTCTGACATCTGCGCTCCTCCTTTCTCTGAGAAGCACAAATGCAGATATCATCAGCGGCACGAACAGCAAAGCAGTCACTGTTATGAGCCAACCGTTCATATCGTAAGCCGTGCTCTCCCATTCATAGTTTGTGAGCTTATACACAGCAGCCGCCGCAGGTATCGCCGCACTTATGACGACACTGACCGTTCTGTCAGCCTTGGGGATAACTGCCTGTATACAGTCTGAGCTGCAATGGAAAACTGCCCCAAGGCGCACTATCGCAAGAATTACCCACACTGCCATAAAGGCAGCATCGAAGCGCTCTATCATTGAAGAGGTCGAGTACGACGCCATCGAAGAGAACGGCAGCTTTGAGATCATTGCAAAGTCACCGAGCATCACCGTAACAAAGCCGACGGAAAGCTCTACCATTATGAGCTTGACGCCGAGGTAAAGTGCGCTCACCCTGACAGGGCTGCCTTTCAGCTTTGGCAGAAAGAACAGCAAAAACAGCATATCAAGATTTCTGAGGAGCTCACACTTGACAGCCTCTCCGATGCCGTGAGAAATGTTTTCCGATGCAAGATGAAAGCTCAGAAAGCCTGACCCTGTGCTCGAAAAGGAGCTGCCAATGACCAGAACTGTAAATAGCGCAAAAAGTGCCAGCATTATGCCCGATGTCTTGCCGATAACGGAGGGCTTCATCAGACCCAGATACACCGCCGTTGCACAAACGCTGACAACAACGAGCGCTCTCGGGAAATAGCCTGACAGCACAGAATCGAGAAAATACACGAAATTGCCCGTAACACGGTAAGCAAAATAAAAAAACACGAATGTGTAAAAAATACCTGCGGTGATCTTCAGCGCCCTTGAGCTATCCCCTGCCAGAGAGCAAGGGTCGCGCCCCTCAAAGCGCTTATATATGATAACAGCAGGCACCGCAAGAAATATCTCAATAAATGTAGATATAAGCACACCTATCATATATTCTGACGGATTATCGAACGTATAAGGGAAAAACGTCATCAGTGAAAAAGCATGGCCGCAAAGCATAACTGCAAACAGCTGAAGCTGACTTATCCTATTCATGTGTCCCCTCCCTTATATCCGAAAGCTTTGTGTGTGAGCTTTCATATTCACGGTATGTCTTGCGGTAGATAACATCCTTCAAGCCTGACGCATCGAGCGGTGCGGCAGGTGACATATAGGAGACCGAAAAATCATTCATTGCACAAATGTTTGCCGTCAGCACCGCAAAGCAGACTGCCAGCCCGTAAAGCCCTGCGCAGCCGCCTGCCAATATAAATACAAGCCTTAGCACTGCAACGGGCTGCTCAACAGGAGGAGTAACAAACGATGCAGTAGCCGTAATACCGACAACGATCAGAAGCGGAGCCGAAACTATACCGCTTTTTACGGCAGCATCACCAATTATAAGACCTCCAACTATAGAAACAGCGCTGCCAACAGATTTCGGGAGCCTGAGACCTGCCTCACGCATTATCTCAAAAAATATCATAAGCATTATGACCTCAGCAACAAGCGGATAAGGCGTTGCCTCCTCTGCTACCGAAAGGTTAAGAAGAAGCTTCAGGGTAAAGACCTCGGGGTGGAAATCCGCAAGGGCTACGTAAAGCCCCGGAAATGCCACCGACAGAAAAAAGCTGAGATACCTTATCCAGCGAATAAAGGCGCTGTAATAAGGCTTCGACGAGTAATCGTCCATAGTGGAGAAATTCTCCGCAAATAGAGAAGGCACTATCATCGCAAAGGGCACGCCGTCTATCATAACGCACACCCTGCCCTCATTAAGGCGTGAGCAGATAAGGTCGGGTCTTTCGCTGACAGCTATCGCCGAAAAGACTGATGAGGGATAGCTGTCATCAATAAAAGGCTGGAACGAACCGACCGTCAGTACAGTGTCGAGCTCAAGATGCGAAAGCTCGTCTTTTATTCGTTTTACAATATCAGAAGGGGCTCTGTCTGTCATATACATAAGGCAGATGTCCGTATCCGATCGTTCTCCTGCTTTCAGAAGCTCCATTTTCAGCTTTTTGCTTTTCAGCCTCCTTCTGACCAAGGACATATTGACTCTCACAGCTTCGGTAAAGCTCTCCTGAGAGCACATGAGCGTAGGCTCTGATTCGGCAGCTGTAACGGGTCTTTTTTCAAACCCCTGCAGCCCCAGCGCACAGCCATAGCATCTTCCCTGCGCAAACAGAACTGCAAAGCCCGAGAATAAAAATTCTGCTGCCGAATCAAGGCTGTAAATTTTCTGTCTGTCGGCAGTGAGAAACATATTCTCGGTCAGATGATCGAGCAGATGTTTTTCGGGCTTAGTCTTTGATGCTGACAGCTCGCTCAGCGGCCGCAGGACGAGCTCTCCGAGCTGCTCCGTAGATACCATTCCTTCAACGGATACTGCCGCTATGGGAGTGCCGCATATAACAGCGCTCGTTATATTGAGCTCCGCCGTATCTGAGAGCATTTTCGAGAGATCGGACAAGGTCTCCTGCAAGGAAAGTGAAATATCGTTTTTCTCCATTTTTTATCTCCGTTCAGAATATTCTCGGATTATTTTTTACAGTATTTCACGGAATATTCAGAACGATCATGCAAACAATATCTGCGAGGTGAATTTTTCAATGCTGATCGTTTTTATCCGCGCAGTGATACTTTATGCAGCTCTGATATTCGGGATAAGACTAATGGGAAAAAGGCAGATAGGTGAGCTCCAGCCCTCTGAGCTGGTAACGGCAGTGCTATTGTCAAACATCGCCACGCTGCCCGTCGAGGACCCTGCAATACCGATGATAATAGGGATAATCCCAATATTCACTCTGGTTAGTCTTGATGTCATAATGTCATACGCATCTATGAAATTCAGAGGGGTCAGACGGCTGGTCTGCGGCTCATCAAAAATAGTGATAACTGACGGTAACATCCATCAGAAGGAGCTTTTTAAGCTCAGGTATTCTGCTGATGACCTTCTCGAATCGCTCAGAGGTATGGGCATTTTTGATATAAGTGAGGTTCAGCTGGCAGTAGTGGAGACAAACGGCAGCCTTTCAGTATACCAGAAATTTGCAAACAGACCCGTTACAAATGAGGATCTTGATCTGAAAGGAGAAAAGGATAAAGATCCGCCTATGCTGGTAGTTGAAAACGGAGCAGTTATCGAAAGTGCGCTCAAGGCAGTGTCTCTTGACAGAGCAAAGCTTTGCAAAGCGCTTGAAAAAAAGCAGCTGGATATAAAAGATATATACATCTGCACTGCCGATACCGACGGCATCGTAAATGTTATAGAAAAGGAGAAAACCAAATGAAGCGGCTGTTTATAAGCATTTTCATACTTATTATGATAACAGGGCTTTCCGTCTGCTGCCTTGACAGTCTTGATGAGGACTGCGAGAAGCTTACAGAAAAGCTCTCTGAGATAAGCGCCTCCGCCGTTAATGACAGAGTGCCCGAAAAGCTGCTGACCGAGCTGGATGCCCTGTGGGCGAATTTTTCGTTCAGGGGTTCCATGCAGCTTGATTCTCAGTCTATCGACGAGCTGGGCGCCGAGCTATCAAGACTGAGGGAGCTGTCTGCTCTGGGGTCTGAGGAGGTACGCTCTCAGGCAATATATCTGAGCACCTCCGTATCAACTCTTTGCAAGAGGCAGCATCCTCGGATAGAGTCTCTTCTGTAACAGAAAACGTTTGAAAAATTGACTTAAACAGCGATTTTTTGTGACCTATAATTGTACAAACGTACAAAAATTTAATTATTTAATTGTTTTTATCCAAACCCTCCTTGACTTTTATTTTTATTGGTTGTATACTGATGATGAGGAATGATCGGTTTTTTCAGCGGTTTTTCCGAATAAAAGCTATGATCTGCATCGGCGGCTCTGTTGATAAAACAGACCATGATGCACACATTATGGAGGTAAAGTATGGCTAATCAGATTTTCTGTCCGCAGTGCGGTTCACCTGCAGCAGCGGGTACAAAGTTCTGCGCCGCTTGCGGAGCACAGATGCCCGAAGCACCTGCGGCAGCTCCACAGCAGGCACCTCAGCAGGAAGCACCACAGCAGACTGCTAAGGACACCTACGCTCAGGCAAAGCAGACTCAGAAGGCAGGACAGCAGAGCGCAGCTCCTGCACAGCAGGCAGCACCACAGCAGGCTCAGCAGGCAGTTATTCCGCCTCAGGCAGCTCCTCAGCAGCAGCCTGTACCGCAGGCAGTTCCTGCAGCAGCAGAGGCAGCACCTGCGGCACCCAAGGGACCAAACTGGTTCTCGACTCATAAGAATATAGTTATCATTCTGGCAGCTGTTGTTGCAGTTATTGTGATAGCTATAGTGCTGCTTTATAATCTTATCTTCAAGTATACGAAGATAGATGCAAAGGAGCTTGTAAAGGTAGAGTTCAGCGGCCTTGATGGCCAGGGCACCGTAACGGCAGAGCTCAACGCATATCCCTATTATATGTATCTTGATTCCGATGATATCAAGGATGCTCTCGGTGATCTTGATTATGATTATGATGATGAGGACCTTGATGACGCTCTTGACATTATCGGAGGATATCAGGCAGTCACCAAGGACAAGAAGGAGACAGTCAGCAAGTATCTTTCACTTGATAAGAAGACCTTGAAGAAGGCTTACGGCATTGATGAGTTTTCCGAAATCAAGAAGATGAGAAAGGCTCTCCTCAAGACCGACAGCAAGGGCAACTACAAGATAACAGTAAAGGTCGATAAGAAAAAGGGACTTAAAAACGGAGACAAGGTAAAGTGCACCGTTAAGTATCCCGAGAGCTCTCTCAAGAGCAAGAACATAAAGCTCACAAACACTGAGTTTGAAGTGACCGTAAAGGGTCTGAAGAAGGGTACAGAGATCGATCCGTTCGAGTGCGTAAACGTATCTTTCGACGGTTTTGACGGACAGGGCTCCGCAAACGTTTCTTATGACACGGAGAAGTATGACTACCAGTTCTACTTTGATTACAGCTATTCATATGATCTTTCAAACGGAGATACATTCCCTGTTACCTGCTACTTCTATGCAGATCTTGAAAAGAACGGCGATACAGCGTTCTTTAAAGCAGGCGACGATTATTACATAATCGATGCAAAGGATCTCGAGGACGGCAACAAGATAGTTAAGAACTACACTGTTGAAGGCCTCCAGGGACTTCAGGAGGTAGATCCGTTTGACGGCATCACATTTGAGTATTCGGGAGCACTTCCTTTCGTTAAGCCAAGCTATGTAAACTCCGATTCCGTTAACTCCGCTATCAAGGACGATGTTTACTTCTCGGTAGACTGCCCTGATTATCTCGGCGAGGACGGCGAGTTTGAGGTTACCTGCTCAGGTTACTACGGACTGCAGGAGTCAGGCTACAAGCTCAAGGGCGCCGATTCAAACGGCGATGTTAAGAAGACATTCAAGATATCCGAACTTTCTGATGTTCCTTCTTACGTAACTAAGGATACAGCAGCTGATACAGCAGACTTCTATGCTGATCTGATCGAGGAAAAGGTCGCTGAGGCTAAGGACGATATGATCGGTTCAAGCTACAGCTATCTGACTAATGTTGACGGCGATGTTGAGGAAGCAGAGCTTGCCTACACCAGCACTTATGTTGCTTTCACTAAGGATACAGAATATGATTACAGCACCGTTAACCGCATTTACTGGCTGTATAAGGCTACCTTCACAACCGATAAGGACAAGTCGGGCGCATTCTACTATGTATTCTACACAACAGATATCAAGAGCTTCCCTGACGGAACCTACACCAACCCCGATGATATATACATCTCCAGCACGACCTCCAAGAACATGGAAGCGTTCACCGAGACATATATCGACGGTTATGAGGACGACTTCACTACAGAGAAGGCTTCATAAGAATATGATGAACTTATCCTGCTCCCTGAAAACGGGGGCAGGATTTTTTTGCTTTATATGTGAAAAAATACTTGCAATGGATAAGGTTTTGTGTTATAATAATTTGGGTGTGTTTTGTTATACTAATAATATGCCTGAAATAAGTAATGATAAAGCGGCGGTGCGCTCGATGGATAACTATAACAATGAACCGAATATCCAGCAGATACGCAAAAAAAGGGTCAGGACGCAGCAGAGCATAGTTTCGCTCTTCTCCATAGCCTGCCTTCTGTTTTCATGCGTATGGGGCGTTCATGCTGCCGGCTCGAGTACTAAGTTTTTTGCTCCGTCAGAGCCCGACTCCTCATCTGCGGCCGAGGCTGACACCAAAAACAAAAATGTAAAGAAAACAAGCAATTCCTCTCAACAGGACGAGCCTGTATCCGAAGAACAGGCCGACAGCACAGCGGAGCACGATGAGAACGACGATCTTTCCGATGCACTGTTCATAGGAGATTCCAGAACTGTGGGTCTGCAAAACACCTGCCCTTATCCTAAGGCTGTGTTCCTCTGCAATATAGGCATGCATATCGACACTGCCCTTACAAGCCTTGATTTTACCCTCTCGAACGGTAACGCAGGCACACTGATAGATGCGGTATCTGAGGGCAACTACAAGAGGATATTTATAAATCTCGGCCTTAATGATATTGGCTGGCCGGATACCCAGATATTTATCGACTACTACACCGACCTTATAAAAGCTCTGCAGGAATCTCAGCCTGATGCCGAGATCTACGCCGAAGCTATACTGCCTGTTACGGCAGCAAGAGAGCTTGAGGGCGATGTTATAAACAACACCAATATAGCAAGATTCAATGAAGCTATTGAAGAGGTTTGCCGGAGCACGGGAGCTGTCTACCTTGACTGCTCCGAGGCGATAGCTGATGCAAACGGTTATCTTCCCGAAGAAGCCTCTACAGACGGCATCCACCTGCTGGCAGATTACTGCGACAAGTGGCTGCAATATATCATAGATAACACTTAAAACGAAAGGACGAACAAATATGTCAAAGAAGATAATAAGTATGATAATGTGCGCTGTTATGGCTATGTCAGCTGCTGCGCTTACAGGCTGCGGTGATGACAGCTCAGCTGCGGAGAGCACTGCAAAGAGCGTCTCTGCCGAAAAGAGCGTTGATATCTCAACTGTTGCTGATAAGCTTTTCAACGATATCGAATACAAGGATCAGCTTGTTGAGCTATCCGAGGATAAGATCGAGGGCGTGACAGGCATATCGAAGGATAAGTTCAAGAGCGCCAAGGTTTACAGAGGCTCAGGCGCCACAGCAGAGGAGATAGACTGTTTTGAGGCAGTGGACGAGGATTCTGCAAAGGATATCTACAGCTCTCTTTCGGATTATGTTGAAAAGCAGAAGACACGCTATGCCGATTATGCTCCTGCAGAGATGGACAAGCTGAACAATGCAGTTCTTGTTCAGAGCGGCAAGTATGTTTTCCTGTCGATCTCAGATGATGATGCCAAGGCTAAAGAGATCATCGAATGATCCTTCATTCAGTTTAACATTTAAGGAGGTTCGCACGCTCGTTAGCAGTGCGGGACATTAATGGTTTTTTCAAGTATAACTTTTTTGTTTGCTTTTTTACCGGCAGTTTTGATAGTCTATTATATCGCCCCGAAAAAGCTGAGAAATCTGGTGCTGTTTTTGTTCAGCCTTGTTTTCTATGCGTGGGGCGAGGCGGTTTACATCTGGCTGATGCTGGCGTCCACGGTGGTGGCTTATGTCACAGGACTGCTTGCGGACAGATCCAAACGCAAGAAGGACAGCAAGCTGCCGTTTTTTGCTATGCTGTTTGCAATCGTGTGGAACATGGGTCTGCTGCTGTTTTTCAAGTACACAGACTTTTTCATAAACACTGCAAACGACGCATTCGGTATGAACATCAAAGTGCTGGGCTTTACGCTGCCTATCGGTATATCGTTTTACAGCTTCCAGACGCTTTCTTACGTTATCGATGTATACAGGGGCGAGGTAAACAGCCAGAAAAACTTCCTTACCCTCGGCGCTTACGTGGCTCTGTTCCCACAGCTGATAGCAGGACCGATAGTAAGATATAAAGACGTTGAGCAGCAGCTAATGCAGCGCCGCGAGACAGTGGACCACTTTGCAAAGGGTGTTCGGCGCTTTGCGATAGGTCTGGGCAAAAAGGTGATACTTGCAAACAATATCGGTGCGCTGTTCACTCTTATATCCGAGACCGATCAGAGCGAGATGAGCGTCTGTGCAGCATGGCTCGGCACTATCGCATATACATTCCAGATATACTTTGATTTTTCAGGCTATTCTGATATGGCTATTGGTCTTGGAAAAATGTTCGGATTCGATTTTCTTGAAAACTTCAATTATCCGTACATCTCAGACTCTATCACCGAATTCTGGAGGCGCTGGCACATATCCCTTTCCAGCTGGTTCAGAGACTATGTGTATATCCCTCTGGGCGGAAACAGAAAAGGCAAGCTGAGACAGTGCATAAACATAATGATAGTCTGGTTCCTGACAGGCTTCTGGCACGGAGCTAACTGGAACTTTATGATCTGGGGCGTTTATTTCGGAGTGATACTGCTGATAGAAAAGCTGCTCATAGGCAAGGCTCTGAAAAAGGCGCCAAAGCTGATAAGGCATATATATGCCCTGTTTCTGATAGTTATGGGCTGGGGCATCTTCGCATATGTTGACTTTACTGCCCTTATACAGAACTTCAAAAATATGTTTGGTCTGGGCGGAGTACCGTTCTCAAACAGGTTCACGGTGTTCAATGCGCTGACCTACACGGTCACGTTTATCGTGCTTATCATCGCATCTACACCTTACCCGAAAAAGCTTGCAGCCAGGCTCGAAGAGAAAAAGCCCGTTGCCTTCGCAGTGTGTGAGCCATTGTGGATAGTGCTTATGCTGATAGTTTCAACGGCTTATCTGGCAGGCAATTCGTTTAACCCGTTTTTGTATTTCAGATTCTGACAGTAGGAGCGTTTTGAATGAAAGCAGAAAAGATAAAAAACTATATCATCATCTGCCTGTTTCTGGTGTTCATTTTCGGGTTCTGCGTGTTCAGCTTTATGGAAGACGACAGAGAGTTTTCCGAAATGGAGAACAGAACTCTTCAGCAATTTCCCGAGTTTTCATATGAAAGCGTCAAAAACGGCGACTTCACCAAGCAGTTCGAGACCTATATGGCAGATCAGGTGTTCTTAAAGGACGAGCTTGTATCGGTAAAGACCATTTCCGAGCTTGCATTTTTGAAATCTAAGCAGAACGATGTATACTTCGGCAGTGACAGCTTTTACCTGAAAGAATTCAGGGAGAATGATGAGCAGATAGATAAGAATATCGGTTATATCAATTCGTTCGCTGATGGCCTGCCCGATGATGTATCGGTAAGCTTTCTGCTTGCGCCAAATGCCGTAAGCGTGCTTTCCGATAAGCTTCCGCTTATCAGTGATAACGACGATCAGGCAGATGCCGCAAAACATATCGAGAATGAGCTTTCCGACAGGATAGGTTTTGTGTGCCCGATCGAAGAGATGAAGTCTGCAGACGGCAAAGACGGTTTCTATTACCGAACAGACCACCACTGGACAGCAGAGGGCGCAAAATTCGGCTTTGATGCACTTATGAACAAAATGGGTGAGGATATTCCCGAGGTGCAGTTTGAAGAAGAGAGCCTTAAAGACTTCTACGGCACGATGTATTCTCAGGCACCGTTTGCGCTTGCAAAGAGCGATGAGATAACACTTCTGACACAGAAGGATAACAGGATAACCGTTAAATATACTGGCCCTGCGGGAGACCACACTGTGCCCGAGGCCTGTGAGAGCATTGACGGTGTCTCTCAGAAGGACGGACTTTTTGCAAATGAGCTCAAAGAAGTCAAGGACAAGTACGCGACCTTTATGGGCGGCAACTTCACCATGATCGAGATAACTGCCCAAGGCGCTGAGAGCGATGAGAGCGTACTGATCTTGAAGGACAGCTACTGCAACACTATGATGCCGTATTTTTGCAGCAAGTATAAAAACATCACTATGTGCGACCTGAGATATTTCGGAATGGATACACAGACAGTGTCTCAGTATATCTCGGAGAACGGTATCAAAAAGGTGATCTGCGTTTATAATATAGATTTCATAAACACAGACAACAGCTTTGTATGGCTGGAATGATAATGATGATCTGACTAAGATTTATGGAACTTAATGTTTTATGTTATTTTTAGATCAAGGAGCTGAAAAAATGGAAAAGATTTTCACAAAGGCTGACATTCTGCTGCCGAAGTTTTCTAAGGACGCAGAAAAAATGAACAAGTGGTCGGTAGTGGCGTGCGATCAGTACACCTCTGAGCCTGAATACTGGGAGGAAGTATCCAGGATAACAAAGGGAGAGAAAACCACTCTCGAACTGACACTGCCTGAGATATACCTCAAGACCCCTGATGTTGACAGGAGGATAAAAAAGATAGACGACAGTATGAATAAATACATCGACGAGGGTGTTTTTACCGAGTACAAGGACGCACTTATCTATGTTGAGAGGATACAGTCTGACGGAAAAATGAGAGCAGGTATAGTCGGAGCTGTCGATATGGAGGGTTATGACTACCGCAAGGGTTCACAGTCGCCTGTAAGAGCTACCGAAGCAACTGTAGCAAAAAGGCTCCCGCCGAGAATAAAGGTAAGAGAAAAGGCTGAGATAGAGCTTCCTCATATAATGATACTTATCGACGATGAGATGCAGACCGTCATAGAGCCTCTTGAAAAGATCAAGGACAGGTTTGAGGTGCTTTACGACTATGACCTTATGTGCGGCGGCGGACACATTACAGGAAGACTTATCGATGATGAAGCCGCAGAACAGCTTTTCGCAGCGATAGACAAGCTTTCCGACAAGGAGCTTTTCAACAGAAAATACGGCACTGATAACGAAGAGCCTCTCGTTTTTGCAATGGGTGACGGAAATCACTCTCTCGCAACGGCAAAGGCGATATATGACAGGCTCAAGGAAGAAAACCCGGATGCTGACCTGTCGGATCACCCTGCAAGATATGCACTGGCAGAGATCGTAAATCTGCACTCCCCTGCACTTGAATTTGAAGCTATTCACAGGGTAGTTACGGATAATGACGAGGACAGACTTATAGAAGAGGCAAAAGAGGTGCTCGGCCTGAGCCATGAGCCGAGCGACCAGAAGATAACTCTTGTGATAAATTCTATGCAGTTCCCGTATTACATACACAAGCCGACGGCTAACCTCGCAGTAGGAACATTTGTGAACTTTATAGATGAATATGCAGAAAAATACGGCGCTGCGATAGATTATATACACGGCGCAGATGTTGTGGGGCAGCTTTCCAGAAAAGAGGGTAATGTAGGCTTCCTGCTGGAGGATATGCCTAAGTCTCAGCTGTTCAACACAGTTATCAAGGACGGCGCACTTCCGAGAAAGACCTTCTCTATGGGACACGCTGCGGATAAGAGATTCTACACCGAGGCAAGAAAAATAACCAAGTAAAAATTCAAGTGGAGGCACAGCTATGATTATTAATGAAGTTAAGCAGGAGCTCACAGGAAACATAATGCCCTTCTGGGATAAGCTCAGAGATGACGAATTCGGCGGCTTTTACGGCTACGTAGGCTTCGACCTGAATGTTGACAGGAAGGCTGACAAGGGAGTTATACTTCATTCAAGAATACTGTGGTTCTACTCAAAAGCGTATGCAGTGCTCGGAGACGAACACTGTCTCGAAAATGCTCTTCATGCGTTTGAATACATAAAAAAATACTGTATCGACTACGACAGGGGTGGAGTTTACTGGATGACGAGCTTTGACGGAAAGCCCACCGATACTCAGAAGCACACGTACAATATCGCATTCGCTATCTATGCGCTGTCATGCCTGTATAACTCTGCAAAAAACGATGAAGCACTGAAGCTTGCATACAAGCTCTATGACGATATCGAAAGGCTGGCGCTCAAGGATAACGGCTACGGTGAGGCTTTCGACATAAACTGGAACGATGCTTCAAATGATGAGCTTTCGGAAAACGGACTTCATGCCGACAGAACTATGAACACTATCCTGCATCTAATAGAAGCTTACACAGAGCTCTACAAGGCTGAGAAGAGAGAGGACGTCGGAGACAGGCTCAGATATCTGCTCGGACAGATGAGAGATATTGTTTACACTCCCGAGACAAATGCTCTTAAAGTGTTCTTCGACAACAACTATGACCTTGTGGGAGATATACACTCCTACGGCCATGATATAGAGGCTACATGGCTTATGGATCTTGCGTGCGATACTCTGGAAGATGAAAAGCTGAAGGCTGAATTTGCACAGATGGATCTTAAAATATCGAATAATATACTTGATATCGCCTTTGAGGACGGTGCCCTCAATAACGAGCGCGAGAACGACAAAATCGACAAAAAGCGCGTATGGTGGGTGCAGGCAGAATCTGTTGTAGGGTTCCTTAATGCTTATCAGCACAGCAATGATGAAAAATTCCTCGATGCAGCACGCTCTGTATGGGAAAAGATAAAAGAAAGAGTGATAGATAAGAGAGAAGGCTCTGAATGGTTCAGCGAGGTGTCTTTTGAGGGAGTGCCCGATGAGAAGAAAGAAATGGCAGGCCCGTGGAAGTGCCCGTACCACAACGGAAGAATGTGCATGGAGGTCATAACAAGGGGTGTTGACTTCTGATGAGATATTTATACGAGACCCACTGCCATACGAAAGAAGTCAGCGCCTGTGCATCAGCATCGGCTGAGGAGCAGGTAAGAAAATTCAAAGCCATGGGCTACAGCGGCATAATGATAACGGACCACTTTTTCAACGGGAATACCTGCATAGACCGCTCAAAAAGCTGGGTGGAGATGTGCGAGGATTACTGCAAAGGGTATGAAAACGGTAAAAAGGTCGGGGACGAGATCGGTATGACCGTTATGTTCGGGATAGAATACACCTATCACGGGACTGACTTTCTCATATACGGACTTGGAAAGGACTGGCTGAAGGCTCACCCGGAGATAATGGATATCAAGGTGCCGGAGCTTTCAAGGCTTGTACACGCTGACGGCGGACTGTTCGTCCATGCACATCCGTTCAGAGAGGCAGACTACATAGATACGATAAGGCTTTTCCCGCATGATGTTGATGCGGTAGAGGTATATAATGCAGGCAACCGAAGCGATGCTATGAATGATCGGGCAGATCAGTATGCAAACAGCTACGGACTGGTGAAGACTTCGGGGTCTGATGCGCACCATCTGTCGCAGGAAATACACGGCGGAGTGGTGACGGAGAAGCCATTAGCGGGGATAGAAGACTATATAGAGCTTGTCAAGGCAAACGCACTTAAAGATATATTAAGACATTACCGTGCGCCAGAAAGCAAGCAGATCGGAGGTTAATATGACACTTAAAAGACTGGCGGCACTGGCAGCCGCAGGAATGATGTGTGCAGCTGTTACAACAGGCTGCGGTGATGAGAGCAGCTCCGCGGCTGACAGCAAAAGCGATAGCAAGGCAGCATCCTCGGCAGCCGGAGAAAACAACAGCGGCACTGACACAGGTGACGATGCACTTTATGTGAGCGCTCACTCTGAGCAGGAGGATATGAGAGATATCTCTGCATGGGACCTGGTATCTGAAATGAAGATAGGCTGGAACCTCGGCAACACTTTTGATGCCACAGGCGGAAGCGGTATCGACTCGGAGACCTCGTGGGGAAATCCGAAAACCACCAAGGAAATGATCGACGCTATAAAAGATGAAGGCTTCAATGTTTTCAGACTGCCTGTCACCTGGGACAGCCATATGGACGAGAATTATAACGTTGACCCTGCCTGGATGGCGAGAGTTCATGAAGTGGTAGATTACGCTATCGATGACGGACTGTTCGTAATACTTAACACTCATCACGAGGAGTGGTACTTCCCGACCGAGGCTGACAAGGCTCAGGACATAGAGCAGCTGACAGCCCTTTGGAAGCAGATAGCAGAGGAATTCAAAAATTACGATGAGCACCTGATCTTTGAAGGTCTAAACGAGCCAAGACTCAGAGGCACTAACAAAGAATGGAGCGGCGGAGACAACGAGTCCCGCGAGGTAGTTAACGAATACGAGCAAGCTTTCTATGACACCGTCAGGGCAAGCGGCGGCAATAACGATAAGAGAGCTCTTATGATAACGGGCTATGCCGCATCATCATCAAGAAACTGCTTACAGTCTATCCTGCTGCCGAATTATGATGATGAGCACCTTATAGTATCAGTTCACGCTTATCTGCCGTATTCGTTCGCACTTGATACAAAGGGAACTGACCAGTTCGACGCTGACAGCGATGCAGGCTCGATAGATACACTGTTCACCGATCTTGATGATATCTTCCTGAGCAACCACATACCTGTTATCGTCGGTGAGTTCGGCTGCATGAACAAGATGAACGATGAAGAAAGAGTTGAGTGTGTTGAATACTACCTCTCTGAGGCAAAGGAATACGGAGTTCCCTGCGTATGGTGGGACAACGGTGCCTTTGTCGGCAACGGTGAGAACTTCGGTCTGCTTGTAAGAGATGATATTCCGCCTACATGGAGACCCCAGGACGTTGTTGACGCTATGATAGAATCAGCAAGCTGATAAATAAAAAGAGCCCCGAAGGGCTCTTTTTTATTTTAAGTAAATTTTAACTGTGCTTTTAGGTTCACTTTAAGCAGAGGGTGTATTATATAGACAAGCTAAACAAAACAAACACTAGGAAGGAGATAAGTCCGATGACTGCTAAGAAACTGACTAAGAACGTAATAATGATGATAGCTGCAATTATAATAATGATGAGCGCTGCCGTATCTATCAGCGCATGGGCTCAGGAAAATGACACCGAAACACAGACCTCTGCTTCTCAGTCTGCCGAATCTGAGGACACGAGCGATGAAAACCCCTCCACAGGTGCAGGAACTCCCACAACGAAATTTCTTGGTCTGTCACTGGCGGCACTTTCGATAGCAGCTATCGTGAGATCCTACAAGGTTCTCGGGATAGGTGAAGAGACCGAACAAGACAAATAACTTCCTTTCATACAATACCTTAAAACTCGCAAAAACAAAACGCAGACCACAGAGCCTGCGTTTTGTTTTATCTGTATAGAACTATCTGTTCTCAAGTGCCGTTATCTTATCTATGCGGCGCTGATGTCTCTCATCTCCCGAGAATGGAGTATCTACAAAAATATCAACAAGGTCAAGTGCTGTTCCCTCACCTACTACTCTTGCACCGAAGCAAAGAACATTCGCATTGTTATGCTCTCTTGAAAGGCGTGCCGAGAAATAATCTGAGCAGCAGGCTGCCCTTATGCCCTTTATCTTATTCGCAGCATATGACATTCCAAGCCCTGTTCCGCAGATAAGGATACCAAGCTCACACTCACCGCTTGTTACCTTGTCGCACACAGCTGCGGCAGCATCGGGATAATCACACCTTTCACCAACGGTACAGCCCATATCGGTGACCTCAAAGCCTCTTTCCTCTAGGTGAGCCTTTACTGCGAGCTTTAACTCAGGCGCTGCGTGATCGTTGCCTATAGCTATCTTCATTTTGTATCTTCCTTTCCGTTTTCACTGTGAGCCTTATCTTTCTGAGCCTTTGTTGCCTGAAGATATGACACGTTCAGCGCCTCTGCCGAGGCAGCCTCGTCCAAATGCGCACAGGCAGCGAGACAAAGCGATGATGCCTGCTGAAGCCTGCGGTTTATCGGTGCGGTGAGAACTCTGTCATCATCGGCAAAGTATTTTTGTTTTATCGCTGCTGCATGGTCACCCACCAGCATCAGTCCTTTTTCCACATAGAGCGAGGGGAAAAGCTCGTCCTCTTTTATTACTTCATCGGGACGGACATTCTTGATATCCCTGCCGTCAGACTCATATAATCCCGCATAGCATATACCCTGCCTTGCAAACATTACAGCTGCTATCCTGCCGATGAACGGCAAACAATTAAAGCTTAAAGCTTCAAGCGTGGAGATACCTACGCATTTTAAGCTCTCCTGACCCATACACATTCCCTTTACAGCCGCACAGCCTATCCTGAGCCCCGTATATGAACCCGGACCCTTTGCTATGGCAGCGCAGCCGATATCGGAATAATCAAGCTCCAACTCTTTGAGTGCTTCACTCACCATAGGCAGTATCACCTGCGAATGGGTGAGCTTTGTATAAACTGTTTTCTCCCAAAGCAGCTTATCATCATCGGTAACAGCAACAGATGCCGTCTTACCGCTTGTATCTATCCCTAAGATGTGCAAACCTTTCATCTCCGTCTATCGTTATTTTTCTGATGTCGTCGCTGACCCTTTCGAGGTTTATCACAAGGTGTCCCTCGGGCAGCTCTTCTTCGATATTTTCCGACCACTCAACAGCTATCACACTGTCATCGCTCATATAATCAAAAAAGCCTGTGGTCTCAAGGTCTGCCGCAGAGGTTATCCTGTACATATCAAAATGGTACAGGGTCAGCTCTCTTCCCCGATATTCGTTCACAAGGGCAAAGGTAGGCGAAAAAGCCATATCACCAAGCCCCATACCAAGAGTCAGCCCCCTTGTCATAGTGGTCTTACCTGCGCCCATTGAGCCTTTGTATGCAATTATATCTCCGCCCCTCAGCTGTTCTCCTATAAGTCTGCCGAGCTCTATAGTCTCCTCAGCAGAGGACGTCACATATTCATAGGTCAAAAAACACACCTCACTATGCAGTAGTATACGCCACGATGAAAAGGCCGTCCTTTTTTACGACATCACTAAGGGTCTCAAACTCGTAGCGACCCTCGCTCTCATTGTAACGGTTAAAAACATAATGCTTGCCGTTCTCTGTCATTATGAAAACAGTATGTATAGCGCTGAACACGGAATTGCCCGTATGAAATGACAGCAGAACAGGCTTTCCGTCGTCTATAGCCTTACGGCAGTCATCAGGGTCGAGATACCTGTTATACTCGATACCGAGCGCATCAAACAGGCCTTTTATCTTTCTCGCATTTGAGCCGAGCTTGCCGTCATGTGCAAAGAGGGCATTGTGCTCAAAGTCGAAGGTCAGTCTTGCGATATCGCGCTCATTGCTTGTATAAAGAAGGTAATTGTATGCCGCCACTACCTCACAGCCGACCCCTGCAAACGAAACATCGCCGAGGATAAGGTCTCTTACAGGCTCCTGTGCCTGGCCGTATTCGATAAAGCCATCGATATCTACCTCTTTGTTATGCAGGTAGTTGCGCTTGCTGCGGTCATTATCATCAAGCTTATCGTAAAGGTCCTCAAAAAGCTTCCAGCTCATATCATCCTCCTGCTCGTCTGTAAGGGACGATGTATCATCATTTTGCTGCACAGGCTCCTCATCGGTAAGGTTCTGCGGCGGTGACTCGGTCTGTGCCGCAGTAACGCTCACAGATGAGCTCTCTTCTGCGGTCGGCAGCTGAGAGCTGTTCTCTGCCGAAGAGCTGCTGCTCTCACCGCACGAGGACAAAACCGTTGCTGCTGCAAGTAAGCACATTAGCTCCTTTCTCATCAGATATCACCCTTGTCCGCATAATAGCCGAGCATAAGATCGACCATTCGTCCATAGCTCTGTGTGCCGTCCTTAACTCCGTTCATCTGAAGATTAGTTTCCAGCGCCTTCTGCGAAATCTCGCCTACGCTCTCACTGTCAAATACAGTATCCTCAGCCTCGTCAACACTTCTCCAGTAATTGCTGTTGCCTTCGATATCCACCCATACAAGGTCATTTATCGCACTGTCAAAGTCTATTTTCTGCTGCTCGCTCGCATAGTCAAATATTTTTCCTCTTACCTGCATAAGTGCGGAAAGGTAACCGGAATATCTGTATTCAACGTTATCAGAACGGCTGCTTGCCATAAACGCAATAAAGTTAGCCTCGTCCTCACGGATATAGCCCTTTGTGTGAGCCAGCTCATGGCAGACGGTATTGAGCAGCTTAGCCTTGTACATATCGTTATTGTAATTTGCCTCCATGGAGAACGGAAAATATATCCCCATAAGGTCCATCTGGCTCATAAAAAATGAAAAACAGATAGGCTTTGGCTTTACGGTAAAGCCGTCAAGATTTTTGAATTCATCTCCAAGTGCTTCAACTGCCTTTCCGGCTGTCTCATCAGTGTCGGCAGTCAGTACGAAATGGCCCTCATCATCGCGCTGCACCTCATAGCTCAGGGCATTGAGCTTTTTTGTCAGCACTGCTCCGAGCTGTTCAAGCTCGGCATGAGTATACTCTCCCGAGCTGATACCGTTCAGGTGGGCAAAGTCAGTACAGTGATAAAGCATAAAGCAGTTGAGAGTCTCCGTCACCAGAACAAAATTGATTATCCATATGTAAACATAGCCGAACACCTTCGCTATTTTTGCACGTCTTCCCTTCATGACGATGACGAGCACTATCATAACGATAAGCGAGAGCGGTATCCCGAAAACTGCAAGCACGATCAGAAATTCTCCGAACGAGAACGGCAAAAGAGAAGTCAGCCTGCCGTATGTAGCGCCCCATATCGGAAAGATATGAGCTGCATAAAAATCACAGAAGGCAGTGCTTCTCCATGAGATGAGATTCAGAAGCCCCATAACGGCAGCAGTGATAAGCGCTGCCGCCAAAAGCTTAGGAAAATGAAAGCGCTTTTCAGGCTTTTCGGTTTTTTGTTCTGTCAGTTCCCGAGATGTCACCTTCGGTTCTTCTTTTTGTAAAGTGTTGACATCTGCCATTTTATTACCTCTGACCATCAATATCCATTAAGTAGCTTATTGTTTTGTTTTCTGCAGCACAGAAAGCTGTTCGTAAATATCAGAACAATCCGTAGATGCTGCCCTCGTTGTCACAGTCTATGCTGAGTGCCGCAGGCTTCTTCGGAAGACCCGGCATTGTAAGGATATCTCCAGTATATACTACAACAAAGCCTGCTCCGGAGGATACCTTCATATCTCTTACGGTTATTGTGAAGTTTTCAGGCTTACCGAGCTTTGTCGGATCGTCCGAAAGGGAATACTGAGTTTTTGCAACGCAGACAGGTATATTTCCGAAGCCAAGCTTTTCTATCTCGGCAAGCGCCTTTTCTGCCTGCGAGGTATAAGTAACGCCGTCAGCTCTGTATATCTGTTTTGCGATGATATCGAGCTTCTCTTTTATAGGCAGCTTCTCATCGTAAAGAGGAGCATAGTTGCTCTCACAGTTCTCAATTGTTGACACTACCTTGTTTGCAAGGTCGGTTCCGCCCTCTGAGCCCTTGGCAAATATCTCTGCAAGTGAGACCTCGGCGCCCATTTCGCTGCAGACTCTATTTATTACATCTATCTCTGCTTCGGTATCGGTGTGGAAACGATTTATTGCTACCACAACGGGAACACCGAACTTTCTCATATTCTCTATATGAGTTCTGAGGTTTACTGTGCCCTTTTCAAGAGCTGCCACATTCTCTTCCGTCAGCTCTGCTCTGGGTACGCCGCCGTTATATTTAAGCGCACGGATAGTTGCCACAAGCACCACACAAGAGGGCTTGAGCCCTGCCATCCGGCACTTTATATCCATAAACTTTTCTGCTCCGAGGTCTGAACCGAAGCCCGCCTCTGTAACGGTATAATCCGAAAGCTTCAGTGCAAGCTTGGTAGCTCTTACTGAATTGCAGCCGTGAGCAATATTTGCAAACGGTCCGCCGTGAATGAATGCGGGGTTATTTTCAAGCGTCTGAACGAGATTAGGCTTTAATGCGTCTTTCAGCAGCGCCGTCATAGCGCCGCAGCCGCCAAGCTGGCCTGCATATACAGGCTCGCCGTCTGTGCTGTAGGCAACAAGAATGCTTTCAAGCCTCTTTTTAAGATCTGCAAGATCGCTTGCAAGACAAAGAATAGCCATGATCTCGGAAGCGACCGTTATCTGGAAGCCGTCCTCTCTGGGTATACCGTTCGCCTTTGAGCCGAGACCTATGATAATATCTCTGAGAGCCCGGTCATTCATATCCATACATCTTTTGAAGAGTATGCGGCGCTGATCTATTTTAAGCTCATTGCCCTGCTGCATATGGTTATCTATCAGCGCACAAAGAAGATTGTTCGCAGCAGTTATCGCGTGCATATCGCCTGTGAAATGAAGGTTTATATCCTCCATAGGCACTACCTGTGCATAGCCGCCGCCGGCAGCTCCTCCCTTGATGCCGAAAACAGGTCCGAGAGACGGCTCTCTCAGTGCAAGCGCAGTCTTCTTGCCTATCCTGTTAAGGCTTTCCGCAAGGCCTACGGATATCGTAGTTTTGCCTTCGCCCGCAGGTGTTGGATTGATCGCTGTAACAAGTATCAGCTTTCCGTCAGGCTGAGACTTCACCCTCTGAAACACACTTTCAGAAAGCTTTGCCTTATAGTGTCCGTAAGGCTCCAGCTCTTCCTCACTTATCCCCAGCTTTGCAGCGATCTCGGTGATCTTCTTCATTTTTGCCTGTTTTGCGATTTCTATATCCGACAGCATGGTAAAAACTCCTTTACGTTTTATTGTTGATCGGTCTGTTTTATAGTATAGCATACCTATGAAAAAAAAGCAAGAAGGCTGCATTGGAAAGTATTGAGCATTTTGATGAAGAAGCGGCGTTGGATTTGTGCAAATTCACAAAAAATTTAAAAATTACAATTCGGTTACTCAAAACCGCCTTATATGCGTTGTTCGAGACTGTGCAGGAGGCTCAGAGTTCGGATTTTAACAGTTTGTTCACACATTTATATGCGAAATGTGTTACAATTTGTAATATATAAAAATGCTGTGGAGAGCAAAGACTTAATGGAAAAAGTTTTTTGCGTATTTTCACTATAAACCACTTGCAAAAATTACGGATTTTTGTTATAATAACTGTATACGGACTTTTGACCCGATGATGATATCAAGCTGCTTTTCGGGTCTGACGGAACAGTCATTTTCGGAAGATCATCAGCCGATAGGCGGCAGCGGTGCCGAAGAAAAATTTTTTGCAAGTAAGAGGGGAAAAATCATGTCAAACAGATTATTTCAGAGCGTAGTTCATCAGATGCGTGACACAATCGACTGTGTGATCGGAGTGATCGACGAAAATGCTACGATAATCGCCTGCTCAGAGCTTTCTCAGGTAGGCATTACCAATGAGTTCGTATCTCTCGATCTTGGTGATTCTCATGACATTTTTGTTCGTGACGGTTATACATACAAGCCGTTCGGCGCACATATGAAGCCTGATTATGCTGTTTTTGTTGAAGGCACCGATGAGGTAGCTGCAAAGTATGCGAGCATACTTGCTATCACACTTTCGAGCATAAAGCAGTATTATGATGAAAAGTATGACAGAAACAACTTTATCAAGAACGTTATACTTGATAATGTTCTTCCCGGGGATATCCATGTAAAGGCAAGAGAATTGCATTTCAGCTCTGATATCTCAAGAGTTGTTCTGCTGATAAGGATAGTTTCGACGAACGATGTTTCGGCATATGACGTTATCCAGAACCTGTTCCCTGACAAGAACAAGGATTTCGTTTTCAATATCACTGAGAGCGACATCGTGCTTGTTAAGGAAGTTGCGAACGGGATCGAGTCGAGAGATCTCGAAAAGCTTGCCCGTTCAATTTCAGATACTCTTTCGAGCGAGTTCTACACCCGCGTTAACGTTGGTATAGGAACCGTTGTTGAAGGAGTTAAGGATCTTGCAAGGAGCTTCAAGGAGGCACAGATCTCTCTTGAGGTAGGCAAAGTGTTCGATACTGACAAGAATATCGTTTCTTACGATGATCTTGGTATCGCAAGGCTTATCTATCACCTGCCGACTACTCTGTGCGAGACCTTCCTGAAAGAAGTGTTCAAGAAAGGCTCGATCGAATCGCTCGATCACGAGACTCTCTTTACTATCCAGAAGTTCTTCGAGAACAACCTTAACGTTTCCGAGACTTCAAGGAAGCTTTTCGTACACAGAAACACTCTTGTGTACAGACTTGAAAAAATCAAGAAACTCACAGGCCTTGATCTGAGAGAATTTGACCACGCGATAATCTTCAAGATCGCACTTATGGTAAAGAAATATCTTTCCGCTAATCCGGTCAAGTTCTGATCTTCGCTGTGAGGCATACTCTAAGGCGGTGTAAATTTTGGTAGAGTTTAAGGATGTGTCCGTCACCTATTCAAGCGGTGTGGACGCTCTGAACAAAGTCAATCTCAAGATCAACGACGGTGATTTTGCTTTTGTTGTCGGCTCCTCGGGAGCAGGCAAATCGACGCTTATCAAGCTTGTGCTTAAAGAGATAGACGCCACAAGCGGTACCGTGCTGGTCAACGGATTCAATCTGAAAAAATTAAGAAGAAGAAAGATCCCGAAGCTTCGCCGTACTATCGGCGTGGTATTCCAGGATTTCAGGCTTATACCGACGATGACGGTCTATGAGAACGTAGCTTTCGTTCTGAGAGTTATCGACGCTCCTTCCAAGTATATCAGGAACAGAGTTCCCTACGTTATCAGTCTGGTCGGCCTTTCGGATAAGGCAAAGGCTTATCCGACCGAGCTCTCAGGCGGTGAGCAGCAGCGTGTGGCGCTCGCAAGAGCACTTGTGAACGACCCCAAGCTGATAATCGCGGACGAGCCTACCGGAAATATCGACCCTGCTCTTTCATACGAGATAGTAGAGCTTCTCAAAGGCATCAATGAGTGCGGAACAACGATCCTTATGGTAACGCACGAGCATGACCTTGTCCGTTATTTCGGCGGACGCATCATCAATATCAACAAGGGCTCCATCGCCTTTGATGAGGTAGTGGAGGGCTCAAATGAAGGCAAGTAGTTTCAGATACCTCGTAAATCAGGGTGTTAAGGGAATTTGGAAAAACAGAATGATGACCTTTGCTTCATTCTGTATACTTCTTGTTTCGCTTCTTATGGTCGGGCTCGCCGTGCTGGTGGAAATTAACCTAACAAAGATCATAAGCGGCATCGAAGGCAAGAGCGAGGTAATGGTAGTTATCAAAGACGGTACCGATGAAGCAGGTATCGACAAGCTCGAGGCTGACCTGAAGGCTGCGGGCAACATAAACACTGTGACGTTCTATTCGAGAGACGCTGCATGGAAGGATATCACCGAGGATATGACAGAGGAGGAAAAAGACCTCTTCGATTACGCTGAGGACGACAATCCCCTTCCCGATGTTTTCAAGATAACAGTAAAAGATATCGAGAAAATGTCGGAAACCACAGCGCAGATAGAGACATTTGCAAATGTTGAGTCTACAAAGTCTCCCGATAAGTTCACAAACTTCCTCATCAGTATGAGAAGGATCCTTACGATAGTAGGCTTTGCAGTAATTGCAGCGCTCGTTGTCGTAAGCCTTATAATAATCTCGAACACTACAAGAGCCAGCGTATTCTCAAGACGTAAAGAGATAAACATTATGAAATACGTGGGCGCTACGAACTCATTCATCAGGATACCATTCTTTGTTGAGGGTATGATAGTCGGTGTGCTTGCCGCTGTCGGTGCTCTGTTCCTGACAAAGTTCTCCTATGAAGGAGTTTACAATGTGTTCAACAGCGATTTCAGCCTGTGGCAGGTGTTGGGGATCCATAACCTGTACCAGTTCAGCGACCTCTATCTGTATGTCGCTCTGGCGTATGTCGCAGCTGGTGCTCTTATAGGAGCTATCGGCACATCTATCAGCACAGGCAAGCATCTTAAAGTCTGACGCTGAAACTGACAACAATAAAATGGCAGCAGGGGGATCAGGGGTAAGGTTAAGATTTCTTTGTCTGCCTTTTTAACTTATTTTGACGTGTAAAAATTCGGGAACGGACGGTCAACAGACAGATAAGACCGCTGCACCTGACATCGGAGGATAACCATGACAATAGGCACTTTCAAAATGAAGCGCGTGCTCGCTTTTGCAGCTGCGCTCATGATGGCTGCGGCAGTTGCTGCAAACAGTTCGGTAAACGTGCTGGACACCAGGACAGCTCTTGCGGAAAGCGCAGCTATCAAGGAAAACAAAAAGAAGATATCTACTGCCCAGGGTAAGCTGGACGAGCTTGAAAAAAAGCAGGCTGAACTCGATGAGCAGATAGAAGCGACCAAAGATGACATTTCAAAGGAACAGGAAAATCAGGACGCCATAAACGCTCAGATCGAAACTGTTCAGGATACTATCCTCACGTTGGAGGACTCTATCGAGGAGCTCAATAACGAGATCGCCTCACTTGAAGATCAGATAGGCATAAGCGAGATCAAGATCAAGAACAAAAAGATCGAGATCGACGACGGCATCGCTGACTTCAAGAAGAGACTCAGAGCTATGTATGTTGCGGGAAACAGCTCATACACCGATATACTTATCGGCGCTGACGATTTCTACGATATGCTGATGAAGCTTGAGCTCGTTAAGAGAGTTGCAGATCATGACAACACGATGATAGATAATCTCAATGAGCTCAAAAACCAGTATGAGGCCGACGAAGCACAGCTTGAGGCCGATAAGGCTGAACTCGAGGAGAACAAGGAAGCCCTGAACGAACAGGTCGAATACCACACGGCACAGAAGCAGAAGCTCGATGAGCTGTATGCTCAGAGTGAAGCTGTTATGGAACAGCTCGAAGCCGATAAGGAAACATATGAGTCCAATAAGGCTCAGATAGATCAGGAGCAGGCAGAGTTTGAGGCTCAGATCCAGAAGCTTCTCGAAGAGCAGGAAGCTATCAAGAAGAAGGAAGAGGAAGAGCGCAAGAAGGCCGAAGAGGAAGCCAGACGTAAAGCCGAGGAAGAAAGGCAGCGTCAGCTTGCAGCGCAGCAGGCACAACAGCAGCAGAGCTCCGGCGGCTCGGGCACAACCTCAAGCGGCAATTCTACCTCTACCAATTCCAGCACAGGAACTACCTCAAACAGCGGTCAGACGACTACCGACAACTCTGCATACGGCTATACCCAGAAGACCCAGTTTACATGGCCTGTACCGGGATACTACCACATATCCTACGGCATCGGCTGGAGATGGGGCTCCTACCATAAGGGTATAGACATATGGTCACCCGGAATACGCGGCGCCAAGATCTGTGCGGCAGCAGCAGGAACAGTTATACTTGTAAGCAATACCTGCCCGCACGATTACGGCAAGAATTATTCGTGCGGCTGCGGCGGAGGATACGGAAACTACTGTATCATCGACCACGGCGGCGGATACTGGACGCTTTACGGGCACTCTCAGCGCATAAGCGTTTCTCAGGGTCAGCACGTAAATCAGGGAGACGTACTCGGTATTGTCGGCTCTACAGGCCATTCGACCGGCGACCACCTGCACTTTGAAGTCCGTCTTAACGGAGTTGCACAAAATCCTGTTAATTACGTGTAAGGTGAGGTTCCGATGATCGGAACTGCCAAAAGGAGTAATGGCTTTTATGAACAGGCTTTCAAGCTTTAAAAGATTTCTATCGTTTCTGTGTGCAGCGGCATTGTCGCTGGGCGTAGCTTCAAACGCTCAGTTCAACAAAAATGCTGTTGCAGAAGAGATATATACCGATAATTACAGCACTGACGAAGCAGATACAGAAGGTCAGGAGCTGAGCGAGCTGCCCCCGGGAGACGGTGAGTACGATTACGGTGAGCCCACTCAGCAGGAAGATCAGGACGAGCAGTATGACGGCGGCGAATCGGAAGAGCCTCAGGAGGAGGAAGAAGCCTCGGGCTTTGATGTTTCGATGTATGCCGAACAGCTCAGAGAGATCGCTGAAAAGCAGCAGGCGCTTAACAAAGAGATCGACAGCGTTGAAGAGGACATTGAGGCTGAATCAAAAAAGCAGAAGCTTCTGTTGGAAAAGATCTCATCTATCAACGATGAGATAGAGATACTAAATCAGTATATGACCGTGCTTGAGCTCCAGATAGGCACCAATGAAAGAAATCTTGAGCGCAAGCAGAATGAGATAGATGAAGCCATTGCAGAATTCAAAAGGCGGCTGAGGGCAATGTATATCGCAGGGTCTGACAGCTATACCGATATTGTTTTGCAGGCAGATGATTTCTACGACGTGCTGATGAGACTGGAGCTCATAAAGAGAGTTGCCAAGCACGACGACAGCATGATAGATAACCTCGTAAAGATCAAGGAGGAATACGAAAAGCTACAGAAGGAGCTTGACGAGCAAAAATCCGAATACGATAAGCAGAATGAGGAATACAACCAGAAAAGGCAGGTACTGACCGATCTGTATTCATCGAGTATGAAGGCTCAGATGGAGCTGAAAGCTCAGAACAGAGAGCTTGAAAAGCAGAACAGAGCCTATGATAATGAAAGAATGTCGTTCGAAGGAACGCTTTCCGATGTGCTCAAGTCATCAGGAACGGGCGGTACTGCCCGCGACAATGAGATACTAGCCACAATGGTGCTGGCAGACGAAGCTCTCGACAGGCTGCACGCTGAATACAGACAGCGCTTATCCGACGGCGAAGATATCCCCGATGACGAACCTGATTACTATTTCGACTGGCCTGTACCCTCAAGCTACAATATAACCTACGGCGTAGGCGCAAGGTGGGGCTCATACCATAACGGTATCGACATCGGCGGAGACCACGGTGCTCTTATCCGTGCAAGTGAAAGCGGCACCGTAATCAGAACCAACACCACCTGCACTCACGATTACGGAAAGTCTGCTTCCTGCGGCTGCGGAGGAGGATACGGAAACTTCATTATCCTCGATCACGGCAACGGTTTTATAACGCTTTACGGTCATCTTTCGGCACTGGACGTCGATATCGGTGATACGGTAAAAGCAGGTGACGTTATCGGCAGAATGGGTTCTACCGGCTTCTCAACTGGAGATCACCTCCATTTTGAGATACGCTATAACGGCTACGTTATGAACCCGGTTTACTATGTAGATATAAGATAATATAAGAACCGCTCTCTTTATGAGAGCGGTTCTTTTTTGTGCCGTAACACGCACCTAGAATATTTCTTTTTTCGCTTTTATATGACGCCTTATGAGAACAACAATTATTATCACAAGACACATTATCAAAAACAGAGGTACGAACCAACGGTTAGAATTTTTATCCTCAGCCGATTTCATCTCTGTCCAAAGCTGCTGCATCTGCTTTGAAGCCTCGTCAGAAAGGTTAGTAAATACAGTAGTCTTTGTAGCTATGAATTCCTCATCGGGGTAGGATACAGGATCGTTCTTAACATCATCGTCAAGCATATCATAGGCTGCGCTGTGCGGAGTTGAGTAGCAGATGTAATCAATATTTGCATAAGCTATATCAGGCTCGCACATAAAGTTGATATACATCTCAGCCGCCTCTTTGTTCTGCGCTGATTTTGGTATGCACATAGCGTCAACGAAAAGGTTCGTTCCGCTTTTCGGAACTGCAAATGTAAGGTCTTCGTTATCCTCAAGGATAGTGAGCGCATCACCTGCATAATAAGGCGCGATGAGTGCTTCTCCTGCACCCATTTTATCGAACACCTCGTCCATTACATAGCCCTGAACGATCTCCTTCTGGTCGGTCAGCTTCATAGCGGCTGCCTTGAGCTCGTCCTTGTCCTCTGTATTGAGCGAGTATCCCAGCATTATCTCAGCGACAGCAAAAGCATCACGGGGATTGTCAAACATCAGTATCTGGTCTTTATAATCTTCATTCCAGAGTATATCCCAGTCGATGTCCTCCTCCTCGATGCCTATCATTTCCTTATTATATATGATACCTACAGTTCCCCAGGTATAGGGCACCGAGTACTCATCGTTCGGGTCATAGGCAAGGTCCCTGAAGTTATCCATTATATACTTGCTGTTCGGGATATTGTCCATATCCACCTTCTGGATAAGGTCCTCCTTTATGAGCTTGCTTATCATATAGTCGGACGGGATAATAACATCATACGAAGCAGCGCCGCCCTTTAATTTTGCATAAAGCTCCTCATTTGTGGCAAAGTTCGTATAGTTTACCTTTATGCCTGTCAGCTCTTCAAACTCCCTGTTAACATCGAGAGTTCCCTCCTCTGAGCCGTCACAGATATACTCGCCCCAGTTGTATACGTTTATGGAGATATTATCTCCCTTGAACTTTGTATAGTAATCCTTATCCTCTACGGTCAGAGTCTGAGCCTCTCCCTCGTCCTCTTCGCCCTCGGAGGATCTTTTATCACTTGAAGAGCAGCCGCAGGCACTTATCATCAAAGCACCGCTGAGAAGACCCAGCAAAAACTTTTTCGAGCGTCTCATCAGGCCTCACCGCCCTTCGCTTTTCTTGACCTGTTCTCTATCGTGTTCTTAACGATAAGAATGACCACTACCACCACAAAAATAATGGTAGACAGCGCATTTATCTCAGGAGATACCTTTCTTCGCGTCATCGAATAGATAGTTATAGGCAAGGTCTGTGATGTGGAGCCGGTAGTAAAGTAGCTTACTACAAAGTCGTCCAGTGAATAGGTAAATGCCATAAGAAATCCGCTGACAACACCCGGCATTATCTCAGGCAGAACTACCTTTCTGAATGCACTCATCGGGCTACAGCCAAGGTCTACCGCCGCCTCATAGAGATGAGGGTCCATCTGCTTGAACTTTGGCATAATATTCAGTATAATATACGGCACATCAAATGTGATATGCGCGATGAGAAGTGTGATAAAGCCGAATTCAAACTTCATTCTTGCAGCAAAGAACACAAACAGCAGCATCAGCGAAACACCCGTTACGATCTCGGGATTGATGATAGGCATATTTGTCGCGTTCAGTACAAGGGATTTTGGTACCTTTCTCATATTGTTGATACCGATAGCCGCAAATGTACCGAGTATCGTTGAGATAATACTTGCAGCCACGGCTATAATAATAGTGTTCATCAACGAATCCATAATTATACGGTTATGGAACAGCTTTGAATACCAGTCAAGGGTAAAGCCGCTGAATACCGAACGGCTCTTGGTCTCATTGAACGAGAACACGATGAGCACGAATATCGGCACATACAAAAACAGCAGTACGAGCGTCATATATATTTTACCAAGCTTTTTCATATATGCCACCCCCTATATGAGCACCTGATCGTCGGGACTGAACTGGTTCATCACGGTCATGATAACAAGAATGATCGCCATGAGCACCAGGGATATCGCCGCGCCGAGGTGTGGATTGTAGGAGTTGCCGAGAAACTGCATCTCTATAAGGTCACCGATGAGCAGATTTGAACCGCCGCCCAGCATTCTCGAAATGATAAAGGTAGAGATCGCAGGCACGAACACCATAGTTATACCCGATGTTATCCCGGGTACGCTCAGCGGTACTATGACCCTGAACAGTACCGATCTTGGGTTACTTCCGAGATCGCTTGCAGCCTCTATAACGCTCTTGTCTATCTTCTCCATTACAGAGTAGAGCGGCAGTATCATAAACGGAAGGTAATTATACACCATTCCGAGCACAACAGCTCCCGATGTGTTGATAAGCTTGTAAGGGCCAAGCCCCACCAGACCAAACAGATAATTGATTATACCGTTATTGCCGAGCAGAGTCATCCATGCATAGGTCCTGAGGAGGAAGTTCATCCACATCGGCAGCATAACTAACATCAGCATAGTTCCCTGATGATGCTTTTCCATTCGGGACAGTAAAAACGCTATAGGGTATGCGACGACAAGACAGATAACTGTAGCTATTACAGAAAGCCATATCGAACGCACGAAAATGTTAGCATACTGCCCTACATCGGCAAGATGCTGAACTGTAAGAGATCCGTTATCGGTCGTTATCGCAAAGTATGCGACCATTATCAGCGGCACAACGATGAAAACGCACATCCACACAAGGTATGGCGCAGATAAAACCTTCATTTTCATAGCTCCGTATCTTCGTCCTCCTTTGTCTTTTTCATAATATGAATATCGAAAGGATCGACGTGCATACCTATCATAGTGCCCACAGGCTCATACTTGGTCGAGTGGATAGTCCACTTATGGTCAACGCCGTCAACTATCATCTCATAGTGAACGCCCTTGAAAACAACGGATTCAACTATTCCTGTGAGCTTTGCCTTATCAGCAGGGATTATCTTTATATCCTCAGGACGTATAACAACATCTACCGTCTCATCTGGAGAAAATCCCTTGTCCACACATTCAAACTGTCTTCCTGTAAATTCAACAAGGCAGTCCTTTGGCATAGAGCCGTTCACTATGTTGCTCTCTCCGATAAAGTCGGCAACAAATGCGTTCACAGGCTCATTATAAATATCAGTAGGCGAGCCTATCTGCTGGATATGACCGTTATTCATTACAACGACCGTATCGCTCATCGTCAGAGCTTCCTCCTGATCGTGAGTTACGTACACAAAGGTCAGCTCAAGCTGCTGCTGGATACGGCGCAGCTCAGTCTGCATCCCTTTTCTGAGCTTCAGGTCCAGCGCTCCGAGAGGCTCATCGAGCAGGAGCACCTTAGGTCTGTTTACTAAGGCTCTTGCGATAGCAACACGCTGCTGCTGACCTCCCGAAAGCCTCTGTACACTTCTCTTCTCGAACCCTCTGAGGTTTACCATATCGAGCATCTCACCAACTCTGGATAAGATCTCCTTCTCGGGAACCTTTTTAACTCTGAGGCCAAAAGCAATATTATCATAAACATTAAGATGAGGGAACAGCGCATAACGCTGGAACACAGTGTTCACGTTGCGCTTGTGGGGCGGCAATGAATTTATCCTTTCTCCATCGAACAAAACATCACCGCTCGTCGGATCTATAAACCCCGCTATAATTCGCAGAGTAGTCGTCTTACCGCAGCCCGACGGACCCAGCAGGGTCACAAACTCCTTATCCTTAATATCGAGACTGATATTCTTCAGCACTCGTTCACCATCGAATTCCACAATGATATTCTTCAAAGAAACGATATTCTCCATTTACAAAACCATCCCCTTTATTTTATATCGGCTATCGTTATGTGCCGAACACGATTTGTCCCGGAGGGCTTCAACTGACCGGCTTGCCTTTAGGAGCAGTCCCGTTTTACGCTGACCACGATTTTTCCGTTTTCCGCCAACAGAACAAAGTGATATCATTATACCACAGTAATACGCAAAAATCAATATAAAAACAAAATTTTTAAATATATTCCAAATTCAGACAAAACCACATAAAAGCAGCGTTTTTATCGTGATCTGTCTATAATAACGCCCAACCGGAAAAATTTTAACAAACAGCAAAAATCCGCTTGACAAAATAAAAGAAACGTGTTATATTATATACGTGGTTAGTTAAAGCTAACCGCACCAAAAATATCTGATGAAAGAGGCGATACTATGAGTATAGTCGTTGTCGGCGGAAATGACCGTATGGCTACCAGATACAAAGATATCTGCAAGTCATACAACTGTAAGGCTAAAGTGTTCACACAAATGCCTGCCGATTTTGAAAGAAAACTGGGCAGTCCCGATCTTATGGTGGTGTTTACAAACACCTGTTCACACAAAATGCTTGCAGGAGTGGTCTCACGCTCTTCAAAGCTCGATATCCCGATAGCAAGGATACATTCCGCAAGTGTGAGCGCATTGAAGACAATTCTTGACAAATACTGTGCGTGACGAATATTTTTTTGATTTTAGGTTAGAATAAACTAACTCAAAAAATTGGAGGGATACAGATGTCACAAAATGAGTGCCTGTGCTTCCAGAAAAAGCTGGCGTTCCATACGGCGCCGTGTCTGCTTGGCATAAAATGTGCAGGTCTTATGTCAGTTTTTGACAGTAAAGCAGGTGTAGATGAAAACATCAGCGATTTTAACAGTAAGGCCGCAGCGAAGGGTCTTAAAATAAGAGTGCTTTGCAGGTGCGGCGGAAGAAGCCTTGTGCTTGTATATAACGAGCGTCAGCTAAAAGAAAGGCTGCGTGACAAAAAGGCAGCAGCGGTCCTTTCTGCATTTGGATACAGTGCGGATATGACGCTTGAAGCAGCTCTTGACAGGCTTTCCTACAGGGTAAGCGCTCACGGAGACTTCCCTCACGAGATCGGCGTGTTCTTAGGCTACCCTACCGAGGACGTAGAAGGCTTTATCAAAAACAAAGGAGAAAACTTTCTTCTGTGCGGCTGCTGGAAGGTCTACAATGACGTTGAAGGCGCCAAGAAAAGCTTTCAGAACTATGAACGTTGCAGAGAATATCTGTGCAATAAATTAAATGAGGGCCTTGACATTTATCAGGCGCTCAAAATATCTTAGGAGGTTTTTATACTATGGCAAACGCAGTTATCTATTGGAGCGCAACAGGCAACACTGAGGCTATGGCTCAGGCCGTAGCAGAGGGTGCAGGCACAACAGCCGTTACCTTCGGCGAGTTCAGCGGCGATATCGCAGAGCTTGATGCTATCGCATTCGGATGCCCCGCAATGGGCGCTGAGGAGCTTGAGGACAGTGAAGTAGAGCCCTTCTTTGCAGCTAATGAGAGCAAGCTCTCGGGCAAAAAGGTAGTTCTCTTCGGTTCATATGACTGGGGCGACGGAGAGTGGATGAGACTCTGGGCAGAGAGAGTTAAGGCAGCAGGCGCTGACCTTGTAGCAGAGGGACTTATCTGCAATCTCACTCCCGATGATGATGCTCTTGCAGCTTGCAAGGCTCTTGGTGAAAAGATAAAGTAATATCACATTACCACTATTCCCTATACAAAAATCGCCGCAGTAAGGTCAATTCCGACTGCGGTGATTTTTTTCAGTCACAAAAGAGATGTAGTTTATTTGTGCACATTGTATAAATTTATTTGAAATTTCTGCTGGCTCTTGATTTTTTTAAATAAATATGGTATACTTAATTACGATCTTGAAACAAATTCAGGGTGTAAAAATTTTTTAAAGGAGTGTTTTAAAATGGGAAAGGCTTTAAAGGTTGCTGCTGCTCTTGGCGCAGTTGGCGCAGGTGCTGCAGCTGTTTATGCTCTTAAAAAGAAGAAGGAGCTTGATAACTACGATTATGAGGATCTCGACGACGATTTCGATGAGTGCATAGCTTGCGACGAAGAGAGCGGGGCTGCTGAAGACGTTGCTGAAGCTGCTGAGGACGCTGCAGAGGCTGTTGCTGATGCTGCTGAGGACGTAGCTGAGAGCGTTGAAGAGGGTCTTGACAAGGTCGAAGAGGCTGTTGAAGAGGTTGACGAATAATCTTGATAACAATGCCCGGATCACAGCAATGTGGTTCGGGCATATTTTTGTGTAAAAAATCTTAAATTGTGTGACAGAAGCTGTCTTTTAGCTGAATGTATTATACGAAGGGAAAAGTTCATGAACGCCTTCGGATAGGAGTATAGTTATGACGGGAGAAAAATATTCTCAGCTTTATGAGCGCGCGCCTGAAGAGGCATATAAGGCTCTTTTTGATGAATACTGCAAATATGTCTATGCTATAGCATTCAGCAAGCTGAGAGCGTGCGGCACTGCGGAGGATACCGAAGAATGTGTGAGCGATATCTTCGCAGAGGTGTTTTTCAGACTAGACAGTGAAAAAGCAAATGGCGAGCTTAAAGGCTTTATCGCAACCATTGCAAAAAGAAGAGCTATCAACAAATATCACTGCCTTAATGCAAAGGCTGACGACACAGTTTCTCTTGACAGCGGTGATATACCCGACCTTATTTCAGATTCAGACACTGAGCATTCCGCCCAAAGGAGTGACCTCTCAGCTGAGCTAGCAAGAAAAATAGATGAGCTCGGAGAGCCTGATTCTGCCATAGTGGTGCAAAGGTTCTATTATGAGCGTTCATCGGCTGATATAGCAAATGAGCTTGGCATGAAGCCCTCGGCTGTCAGAATGAGAAGCGCCAGAGCAATGAAAAAGCTGAAAAAAGCACTCGAAAAAGACGGTTACACTCTTTAAGGAGGGAACACAATGAAAACATCACAATTTGATATATTTGACAGCGCCGATGACAACGCGCTTGAAGCTATAGAAAAAAGAACAAAGCTCAGTGCAGGCGAAAAAGACAGGCTCTTTGAAGCAAGCATGGAAAAGCTGGAAAAAATGAAGGCTGCACAAAGCTGCGACATCGAAACCACGCCTGAGAAAGAAAAACTCTCACAAAACGGAGAAAATATCAGGCTCACAAGATATATACCTATCATTTCTGCGGCTGCTTGCCTGATAGCAGTTATGGGCATTTCGGGAATGCTTATCTCTCTGAACAACAGAGATAATAAGCCCAAAGCAGATAAGCCTGTCTCGTCTGCCGTTGTATCTTTACCGACAGCCGAAAACATCTCCGATACATCGCCGAGAAAAGAAAAGCCATCCGCATCTGTCAGTGAAGCCGATACAAACACCTCGGAGACCGACTCCTCTGCTGACAGCAGCATATCTCAGCCCGATGAGCCCACAGTAATACACCTGCCCGACAGTCAGGCAGAAATAATACAAAGCGACGGCGATCAACAAGGCAATAATAATGACCCACAGCCCACAGGGAACGTGACCGAGCCCTCTCAGGACGATCAAAAGACGGTTGAGCACCGAGCAGACGGAGACAACACTGATTATGACCGGCTTGTTGAATATGAAAGATGGACAATTATCTTTAAATATTACTATGATGTTCTGGATCTCTATTTCGCAAAAGCAAATATCCCGCATGATGACACCAGAATGTGGTTTGATGACAGCGGAAAGCTAGTTCCTATGGAAGCAAGCGAGGACGACCCTGCATCATTTGATTGCGGATACTACCTTGTGACCGATACAAATTACACAAGCACGGAAGATATAAAGCAGCTTATCGGCAAGGTCACAACAGGCAGCTGTCAGCAGGAATGGACAAAGACACTTTTGGGCAGCAGTGCAGGAAACGGAGGAAAACCCCTGTATGCTGACATTGACGGAAGCCTTTATGTCGGAATCGCTCCTATCGGCGGCACATCATATATCTGGACGAACGATACACCACTTATCAGCGATATGACAGATACGAGCTTTACCGCAAAAGTGCCTTATCAGGCATATCCTAACTCAGAGATATATTACCTGAAAATGTACGCTATCAAAGGCGCAGACGACACATGGAGGATAAGCAGAACAGAAAAACAATAAAAATATCCGCCGCAGGCTTTTTCGGTCTGCGGCGGTAAACTATTAAAACAGCTTATCCGAAAGAACAAATTCCTTGCTCACTCTTAAAAGCTTTATTATCTGCTTTTTGGCAGTGTTGGTGTTCTTCCCCTTCTGAGTTATAGTTATCTGATATACGTTCATATAGTTCTCGTCCAGCGCCCGGCTGTTCCAGATCTCTACAGAGAGATATTTTGCAGGCTGCTGTCCCTGAGGTACCTCTAGGTCAAACAGGTTAAATTCTGACATCTCGAGGCTTCTCTTGAATTCGTTCAGGTCATCCGGTGCATAAAACTTCTTCGGTGAATAGCCCTTACGCAAAGCCCAGTTATCCTCAGACTCAATAAACGGTGCTTCAAAGCTCCTCCATACAAGTGCCAGAAAGCTTGCTCCCATTCCAATGAACTCACCGAGCCATGTCAGCCACAGAAATACGCCCGTAACGTTGTCGCTTTTCTCCTTGTCAACAGAATATGAGCTTGACCTGAGCGACCAGCGTCCCACACGGTTTATCTCTCCGATATCCGACCAAAGCTCCTTAGGCGATACCAGCAGGTGCATTACTGTCTTTTTCGGCTCTGACTTCCTGTAATCAAAGGTGAACTCATAAGCGTCCATATCCTTAGCCTTTTCAAGAGACTTCTCGACCTCAGAAGCACTTGTTCCCAGAAGCTTGTCAAAATCATTATACTTCCATACAGTCTCTGTATGGGCTCTGTCAATGTCATCATCACTGAAGCCAAGCTCACTGTAATTTATAGTGCCGCCCGTATAAAGGTTTAAAAAGTCGTCCTCTTTTATCTCCTTATATGTATCTATCATAGCCTGAGTATCAACATCATACCCAAAATATACATCAAGCGCATAATAGCTCTCGGCAGATTCCTCTTTCATATTGTTATAGCGGTATTTCTTTACGTCTAAGTAATCATACATTGCCCACTTTACATATGAAGCGATCAGAAAACCTATCACCGCACAAACTATAACAACAGTTTTATTTCTTATCTTGAAAATGCCTGCTATTTTGGATACCAGCCAGCCCATTGCCGCAGCTGCAACGAAAGCCGCTATCATATTTAGATATATGAGCGTACACCAGTTGTTGAACAGCAGATACAGGAAAAACAGCACTATACCCAGTGCAGTAACGCTGAGCGTTATCAGCACCGCACCCAGCGGATCGAACTTACCCGATTCCTTATAATATTTACCTTCTTCAAACATATTGTCTCCTCCTATTTTTATTTGATTTAAAGATTCCGCAGCTACATCATATCCTCAATTATATATGGCAGAGATATCTTAAAGCTGACTCCTCCCGAGGGCGCATTTTCTACCCTGATGCTTCCCTGTGCCAGCTCTATTATCCTCTTTACCAGTGCAAGCCCAAGGCCGTTACCCTCGGTCGCTCTGGATTTATCACCCTGATAGAACTTATCAAATATCTTAGCTATCGCAGCCTTATCAATTTGCGGTCCACTGTCCCATATCTCGGCCTCTATGCTCTTTTCAGACCTGAACAGCGCCACCCTGATCTTACCGCCCACAGGCGTGAACTTTATGGCATTGTTTATAACATTCTGCCATATCTGCGCCATAAGCTCTTCATTGCCTATATACATAACGTCCTCAAGGTCGATATCAAGGTCAATATCCTTCTTTGACCATTCGGGCTCCAGCACCAGCAGGATACTCCTTATCTGCTCATCGAGTGAGAATCTTTTCTTGGCACCTATAGTCTTCTGGTTTTCGAGCTTTGTAAGGTTAAGTATATTGGATGAAAGCTTTGAAAGCCTTGATGTCTCCGAGATTATTATGCTTATATATTCCCGTCTCTCCTCATCAGATATCGTATCAGACTGCAAAAGCTTTGCAAACCCCTGAATAGACGCCAGAGGCGTTTTGAACTCATGCGAAACGTTTGATATAAAATCTCCTCTCAGCGTCTCCACTCCCGAAAGCTGCTCTGCCATTCGGTTAAAGCTTTTCGCAAGCATCGCGTATTCGGGATCGGCAGGCACCCTGACGCGCACCTTGAAGTTACCCTTCGCCACTTCGGAGGCTGCACGGCTGATCTCTCTGACCGGCTGGAATATAGTTCGCCCGACAAAATTAGTAATTACAGTACCGATGATAACACTAATGCCCATTGTAAGTATTACTACCAGATTAATTATCCAGTATTCACTTTCACTTGAAAACGTCGAGATGTATATATAATCATCTCCGACTGCCTTTACCATTTCAGCTCTCGGTATGATACCGAATGACTTAATAACATACCCTTTTTTATTAAGCTTCTTCTGATTATCCAGAATATTAGGATCACGATGTTTTAAAACACTCACCTCATATGACGAGTTACCTATTACCTGAACGATCTCTTCCGTGTCAAAGTCAGTATGCTCGGTGAGAGTATCTATCGCAATAGACATTTCAAGAAGCTGCTGCTCTGAGTTATCTCTCATTATAGGCAGGCATATCAGCCCCACTATCGTCAGTGAGACAGATGCCGAGATCAGCATTACAACAAAGAATATTGCCGAAAGCTTGAACTGGAGCGTGGCTCTATATTCAGTTTTTTTGAGCTTTTTCATCGTCATAAAGCTCACCCTCCCGTTAAGATCACTGCTTTTTCACAGCCTTATAGCCAAGTCCCCTGACAGTTACGATATCAAAATCGGGCGCATCGCCAAAGCGCTCTCTCAATCTTTTTACATGAACGTCAACTGTTCGCTCATCAACTTCCTTATCCATACCCCAGAGCTCATCAAGCAGCTGACGGCGCGTAAAGATCTTATTCGGGTACGACAGCAGCTTGAACAGCAGCTTAAACTCCATCTTCGGTATAGTCTCCGCAGGCAATGAGCCTATCTTCACACTCATCGCATCATAATCAAGCTCACAGTTGCCCACAGTAAGCGAATGCTCAGATGCCATTCTGGATCTTCTCAGCACAGCAGCCACACGCAGTATCATCTCATTGATATCTATGGGCTTTACCATGTAGTCGTCCACACCGACAGCGAACCCTTTCTGTTTATCTTCAAAGGTCTCTTTAGCTGTGACCATAATGATAGGCAGATCATAATTCGCTCTTCTGAGCTGTCTTGTAAGCTCATAGCCGTCCATATTCGGCATCATTATGTCTGAAATAAGAAGATCAATATTTGTTTTTTCAAGCACATCGAGTGCTTCCAGTCCGTCATTTGCAGTGAAAGGCTCATATCCGTTCTGCTTTAGAGCCGCAGCCATGAGTCTTCTCAGGCTGGCATCATCTTCGACAACAAGTATCTGAAACATTTTTTCTCCTTTCGCCGAGTATCGGCAGTTCATTTTTCTTTCCTTTGTGACAAAAATTAATTTTAAAATTCGCCCGAAAATTCATATTCGGTTCAAATAAGTGTGTTATCATATATACAGTCAAGAGGAGAAAACAACGTATCTACGCGGCTTTCTCGGTTTAATTACAAATTTGCGGTGTCCGAAAAATTTCTCAGAAAAATTTTTGAAAAACCCCTGAAAATTCATATTCGGTTCACACAGAAGTGTTATTATACAGATGTTGAAACAAACAGAGGGTTTTGCAAAAAGCCTTGGTGCTTGGCAAAACTTAAAGCAATGTAGCTTCTTTCCCTCTGCGATTCCCCAAGTCGCTAACAAGCAGGTCATTACTTTAGGTTTTGCCAAACATCAAATCCCTTTCATAATTCTATAAAAATTAATGCTCATTTCATGCCGATAAGAAGTGAGTATTAATTTTTTTATTTTTTAGGTCGCTCCCACCCCACATAAGCAGCCGCAGACAATTAAACCGTTTGCCCTCCCCGAAGGGGAGGGTGTCAGTTTTATTTTAGACTATTACACTGTAACGCTGCGCGAACCTTTATTAAAAGTGAAGAGCAGTGCGTTATTTGTTTTTTACAACAGTTTATAAAAGTGCTCTCGCTATAGATCAGAAATCATCTATTTCTTTTTATTTATCCGATTTGAAGAAACGATCGCATAAATAAATATACCTGCAAAAAATGGTATTTCAATCAGGTTGATCTTGCTGTTTTGAAGCAGAATGGATACTCCGATGATCGTGAACACGAAGCACAGAATAAGACATACAATTGCTGTTTGTTTATAATATGGCTTTTTATCCATCGTATCTCTTTCTTCTTTTGAGGCATAAAGATACGCATTGTTAAATAAAAAGCCACGATTCTTGAAACTTCTGATACTTATTACAAATAGTGTTCCTGCGATCATAAATACAAAAATCAAAATTATCAATTCTGAAGTAGTCATTTCTTTACCTTCTCAAATTCCGATTTGAAGGAGCCGACACAAAAAAGAGCCTGCTGTTTTTTCAGCAAGCCCTTTGTTATTTACTCTACAGATATTATGTAATAGTATACGGGCTGGCCGCCGTTTATGAGATTAACATCAAGGTTTGAGAACTTTGCCGAGACCTTATCTTTAAGCGCCTGTGCCGCAGATTCCGTAACGTCAGCACCGTAAAGTATCGTTATGAAGGAGCTGTCGCCCTTTACAAGCTTCTTTGTAAGCTTATAAGCGCCCTTTGAAACATCATTCTCTATGAAGCTGAGCTTGCCGTTTTCGAGACAAAGTATCTCTCCCTGCTTGATAGAATGACCCTCATAATCAGAGTTTCTTGCCGCAAACGTTATCTGACCCGTGGAAACTCTCTCAATAGCAGACGTCATCTCGATCCTGTTAGTATTGAAGTCGGCATCAGGGTCAAACGCCAGCATTGCTGACATCCCCTGAGGTATAGTCCTTGTCTGCAATACGCACACTTTTCTGTCAGCCAGCTTAACAGCCTGCTCTGCTGCCATTATGATGTTTTTGTTGTTCGGAAGTACAAAAACAGTCTCCGCAGGGCACTGCATTATAGCCTTCAGTATATCCTCCGTAGAGGGGTTCATCGTCTGTCCGCCCTTTACAAGGCAGTCAGCGCCGATATCTTTGAAAAGTGCCTCAATGCCGTTGCCTGCTGCAACAGCCACAAAGCCGTACTTCTTCTCGGGCTTAACAGAAACTATCTCCTGCTCAACAGCCTTTTTCTGAGCCTTGTGCTGAAGCTTCATATTCTCGATCTTCGGCAGATTGATGTAACCAAATTCAAGTCCCTTTTCGATAGCCTTTCCGGGGTTGTTAGTGTGAACGTGCACCTTTATTATCTCATCGTCCTCAACCACTACCACACAGTCACCTATCATTTCAAGGTAAGCTCTGAGCTTTGATGCGTCAGCCGCATCTTTTTTCTTTGTTATCAGCATTTCAGTGCAGTAGGTGTAGGTTATCTCAGTATCAAACTTTCCGACAACTGCCGCGAAGTCATCAACAGTCACCTTCTTAGGCGCTTCTTCTGCCTCGTCGGAAACTATCTCTCCGCCCTTGAATACATCTCTTATAGCGCTGAATATTATAACAAGACCCTTACCGCCGGCATCGACCACACCTGCCTTAGCCAGTGCCGGGAGCAGCTTAGGTGTTTCCTCCAGAGTCGCGGCAGCCTGCCTGCATACCTCGTCCATGATAAGTACGGGATCATTAGTTGAAAGCAAGGTCTCTCTTGCCTTTTCCGAAGCCTCTCTTGCGACTGTGAGGATAGTTCCCTCAGTCGGCTTCATAACTGATTTGTAAGCGCCCTTAACGCCAAGCTCCAGAGCCTCAACAAGGTTCTCGGCAGTTACCTCAGCCTGACCCTTAAATCCCTTCGAGAAGCCCCTGAATATCAGAGACAGTATAACTCCCGAATTTCCTCTTGCACCTCTCAGCAGTCCCGAAGCTGCTACCTTGGCAACGGTTCCCGCATCAACGGAATCGTCAAGGTTTTTTAGCTCGGGCAGAGCATTTTTTATCGTCATTGACATATTAGTTCCCGTATCTCCGTCAGGAACAGGGAATACATTGAGCTCATCGACTGATTTTTTCTGTTTTGAAATACTGTTTGCCGCACTGATAAATGCGTCACGCAGCACACTTCCTTTTATCACGTCGGTTTTCCTCCTACTATTTTCATTTGGCCGCAGCCCTCTGCGCCCATCATAATACCGTGCAGTTCAGCAATAAATAAGCCGTCAACCCGTCATCTCATCAACGAACACGTTAACTGACTTTACCTCAACTCCCGCCTGCTCTGTAAGAACATACTTTACCTTGTGGATGATGCTGTCAACTATCGCGCCGACATTCAGTCCGTAGGTCACAGTGATATGAAGGTCAACGATAAGCTCGTCACCGTCCTGGCGTATTATAACGCCCTTTGTCATATCGCTCTTCCTGAGCATTGAGGACACGCCCTGCTTTGCGCCGTAGGCATTCATACCCGCAACTCCGAAGCAGCTTTCTGCGGTATCGGAAATCAGCTGTCTGAGGTATGAGGTCGAAATACCTATGGTTCCGATGTGGTTACGAAACTTGATCATCATTAAAGCACTCCTTATCCGCATAATAATACAGATATAGTATAACATACCTAACCGTTTTTTGCAAGTACTTTTTCAACTTTTGCCCTTTTGTACAAAAACCTATGATTTTACCACGGCACTTTACTTTTTTTGATACCTATGATATAATGCTTATATATTGTTTTGTTCAAAAGTAACAGCTTTTCCAAGGAGACAAACAAATGAAAAGATCTATAATGATACTGGCGGCAGCTGCTGCGCTTTTGTGCTCATGCACCGAAAACGAGCCGTCATCGGTATCATCGTCAGAGACAACACAGACCACGATCTCATCGCAGGCAGAGCCTTCATCATCTGTTCCCGAAAGCATACCCGAACCGGAGCCGGAGCCCGAAACAAGCGAGATATATGATACCTCACCAATATCAGATGCCTATTTATCGGGAGACAGCTCAGCTCTTGACGTGTATCAGCAGGCAGTGCTTGAAAAGGCAAAAGAGGTCATATCCAAGGTAATAACCGATGATATGACAGATTACGAAAAAGAGCTTGCTATCCATGATTATCTGGTGTACAACGCCACCTACGATGAAGAAGAGCTCTCGGCACTGAGCGAATCTTCTTACAGACATTCGGAACCATATGGCGCTTTGATAGAGGGCAAAGCCATTTGCAGCGGCTACTCCACCACGTTCAAAATGTTTATGGATATGCTGGGTATCCCCTGTGAGCTTATCCACGCAACTGCTCACGGCGGCAATGAACACGCCTGGAATATGGTAGAGCTTGACGGCCACTGGTATTATGTTGACGTCACATGGGACGACCCCGTCCCCGATTTTGACGGACGTGAAGTCATACACGGATTTTTCAACGTATCCACTGAGAAAATGAAAGAAGAGCACGAATGGGATACCGATGATCTTCCCGAGACCGACAGCGCAGAATACAGCTATACAAAGCAGAGCTGCAAAGAGCTCGACACCGTTGACGATGCCGTTCCCTACCTGGAAGAGCTTCTCTCTCAGAAGCGTTCCGACGGCACCTTCAGAATAAACGGTATGGATATAGATATGGCCGCAGGCACAAAAATATATCCCGATCACCGAAAGAATAAAAGCAGCGATATCGAAGCCATTAAAGATGCTCTGGACGAGTGGCACAAAGAGAATAAAAAATATATTCTCTCGGTCAGGGTCGCAGAAGCGCAGGGCGAGAAATATTTCAGTATTGAAGCAACTTCATTCAGATTATAAGAAAGGAAACCCTTATGAGATTCAGACCGTGTGTAGATATCCACAACGGAAAAGTTAAGCAGATAGTGGGCGGCAGTCTAAAAGATGAGAAAGACTTTGCCGAGGAGAATTTTGTATCCGAGCTTGACGGCGCCTATTACGGAGAGCTCTACAAAAGCCGCAGTCTCAAAGGCGGCCATATTATAATACTTAACCCGGCAGGCAGCGAGTATTATGATGCCGACTGCGAACAGGCATTTTCTGCAATGTCAGCCTATCCGAACGGCTTTCAGATAGGCGGAGGTATCAACGGCGAGAACGCTTACCGTTTTCTTGAAAAGGGCGCCTCGCACGTTATAGTTACAAGCTACGTTTTTAAAGACGGTCAGCTCCATTATGACAGACTTGAACGGCTGGTCAAAGCTGTCGGCAGGGAAAGGCTCGTGCTTGACCTCTCATGCAGAAAAAAGGACGGCAAGTACTTCATCGTTACCGATCGCTGGCAGAAATTTACCGATGTCGAGCTCACCACCGCCGCAATACACGAGCTTGAAGGCAGCTGTGCAGAGTTCCTTATCCATGCGGTCGACAGCGAAGGCAAGCAGCACGGCATCGAGCGTGAGCTGGTTTCTCTTATGGCTGAGAGCTGTACCATACCTGCAACTTATGCAGGCGGCATCTCAAAAATGACCGAGCTTGAAGTTATAAAACAGCTTGGCAAAGGAAAAATAGATTTTACTGTCGGAAGCGCTCTCGATATCTTCGGCGGAGACCTCCTCTTTGAAGATGTTGCAGCGTTCGGCAGAGATTAACAGCGGAGGAAATATGGAAAAGAAAAAACTACTCGAAGCAGGCAAGATAGTTACCGTTTTCGGCATAAAGGGCGAGGTGAAAGTTCAGCCCTGGTGCGATACTCCCGACTTTCTGTGTGAGTTCGATACGCTTTACTATAAAAGCGGCACTCCCGTCATGATCGAGAGATCAAGAGTGCAGAAAAATATGGTCATAATGAAAATAGATGGCACCGATACCGTTGAGGACGCACAAAAGCTCAGAAACAGAGTTCTTTATATCGACCGTGATGATGTTGAGCTTGAGGAAGGCTCTTACTTCATTCAGGACCTTATCGGTCTTGAAGTGATCGAATCAAAAGACGGCAAGCTCTACGGAAAGATAGCTGACGTTACTCAGACAGGCGCTAACGACGTTTACCATATCAAGTCAGATGACGGCAAAGAATACCTTATCCCTGCCATACCCGAGGTTATCGACAGTGTTGATATCGAGGGCGGTGTTATGAAGATCACAGCTCTAGACGGCTTGTTTGATTGAGGAGAGAACAATGAGGATAGATATAGCCACACTTTTCCCTGAGCTTATGGAAACATACCTCAGCGAGAGCATTATCGGCAGAGCCCGTAAAAACAATGTTTTTGAACTTAAATGCCATAATATCAGAGACTACACCGAGGATAAGCACCGCCGTGTCGATGATACGCCCTACAGCGAACGCCAGGGAATGCTTATGCAGTGCCAGCCGATATATAACTGCTTTAATGAAGTTACAAAGGACAGAAATCCCCACGTTATATATATGTCTCCCCAGGGCAAGACCCTCACGCAGAAACGAGCAAAAGAGCTTGCACAGATGAACGATATCTTTATTCTCTGCGGCCATTATGAGGGCGTTGACAGCCGAGTCCTCGATAAAATAGTCGATGAAGAGATATCTATCGGCGATTATGTTCTCACAGGGGGAGAGCTCCCCGCGCTCGTTCTTGTTGACTGCGTTGTCAGAATGCTGGAGGGTACCCTCTCTCAGACCGACTGCTATGAGGACGAGAGCCATTACAGCGGCCTTCTCGAATACCCCCAGTATACAAGGCCCGAGCTGTGGGAGGGCGAAAAAGTTCCGTCTGTGCTCCTTTCGGGAGATCATGCAAAGATAGCTAAATGGCGCCGTGAGCAGCAGATCATTACTACCTATAAAAAGCGGCCCGAGCTCCTTGAAAAATGCTCCCTCACCCACGAGGATTTAGCTATAATTCACAAATTGAACAGCGGCGAAAACCTTTAAGTAGCACCTTTTTCAACACTTTCAACATGTTTGTTAAAAAGATTTGTACAAAGTGATACATTTTACTTTGATAATTTGTTGAAATCAGAGAAGATAAGCCTTTGCCAACGGGTGTAAATCAGCAAAATAACAAAAAATTGATGAATTTTTATTGTTTGTCTAAAATTTGCGTTGACGAAAATTATTTTGTCGAGTATAATAATGTTATCGAGGTAAAAAATCGTATGGTTGAATTATACCCATATGGTGCTTTGATGAGATAAAATTACGGAAACGCGAAATTATAATTATGAAATGGAGAGATCAGTTATGTTCGTTAAAGACGTTGTAGTTCAGAATCAGGTCGGACTTCATGCTCGTCCTGCTACTTTCTTCATCCAGAAGGCTAACGAATTCAAGTCGTCTATCTGGGTAGAGAAGGAAGAGAGAAGAGTCAACGCTAAGAGCCTTCTTGGTATTCTTTCACTTGGTATCGTAGGCGGCACTACGATCAGGATCATCGCTGACGGTCCCGACGAGGAAGCAGCAGTAAGCGGTCTTGTTGATCTTGTTGACAGTGGCTTTGCAGAGGGCGCTAGGTAATCAGAGACACTGGTGTTCTGGCGGTGCTGTTAGTGTTAGCTGAAAGTTGTGCGAGCTAAAAGTGCCGGTCGATCAGAGTTCACTAGGTAAACGGTCCGAATACAACGGTTTCGTGTAATATTCACCCGAGAGCAGATCTCGGGTGTTTTTTCGTGCCGATATAAACGCTCGGTTTTTTGTTAAAAACGCCTATTACATAAAAGCCGGAAATGTGGTATAATATCATTGGATAATTATGTTTAAGTGACAAAAAAGGAGATCATCATGTTTAATAAAGGAGATGTCGTATCCTATGGAGCGACAGGAGTCTGCCGCATATCGGGAGAGTGTGTTCAAAAAGTTAAAGGTGAGAACAGAAAGTATCTTGTACTGAAACCTGTTTATTCGCCGAACTCTACTGTGTATGTGCCGCTTGATAATGAGGAGCTTTTGTCTAAGCTGAAAAGCCTGATGACCCTCGAAGAGGCACAGGATCTGATAAAAGAGCTTCCGAATGAGACCGCCGACTGGATAGATAACGACGCTAAACGTGCAGAAGAGTTCGAGAAGATATTAACAGGCGGTGATAAGAAAAAGCTCGCAGGTATGGTAAGAGCCCTCTATGTGCATAGAAAAGAGCAGCTCGCAAAAGGCAGAAGACTGCATGCCGCCGATGAAGCCTTTTTCAGAAATGCAGAAAAAGTCCTCTTTGAAGAGTTCGCCGCCGCACTCGGTATCCAACCAAATGAAGTCCTCTCCTTCATCGAAGATATGAACAAGGAGTAAGTGGGGAACACTTAGTTATATGACTACTATCGAAGGAAACCTTTCTGAAGAAAGGTTCTCCTCCGAACCTCTTTCCAAAGACTTTTACCGATTTTTTGCAAAGGGATAAATATAAGGAGAAAGACCGAATTGATCTTTCTCCTTTTCTTTTTTATAAAACGTGTTATCCCTTTGCAAAAAATTATTAGAAGTTTTAGGAAGGGAGTTTGAGGGATAACCCTTTTTCAAAAGGGTTATCCCTCAATAATAAGCATGTAATTGAATAATCCCCACTTACTTCGGGATCATACCTCCAGGCAGTCGGAGAGGTTGAGCTCATACAGGTTATTATGAGTAGGCTGCTTAGGCGGCAGACCTGCAAGCCTGTAATACTGCTCTGAGCCATACTTCTTGATAAAGTCAGCGGTATGGACGTCGATCATAATTTCCTTAAGGAAAGCTTTCATTATCTCGCTGTCAGCGCCGTAGGTAGTCTCCAGGAAATCGAACGAATACTTCATTCCCGAAAGAGCCTGCTGAGTTACGCTCTTAGCGCCTGCTAGGAGGTTAGCAAAAGCGTTCTGGAGGATAAGGGTACATCTCTGCTTGTTGTCGCGTCCCTCGTTGGTACACTTCTCAACATAAGCTTCGAGGTTATGGATCACCCAGTGCTGTATCTTCTTGTTAGCAGGTGAGATGTTTCTAGCTCTTACAGCCTTTTCGAGGTTCTTGTTGGTCTCCATAATGTGCTCGGAAATTATCTGACGGCACGAAAGACCATTATTTATCTTAATGATGATATCCTCAAGCTTAGGATGGATTATCCTTATCATCTTCTCCATCTGGATACAGTTTCTCATTGAGAAGGTGATACCGTCAAGCAGCAGGAACATCAGCGTAAGCTTCTCCTCAGGGTCTGCGGTAGCGGCATCGTCAACATTCTTCTGAGTTATCTGTCCGGCAAGAATAGCGTCAATGTCATACTTCTCACGGTAATAGTTGAACCTGTCATAGTACTCCGCAAATGTCTTGCTCATCACATCGTCCTGAACATACTGGCAGACGATAGAGAGGTCAACAAGTATGCCGCTCTCCTCATAGAGCTGCATCATCTCGCTGAGATCTTCCCAGCCTCTTGCAGTTACGAACTGGTAGTTGTGCCTGTCGCTTGCATCTATCTCATAGTAATGATCGGGGTGCATATGCAGATAAGAGATTATAGCAGGGTGAACACCTGCATAGTAAGCATACTCCATCCATACATCGAGATCAGGTACGCAGGACACCTTCTTCAGACGGTCCCATGTAACGATATCGAACTCATTAACAGACTTGTTGAACTGAGGAGGGTTACCTGCTGTAACAAGCACCCAGCCTGCAGGTATCTGGTAAAGACCGAATATCTTATACTGCAGGAACTGCAGCAGGATAGGAGCCAGTGACTCAGAAACGCAGTTGATCTCATCGAGGAAGAGTATACCCTCCTTGATGCCCGTAGCCTCCATAGTATTGTAGATGTTCGCAATGATCTCGGACATCGTATACTCGGAAACCTGAACATCTGCACCGACATAGTTTCTTGTAACTATTGTCGGAAGACCCATGGCTGTCTCTCTTGTCTGGTGAGCCATTGAGTATGTAACAAGGTTAAGTCCCGTCTCCTGTGCGATCTGCTCCATGATAGCGGTCTTACCGATACCGGGAGCTCCCAGCAGGAATACAGGTCTCTGGTGCTCGATACTTATACGATAATCACCGAACTCGTCCTTGACCAGATAAGCCTGGATAGCGTTTTTGATCTGCTGCTTGGCGTCCTTAATGTTCATATCATCATACCTTTCGGATATAGAATAAAGATCAGATAAATGGTTGCCCGTTTTACCTATCTCTGCAAATATTTTTACTAAATAATTATAACTTATTTCCGAATAAAAGTCAACAACAAATAAATCTTTTGTGAACTTGCACAAATGCCAACAAATAATTTAGCAATATTGTAACATATAATTAACAGATGTGACGAATTACCGTTGTAAGCATCACTTTATTTCGCCGTTTTCGCACTCCATAACTATAGTGAACGGTCCGTCATTCGTGAGAGATATCTTCATATCCGCCCCGAATTCTCCCCTCTCGACCTTGCCGTTGATACGGCTCCGGCAGGCATCGCAGAAATAGTCATAAAGCCTGCTTGCGTGTGCAGGGTCACCCGCTTTAAGGAATGACGGTCTGTTCCCCTTTCGGCAATCTGCGAACAGCGTAAACTGCGAAATTATCAGCATATCTCCGCCGACAGAATCTATCGAGAGATTTGTCTTTCCGTTCTCATCTGCAAATATCCTGAGCTTTGATATCTTCTCTGCAAGCTTGTCACAGTCAGCCTCGGTATCGCCCTCACCTGCGCCAAACAGTATCATAAAGCCGAGCTTTACCGCACCGACTGTTTCTCCGTCTATCACACACTCAGCGTGAGTAACTCTCTGTATAACTGCTTTCATTGTATCACTCCAATACTATCCTGTATCTGTATTCATACTCAGCGCCGGGCTCTAAGCTTATCGCATGAGGCTTATTCTCAAGCTTGAAGAAGTCATCGTCATAGTAGGTCGGCACACTTGTCCACGGCTCTAAGCATACGAATGTTGCATTATCGTCACCTGTCGGCGACCACACAGCTATGCACTCAGACATCGGGAACTCTACCGTTACACTGTGAGCATTTTTCTTTGACCTGAGTGATACAGACTTTGAGTTCGGATTTGCAAGTATTAGCGCATCATTGTCAAAAACCGAACGCTTCATATCTATGCGTTTTTCGTGGTCAAGAACAGTTATAGTTTCACCGTTCACCTTCTGAGTTATCTTCTCCTGATCTGCATACTCAACATAGTAGTCCTCAAAGCTCTCTCCCTCTGAAAGGGGCGCATTGAATGCAGGGTGGCCGCCTATGTAGAAATAGATGTCTCTGTCATCGGTGTTTTTCACCTTATTGATAACAGTCACTGCGTTCCCCTCAACCTCGTAAGTCACCGTCAGCTCAAACTTATAGGGATACTGCGCAAGTGTCTCCTCATTCTGGGTGAGAATGAACGAAAGGCTATTTTCGCTCTTCTCCTTGAGGGTGAATACGCTGTCACGGGCAAAGCCGTGGTTGCCTTTCATTTTGTATTCCTTTCCGTCTGCCATATAGGTCCTGTCCTTCGGCGAGCAGATAAACGGAAACAGTATCGGCGCATAGCGCTCCCACGCCTTGCCGCACTGCCAGAGGTATTCCCTGCCCTCGAAGTTCAGCGAGTGGAGCTCCGCACCGTTCTCATCAGCCGAAATCTTCATTTTTCCAAGTTCCAGTTCGTAGATCATTTTTAAGTCCTCCTAGATAATTTATATTCAAGTATTATTGCTATTCTTAGCAGAGCTTTCAAAAGCTCAGTTCTTTTTCAGCCCGTACTTCTCATAAAAGTCGTCAATATCCGCCTGTGAGCGCACAAGCTCAATGTACATGAGCTCTCTGGTGTTCCTGTTGTAAAAGCCTATAGTCTTTTCCCCCGTGCAGGTAGACGACATCACCTTTACCTCCATTCCCTCACATTCCGGAGGGATACTCTTATGCTTTTTAGGCTTTGTAAAAATGCCCATATTGTCACCTCGTCAGATTATCAGGCTCATCAATCCGTCATAGGAAAAGCAGGTCTCGGCGTAGAAGTCCTCGAAAAGGCTTACCGTGTTGTCAGCAGAATATTCTATCTCTGCGCTGTATTCCCTTATGATGTCCTCTACAGGTGCGCTCTCAAAAGCAATAAGTATCTTTATCACCATAACGCTCAGCACCGTAAACTTTATCTTCTCCATTATCTCAAAGCTCCTGACCGCCTTCATAAAATAACGGAACAGGAAATACACCGTCAGGTGCTCAAAAATGTAGCCTTTCTCAGGGTGCAGCTTATCAAACGTCTCCACCGCCTGAGCTATCCCTCCCCTGCCGAAAGAATACCTCATCATATTGAACAGCGCAGGGTCAAGCATATCGAGAGCCGCAAAGTTCTGATAAATACCCCCTGCTATCATTTCGGGGTCATATTCTGTTGCAAGATCGTCGTGCATATCGGTCCTCTCGTTGAGATGGTCTATCTCTGTGTAAAGCTGCTCCATATCCTCATCGTCCAGTGCGTCCTGGAACCTCTGCCCATGGAACAGCAGCCTTTTGAGCCTCTCCTGAATAGTCATCGTCCTGTCAGTTACCATTCGCATGAGGGCGTTTCTGCCCTCCAGCAAAGCCGAGAACACGTCCTCATCAAACCTGAGGTAATCGTCCTCCTCATCAGTCTCATACTGAAAGAACCCCATAGGCTCATCACTTTGAAGCAGAAGCCTTACAGCCTCCTCGCAGCAAAGCCCTACTCCTGCCTCCTTGTATCCCCCGAACCATTCGTAGAACCTCGGGTGCTCGCGGCAGATATCTGAAATATGCTCCGCCCCGTATTTAAGCTGCAAAGAGCACAGCCCGTCTTCAGACAGAAGCGGACACTTTCCGTCCTCCCTGATAAGGAAGGTACCGTCCTCATCTGTCTCGGTGATATTTCTTAGTGAGCAGTCACCGATCGAATCCAGATACTCCAGCGTTCTGTTATCTATCTCTATATCCCAGCCCGTTTTGCAGCAGTTGTGGCGGCAATACTTTCCCGTACACTTAAAATCCGCAAAAACCTTTGAACATACGACCTTCACAGCAAAGCCCCCTTTCCTAATCAGATTTTAACATTTTTAAGCCCTTGTGTCAAGAAAAAAGGCTCCGCAAAAGCGGAGCCCGGAATTATCATCAGAACAGACCGAACCACATCAGGAACACTACTATAAGCAGCAGCAGTATAACAAATCCAAGTATGCCTGCCACAGTGCTTATCGCCGATCTGTTTTCCTTTTTCTTCTTTTCATAATCAGCATAAGCGGTATTAACACTGTAATTACCCTTCATCTTACCGCTGAGTGTCGGATTTATCATATCCTTGATGTTAACGTCCTTGTATTTCTGCTCAAAGAGCTTTCTTGCATCGGTCTCTTTGTCAAGGTCCTCTCTTGATGCACCCAGACGTGACTCGTCCATTGTGCTCGTGTCGATAGATACCATTTCCTGACCCTGCGTTACAACAGGCGCCGAGCCCATTGCATCACCGTTGTCATACACCTTGTTAGTGTCAACAGACTCCATCTTCTTGGTGCTTCTTGTCTCACGCAGCATCTTGATGAGAACGTCTGTGTAAAGGCTCTGCTCGTCCTCCTCGGAAAGCGCAGCATCAACTGTAGCGCTGTCAGCCATATCTATAAGATCGGCAAGACCCTTGTTCTCCTTCTTGAACGGCTTCTTTGCGGCAGGCGCAGCAGTCTTGGACTTGTCAAAATCACCGCTGTGTACAGCAAATCCGGAAAGAGCTGACGACGAGGATGCCCCTGCCTTGTAAACGACAGGCTCCATCTCCTCCTTGTCCTTATCCTTGTCCTTTGCGTACATATCCACAGGCGCGTGTATCTTAAGACCCTTTGCCCTCATTTCAGATACTCCGCCGTCAGCAAATGCCTTTGTAGGATCTATCTCAGGCTCAGCAGCTTCAACGGCTGCAGGCGCAGGTGTCTCAGCCACAGGTACGCTAGGTGTGGGCACGCTTGGCTTAGGCATCTCAGCAACTGGCTCACTAGGTGTCGGCACACTGGGTCTCGGTATCGCAGATACAGGCTCGCTCGGCGTAGGACCACTCGGTCTCGGTATCTCGGATACAGGCTCGCTTTCATCCTTAGGAGGTATAACTACCTTTCTCCTGCCGGTAGGAGCAGTTATCTCCTCAACGTGCTTCAGCGGCGGCAGCTCTTCCTCGGGTGCCCCAGCTGCTGCAGGCTCGCTCGGAGCAGCAGCACTCGGTGTCGGAACGCTTGGCGAAGGTACGCTCGGCTTAGGCACAACACTCGGCTCAGGCTCATCAGCTGTTATCGCATCAGCAGATATTGCCGAAGCAGCCGCTGCAAACTCATTGCTCTCAACAGCAGAGGGCGATGTAGCCGCAAAGCTTACCATTGAACCCGTGTTCACATCGTAGTATTCCTCTCCGTCCTTAACAGCTATCTTAAGCTTTGGCGCAGGCATACCGGGTGCAGGCTTGTTTGCCTGAGGGATATCTATCTTTTCAAATTTTTCTTCTACATCAACACCAGCAGCTGCCAGTATAGCCAGTGCAGACTTGAACTTCATCGAGCCCCTTACAAGCTCCTTTATCGGCAGCAGTATAAGGTCAGAGAATGTCGCATGGAACCCTCTGAGAGCAGCAGCCTCGTCCTCATCGGAGGCTGCTCTGTGGTCGAAATACTTCGGCCAGTCCTTTTCAGTTGACTTTATCAGCTTGTCAATGTACTGACACAGAGGCACCCAGAGCTCCGGCTCCTCAAATTCTCTGTCATTGGTTATAAGCCACATATAGCACCTGAGGAAACAGTCATAGCAGGTTATATCCTCAAGGTTGAGCATTACATCATCAATATTCAGCGGAGCCGAAAACAGCGGATCGGAAAAAGCAAAACACTTATAGCCAAGGCTGGCAAGCTTTCCGTAAGCGGTCTTCAGATCCTTCTCTGTCCTCGTGAACGGTGGCAGAAAATCGAAATCATACTCCGTCTTATAGCCGTCAGTCTGTCCGACTGCCGCCATAGCCAGAAGCTTCGTATAAACATCGTGGATCTGCTTTGCGGGTGTGTCAACAGCAACTCCGAGTATTCTGTACGGGTTGCAGGCGAACAGCTCTGTAGCGGTAACGCCAAGTGTAGATCTCGCCATACTTTCTTCTCCTTTCGCAGCACGGCTGTTTTCCGTCCTGCTTTGAAATATTAATTTGTTATAAATTTTAATATTAGGTAAAAACATTTTACAAATTAAGTATAACAAATTTAGCATTGCATTACTTTGACTATTGTTTAATTTTTTATTAACTAAACGTGAATTGAACGCAAAGTGTACAAAAGAACAGGTGAAAAATGTTGCAAAATGTTTGTGTGAAATTGTTTGCAATTTGGGCAGAAATATAGTATAATAGATTTAATAATATTTATATTATTGAAATCTAAAAGGGGGCTTAATAGATATGGGTCTTTTCAGCAAGAAGAACACGGCGGCACAAAGTGCGTCGGAAGCACCAAAAAAAGCTAATAGCGCTGTCAATGCGGATGACATCTGGGGAGCACCGGTAAGGGCACCGAAGAAAGACGGCGATACTGTTACGATAAAAGAAAAGAAGGACGATGCGGTTCACGAGGAAAAGGTGAACGATAACATCGAGCCTGAGACCATAAAGAGCAAAATGGCTGAGCTCGAAAAGGAGCTTGAGGAGAAAAAGAACAAGCCTGTTGAGACCTACAAGGATTTTGACGTGAACCCCGTACAGGAGGGTGAGGTTTCCGATGCTCAGGAGGAGTATGAGAAGCTCTATGCAGAGGAGCACGCAAGGTATCTTGAGTCTCACAAGGAAGACATAACCGAAGCGCACATCGCAGGCATCGAGGACAAGATGCAGGAGATGTACGATGAGCATGACAAAAAGACTGCTGAAGAAGAAGCTGCTAAGGGCAACATCGCTGAGATAACTCAGGAGGAGACCGACGCAAAGGTAGCTGACCTGCCCTATGCAAAGAAGCCCGAGGATTATCCCGAGTATAAGGATATACAGGGTGTGGCTGCCGAGGAGCACGAGGTCGAGGCGCTTGGCACTATAGATCACAGCGGTGATGACGACGAGATCCAGGAAATGGATCAGGATTATCTTGAGAACAAGGTAAAGGAATTCAACGAAAAATATGGCGAGTAAGCCGTAAAAAAATAAGCAACGGGAGCGATAAAATGAACATAAACACAGACAACCCTATAATCAAGTTTTCGGGTAAAGGCAAGCCGTTCCCCTATGATAAGCTTTTTTATGCTACCATAGAGCCTTATATACTGGAATTTAAAAACGCTAGGCTCGAAAAGCTTACCGAGGAAGACGCAGCAAGATGTCTTGCAAGGATCTACAAGAGAATGGAGGTCAACGGCATACCTGTACTGGAGTTCTACAAAGAGGATCTTGACAAGTGGAGCGAGCTGAGCCAGTATGAAAAAACGACAAAGCTCGCAGAGCTCATCGCTAAGGATATTTTCTGCTGCTTTGACAAGAACCGCATAAACGGCGACGGTACCTTCTGCCGCAGCGACAGACTTTTCAGTATTCTTGACAGCGAAGGCAAGAGAGACTTCATCATCTGCGATACCTATGAGAAATCGGGAATGTTCAAGAAGGTCCCTACAGCAGAGACTATATACTTCCGCCAGCTGATGGATCAGTTTGAAAAGGGCTGGCTGCCTAAGAAAAAGGAAAAGAAGTAACGACTGTTTCGTTCGGTATCCCCGACGGGATACCGAACTTTTTTTGAGGTGATCTTTGTGAATAAAATGAAAAGGTTCCACCTGATCACCATGGCAGTTACGGCTGTGCTCTATATCGGGTCGCTGATATGGTTCCTCATCGCATATAAGAGCCTTGACGATCAGATAGGTATACACTTTGACTCGCAGGATTTTGACGTTTATGCCAGCAAAAAGTTCGGCTTTTATCCCTTTGTCGCAGGACCTGTACTGACGGCACTTTTGCAGCTGTCAAGGTTTCTCTCGGACAAGCTGAAGGAATCCCCAAAGCTTACTGAAGAAGGCAATGAGAAATACCGGGTACTTATAAAAATGTACGCCGATATCCTCACACTTATAATAGCAGTGTTCTTCACTTCATGGAACTGGGCGGTTATCAAACAGAATTCCTATTATCACTGCCAGTATTTCTATAGCGGGCTGATGACGTTCATACCTCTTATGATGATAGCTTTGCCTGTGTTTGATATAGTATATAAGCACAAGTATAAAGATCCCGACTATAAAAAACGTAAAAAAGCTCAGCGATGAATACAAAAAACTGATCTGCAAGATCATAAAACTATCAGATAAAAAGGAGAAGAAAAAATGAAAGCACAGATCGAAATGGAAAACGGAAAGAAAATAACCCTCGAGCTCTACCCCGAAGCAGCTCCGATAACTGTCGAGAACTTCGTCGGACTTGTAAAGCAGGGCTTTTATAACGGGCTCGGCTTCCACAGGATAATCCCCGGCTTTATGATACAGGGCGGCGACCCTCTCGGCAACGGCACGGGCGGCTCCGATAAGAAGATCAAGGGAGAATTTCTTATAAACGGCGTTAACAACCCGATAAAGCACACAAGAGGCGTTCTCTCAATGGCAAGAGCTATGGATCCGAATTCCGCAAGCTCACAGTTTTTCATCATGCACAAGGACGCACCTCACCTTGACGGTCAGTATGCTGCCTTTGGCAAGGTGATCGAGGGCATCGAGGTAGTTGACGAGATCGCATCGGCAGATACGGATTTCCGTGACAAGCCGCTTCAGCCGCAGGTAATGAAAAGCGTTACTCTTATCGAAGAATGATAACGGGCTTCGCAGGAGGGTGCAGAGCCCCCTGCGAAGTTGTTTTTTAGGAGGTAATCATGGTTACTTTAGGTGTTGATTATTATCCCGAGCACTGGGATAAGAGCCTGTGGCGCGAGGACGCCGAAAGAATGAAGCAGGCAGGCGTCAGCATTATACGTATCGGAGAGTTCGCGTGGTCTGTGCTGGAGCCCGAGGAGGGCAGATTTGAGTTTGAATGGCTCGATGAGACAGTGCGTATATTCTCCGATGCGGGCATAGATATCATCATTGGCACGCCCACAAACTGTCCGCCGCGCTGGCTTTACGAAAAATATCCTGAGGCGATCTGGACTGACCGTTCAGGCAAAAAAATAGCTCTCGGAATAAGAGGTCACAGGTGCTACAGCTCACCAGTTGTGAGAGAAAGATCTGAACTCTTGATAAGAAAGCTTTGTGAAAGATATAAAGACGAGCCCCATGTTATAGGCTGGCAGACAGACAATGAGCTTGAAGCCTCTCAGTGCTGCTGCGAGCTTTGCAACGACAGGTTCAGAAAACGCCTTAAAGCAAAATACGGCAGCATTGATAAGCTGAATGACCTCTGGGGAATGAATGTATGGAGCGGCAGCTATTCCTCCTTTGAGCAGATAGACCCTCCCTATGGCACCTATAATATCGGCTGGTACAATCCCTCCTATATGCTTGAATGGGAACGCTTCGGCAAAGAGCTTGCAGCTGATTTCTCTAATTTCCAGGCAAGGATCATCAGAAGTATCTGCAAGGATACCATAATAACCACTAACACATGGTTCTGTGAGTATCCTCCCGATTTCTATGACCTTTTCCGTGAACTCGATGTAGCATCATATGATAACTATCCAGTATCACGCCTGCCCGATGACCCCGATGCGCTCTACACGCACGCATTTCACCTCGATCTTATCAGAGGTATAAAGAATAAAAACTTCTGGATAATGGAACAGCTGGCAGGTCCTGCAGGGTGCTGGTCACCGCCCTCTGCCGCACCGAGGAAGGGCATGATAAAAGGCTACGGTATGCAGGCTGTTGCACACGGAGCCGATAAAGTCATATTCTTCCGCTGGAGAAGCGCCTCAAAGGGAGCAGAGATGTTCTGGTTCGGGCTGCTGGATCACAGCAACAGAGATACCCGCAGGCTCGGTGAGTTCACACAGCTCGCAAATGAGCTCAGATCGCTCTCTATCCCCGAAGACAGCATCATCAAAAACGATACTGCCCTTCTCTACTCACCCGACTGCGACACTGCACTTTATCTGCAAAAGCAGTCATACGGTCTGCACTATTACGATCAGCTAAAGGGCTGCCATGACGGCATTACATCTCTCGGCAAGGGCTGCGACATTGTATCTCCCGAAACCGACCTGTCATCTTATAAAACAGTTATAGCGCCTGCTCTGTTCATGTGCTCCGATAAGGTAAAGCAGTCGCTCCGCGATTTCGTAAAAAACGGCGGCACCCTCGTCATCACACCGAGAAGCTTTATCAAGAACACCGAAAACACCTGCCCTATGGAACCTGTTCCCTGCGGAATAGACGATGTCTCGGGCTGTATCGTCAGTGAATTTGAACCGCTTGGCTATAACCGTGTTAAGGTAAATATAGACGGCAATGAATACGACGCTGAAAAGTGGTCTGAATCGCTGGAGCTGTCATCAGATGCTGAGGTGTCAGCTCTCGGTGAATTCACCTCAGGAACTCTTGAGGGAGAGACCTTCCTTACCTGCAATAAGTTCGGCAAGGGACAGTGCTGGTATGTAGGCGCAGTCGGAAGAAGAGACTTTTACAAAGCCCTTATGAAAAAGATATACGATGCCAACGGCACGCCTTATATCACTGACCTCCCGAGAAATGTCGAGCTCACCGTCAGAGAGAATAATGACCAATCCTTTACTTTCATATTCAATAACAATGAACACCCCGAGACCTTTGTTTTGAACGGTAAGACCATTGAGCTTTCCGCGTTTGAATGCAAAGTCATCAAAGAGGGCAAATAAACTATAAAACATAAAAGACGCCTGCTGCGATGACAGTCGGCGTCTTTTCACTTATACGATTATCCCTACCTTTGCGAGCACCTTAGCCGTGAGCTCACGGTCAAGCTGATATATCTTAGTCTTGCCGCACTGGTGCTCACTTTCAAATCGGAAAAACTGTACGTAGTTCTCTTCCATATCCTCAGAGCTGTAAAGCCTTGCAAGAATATAGCTGTGCTTTATCGCGTAGTAGTTGACAGGCTTCAACCTCATAATAGCTTTGGGGTCTGAGTTCATTTCCGTACCGAGTGTGTCAAACCCGTCATCAACATAGTTTATCTTTCTTAGTTTAAGGTCCCTAAGTCTCTTTTCAAGCTCCGTTTCGGGGCTTTTTTTCTTTCTGAAAAACATATCATTTCTCCCCGAGAAGTCTCTCCAGCAGCACCTCGCGGCACTCATCTTCAAGCTTGTCGTTCACAGCGGCAGGAACATATTTCTCACCTGTCTTCCTGCTCATACAATAGCTTATTATCCTGTCGCTCAGCTTCGGATTTTTAGAAAGCAAAGGTCCGTGCAGATATGTCGCTATCACATTGTCCTCCATATAGCCCTCTATCTCGCTTGAAAACTCATTTCCGTTTCCTGAAAGCACCTTTCCGAACGGAGTTTTTACACCCTTTGTCTGACCGCCGTGATTTTCAAACCCTATCACCTTGTAGCTCTCATCGCCTATCTGTGTCTCAATAACTATGTTGCCGATGCAGCGCTTCCTCTTGTCGGAAGATGCCTCGGTGTAGTAGTCAAAAAGCCCCAGACCCTTTATCTTCTCACCGTTTGAATCAAGGTAATACTGCCCCAGCAGCTGATATCCACCGCAGATCATAAGCAGAAAAGCTCCCTTTTCATAAGCAGCCCTTATACCGTCAGCACACTTTAAAAGATCGTCTGCCAGCATCTGCTGTTCAAGGTCCGCTCCTCCGCCGAGGTAGATAATATCCGCACTCTCAAAATCAGTATCTCTGTCCCCTATTATACGCCTGCTTACATTCATCTCTATACCGCGCAGTCCGCAGCGGTATTTCAGAATCTCAACGTTGCCGCTGTCACCGTAAAGGTCAAGGAGGTTAGGGTACATATGCAAAAGCTTCAGCTCAGCCATTTGCCTCTCTCCTTTCCTTATATCGTTTTATAGCTGCCCTTGTCGGCTGAACAGCCGTATAATTCGCTATAGCAAATTTTCTTCCCGTGTTCTTGAAAAGCTCTTCCATAGCGTCGTCAAGGTCGGGTCTTACAACTATCTTGTCAGGGTCATAGCCCGAACACTTTATCCTTATCGCAATGTCATAAGCTCTCGTTCCCGAGGTCACCACACGGGTAACATCACGGAAGACAGAAAAGTTTATATCCCATATCCACGAAACGTCGTGCCCGTCCGCAAGATTATCATTCAGTACGAACAGCAGCTCCTTCTCACATTCCTGCTCATTCATTACCCTGAGCGTCATATTCGCACCTACAGGGTTTTTCGCAAGGTTCACCATAAGCTCACTGCCTGCGATGCTGAACGTTTCAAGTCTGCCGTTGTTAACCTCAAAGTGCTCAAAGGTGTCGTGAAATATCTCTTTGTTAAAATCATAAAGCTTTGCAGCAGTGTAAACCGCAGCAAGATTATACATATAGTAAATGCTGTTGTGTGCAGTCTTGTAGGTCTCTCCGTCAGCCTCAAATGACGGTTCGCTCAGGTCAACATTTTTTATTAGAGTGTACGGCTTGTCCTCACCGAAATGACACTTCGGGCAATGAAAACGACCAACATGAGAATACTGATAGTAGTCGTAAACAAGCTCCGTATCGCAGAACGGACAGAATTTTCCCTCTCCTACCTCATAGGGCTCATCTGTGGCGCCGCTGTAGCGCTCTACGCTGAAATAAAAAATGTTCTTGTTGTTCGGGTTTGCCCTGCCGAGCCTTGCAACGTTCGGGTCATCAGCATTGAGCACAACATTTCCCTCAAAGCTCTCCAGAAACTTTTTCACTTTCAGGATCAGCGTTTCCACCTCACCGTTTCTGTCAAGCTGGTCGCGGAAGAAATTCAGGAGCACCAGTGTCTCAAGCTTCAGCTTTGAATAGATGACCGGCACATGAGACTCGTCAGTCTCCAGCACGAGATAGTCAGCCTTTACCCTGCCCTTCATATCGCAGTTAGCCAGCAGAAGCGAGCAAATTCCCGTGTCGAGGTTATTGCCCTGTGTGTTTGTTATTATCTTGCCCTTGCCCGATGCAAAAATGTGGCTAAGATAATTGGTGACCGAGGTCTTTCCGTTAGTACCTGTCACAGCGATGATAGGACATTCCACCTTGAACGCTTTAAGGCAGTCCTTATTGAGCGTCCACAACACCAGCCCAGGGGCATTGCCCGCATCTCTGCCGATAAGTCTGAGGCATTTCACCATAAACTTACCGAACCATATAGTCAAAGTATTTTTTACACTCATAGCTATTCTCCAAACAAAATTTCATACATACACATTGTAAAACAAATGCCCGAAAATGTCAAGTGCTCGCCGCACGGTCCTGCCGGACGGGCAGACACGCTACTCTATGTACGGATTAGTAGCTACAAATCTGCCCGAAGGGTAAGACCTGCAACTGTCAAGTGCTTGCCGCACGGCTGGGCGCCTCCACCCCACATAAGCAGCTGTATACTGCTCAACCGTTTGCCCTCCCCAAAGGGGAGGGGTGTAGTTTTGCTATTGAAAATAGCAAAAAATCCCTCTTTACAATTCTTGGAATCTGTGCTATAATATGTAAAAACGAGAAGATTTGAAAGGATGTTTTATATGAACAAAAAGATTTTTAGCGCGATCTGCGCACTGGTTCTGGTATTCGGTTCGGCGGCTGCTCTGCCTGAGGGGTTTGCTAAGTTTGGCAGCACTATCACAGCCAGCGCCGAAACTTATGGTAATTATGAATATGAGATATTAGAGAATGGCTCGGTTGAGATAACCAAATATAACGGCGAAGGTAACAAGGTGACTATTCCCGGGGCGATCAATGGGAAGAAAGTTACAAGCATTGGTGAATTAGCGTTTTCTAACTGTTCAAGTCTTACGAGCGTAACGATACCAAACAGCGTTACAAGCATTGGATACAGGGCGTTTTCTAACTGTTCAAGTCTTACAAGCGTAACGATACCAAACAGCGTTACAAGCATTGGTGAGGGTGCGTTTCATTCCTGCAAAAGCCTCACAAGCGTAACGATACCAAACAGCGTTACAAGCATTGGAGGATATGCGTTTATCGGTTGTACAAGCCTTACAAGCGTAACAATACCAAAAAGCGTTACAAGCATTGGTGATGGTGCATTTTATGACTGCACAAGCCTTACAAGCGTAACGATACCGAACAGCGTTACAAGCATTGGTGACTATTCATTTGCATACTGCGCAAGCCTTACAAGCGTAACAATACCGGACAGCGTTACAAGCATTGGCGAATGGGCATTTCAAAACTGCACAGGCCTTACAAGCGTAACGATACCAAACAGCGTTAAAAGTATTGGTTATGCTGCATTTTACGACTGCACAAGCCTTACAAGCGTAACGATACCAAACAGTGTTACAAGCATTGGTGGGTATGCGTTTAATGACTGTACAAGCCTTACAAGCGTAACAATACCGGACAGCGTTACGAGTATTGGTTATCGTGCATTTGGATATTATTTCGACAGTGATACAGGTGCTTATTTAAAAGTTGACAGCTTCACAATTTACGGCTATAAAGGCACAGCTGCTGAGACCTATGCGAAAGATAACGGCTTTACATCCATTGCGCTAAAAAAGGACACCCGCAAAAAAGGCGACATTAACAACAACGGCAAGATAGATGCCAGCGACCTGCTCCAGGTCAAGAGCCATATCAAAAAAGTCAAGCTTTTAAAGGGCGACGACTTCACTTGTGCTGACATTGACGGCAACGGCACGATCAACGCGGTCGATCTTCTTAAAATGAAAGCACATTTGAAGGGCGTAACGCTACTTTGGAAATAGTATTAAAAGCTCCGCTGAGACGGAGCTTTTTTGTGCTAACAGTAAGTTTGACAATTAAGAAAAATTATGATATAATAGATAATCATTATTCGAGGTCAAAAGAGAGGCACCTACCGGTGCGGAAAGTGAGGAGAGACTATGGCAAATCGGAATGCAAGGTCGCTGCTTTATAAGCGCTTTATAGAAAACAACACGATAGATCCAAAGCTCTATGATAAATATATAGTTAAAAGAGGTCTCAGAAACGCCGACGGCACAGGCGTTATGGCAGGCCTTACTAACATTTGTAATGTTCACGGTTACGTTGTGGACGAGGGCGTTAAGGCGCCTATACGCGGCCAGCTGATATACAGAGGCTACAACATCAGAGACCTTGTTGACAACGCGGTAAAAGAGAACCGCTTTGCTTATGAGGAGATAGTTTATCTTCTTCTTATGGGAGACCTGCCGAACAAGGACGAGCTTGCTGCTTTCCAGGCAATGCTTGCCGAGAGCAGAGCTCTCCCCGGAGATTTCTTCGAGGATATGATACTTAAAGCCCCCTCTAAAGACATTATGAACAAGATCGCAAGATCTATCCTTGCACTTTATTCTTATGACGACGATCCCGAGAACCGTTCACCTGAATATGAAATGGCAACGGCTATCTCAATAATATCCAAAATGCCAAACATAATGGTATCGGCATATCAGGTAAAGAGACGTTCATTTGACGGAGCAAGTATGTTCCTGCATCCGCTGGTACAGGGTCAGTCTACCGCTGAGATGATACTCTCCGCCCTCAGACCCGACAGAAAGTTCACTGATGAAGAGGCAAAGCTTCTTGACATCATAATGCTTCTCCATGCAGAGCACGGCGGCGGTAACAACTCCACCTTTGCGTGCAGAGTTCTCACATCTTCGGGCACAGATTCATATTCTGCGTATTCCGCAGCAGTAAGTGCTTTAAAGGGTACACGCCACGGCGGTGCAAATAAAAAAGTCTCCGCCATGCACGAATGCATCAAAGAGCACGTTCACAACTGGGAGGACGACGGCGAGATAGCAGACTTTCTCGCCAAGATACTCAGAAAAGAAGCGTTTGACGGTTCAGGTCTTGTTTACGGCATGGGTCACGCAGTTTATACCCTTTCAGACCCAAGATGCGAGATACTTAAAGAGAACGCACTCAGGCTTGCAAAAGGAACAGAATTTGAAAAAGAGTTCAGACTTCTTGACGCTATCGAGAGGCTGACCCCTGAGCTGTTTGCCGAAATAAAGGGCAACGATAAGGTAATGTGCGCAAATGTTGATATGTATTCCGGCTTTGTTTACAGAATGCTCGGCATACCCGACGATCTGTTCACACCTATGTTTGCAGTTTCAAGAATGGCAGGCTGGTGTGCACACAGGTTTGAGGAGCTTGTAACAGGCAAGAGGATAATCAGACCTGCATACAAGGCAGTTGCAGGCAGCAAAAAGTATGTCCCCCTCAGCGAACGCTGATTTTAAAACAAAACAATAATAAAAGGCAGCCGATCTCCTTTTGGAGAAAAGCTGCCTTATTTATTGCAAGTCCTATTTATCAAACATACCTGCGAACTGCTCCATAAATTTTTCACACACAACAGCACCGCCCTCTGCATTCGGGTGTCCTCCGTAAACAGCCACCGATGGGTCATCCTCCGTAGACAGGCAGGCAGCAAAGTCAAAATACTCAGCGCCCACACTTTCTGCTGTGGTCTTTTCAAGCTCGTTAAGAGTAACACGGGTATCCTCAAGCGCACCCGTATAGTCCTGCGGCGGCGAATTGAACAGGATAGTCTTTGCACCAACACCCTCAAACTGCTCCAGTATCGCCTTTATGTTACCGTTGATGTCGTCCGCATTGTCTCCCGTCTCAGCGCCGTAAGCGCCCGAGCCTATATCATTCGTGCCGAAAGCAACTATCGCATAGTCACAGTTGAGCGCTCTGCCCAGCCAGTTATTGTTCGCAGCGCAGTCGCTCGCTCTTGCCCAGCCAAGCCCTGCATTATAAAACGCATGATCCGGACCCAGCTCCTTAGCTATCCTTGCAGCCCAGAATTCAAACGTCATATAATCAGTCATACAGCCCTGCGTTATCGAATCTCCTATCGCAGTTACCCTGCCCTTGACATCTCTCTTAGCTCCGACGTAAACAGGCAGCGGTACCTCATCAGTATAAACAAAGTCCTCATCAGGGTCATCGGGGTATTCGTTCTTAGCCGATGATGTAAGATTAGACATTTTTATGCACGGTATATCCTCACCTGTCAAAGTCCACTCCCATACAAGGTAATGCCCTTCGGGGATATCTATCGTAACAGGATCGCTCCAGAAGGTCTCGCTCGAAGCTACCGCCTTGCCTTCACTGCCCGAAAAAGTAACAGGTATCTTCTCTCCGATCTCGTCATCAGGGCTTGTGCCTCCGTCATAAACATAAGCTGAGCTTATAGTGTAAGCTCCTCCTGCCTGACCGACATACGCTCTTGAACCGTCGTCATAGGTCGAATCTACTGAGTTTGAAAAATAAAACGAGTATTCAAGCTCACCGTATTCTTCAAGCGGGATATAAGCCCTGAATGCAGTGTTGTCAACACTTTTCAGTATATAATTATTTCCTGTCGCCAGATATGTATTTGAAACATAGGTCTCAAAATTCTTGTCCGCTATAATACAGGTCTCTGTTATTTTTTCGGTCTGTGTTTTGCTTTCTGTCTTCTTTCCCCCTGCAGAGGAAGCTGTATCCTCACCGCAGCCCGAAGCTGCCAGCACAGCCGCCGCACACATAAACGCAGCTGCCCTTCTCAATCTTTTCATACAGATCACCTGACCTTTCGTTGCAATATCTTTGTTGCAATTGTATTATAGCACAGTATCTCTCAATTGTAAAGCATCTGATCTCTACAGCTTATTCTCCATAATTCGCCCTGCCTAAGATATATAATAATACCAAAGGGGGCAGTCAGATGAAGGACATTATAAAAATATCTATCGTTTTCACTGTGTTTGCGGCACTTATACCTGCTATCGTATTTCTTAGCGGCAAAACCAATGCTGCACAGTCGGTAAAGGCCGATCTCAAGCCCTCCGAAGAAGTATACATAAAGGTACTTGACGAGCAAACCAAAAAGATCACCGAATACGAACAGACAAGCTTTATCGTCCTTTCCCTTATGGCTCAGATACCTTCAGGCTATGAAGACGAAGCTATAAAAGCTCAGGCAGTGCTTATACGCACCTATCTCGCAAGAAGAAGCTTTACCGAGGATAGCTCTCCGACAAAAGAACTTAAAGGCGCCCTGCTGAGCAATGACAGGTCAAAATACCAAACCTTCTTTACCGAAAAGCAGGCAAAAAAATATTTCGGCAGCGACTACACCGCTGTGTACGAAAAACTCTATACACTCACTCTACAGACCGAGGGCGAGCTCCTCACATATAAAGGCGAGCCTGTCCTCCCTGCCTATCACGCAGTTTCCTGCGGAGTCACACGCTCGGCAAAAGACGCATGGGGCGAAGACATACCGTACCTTGTAAGCGTAAAAAGCGAAGCTGATGCTAACAGCCATGACTATGAGACAAAGCTTACGCTCCACATTGATGAGATGAAACAAAAGCTCATAAAAGCCTTTCCCAATATCGCTTTTGACGACAGCAAAGCATTTTTAGAGCTTGAAAATGACAAAAACGGCATCATTACGAAAGCAAAAGTCTGCGGTGAAGATGTAGGCAGCGGAGAGCTCTGCCGTGCGCTGGATCTGAGCTCTCCCTGTGTAACAGTAAAGTTCTCTGAGGGCAAAGCCGTATTCACCGTAAAAGGGCTCGGGCATCTTGTAGGCCTCAGCCTTTACGGCGCTAACGAAATGGCTAAGAACGGCAGCTCTCACCGTGAGATACTGGAATACTATTTCAGCGGCGCCAAAGTGCAGTGATTATTTGTTCTTTTCTCTTTCAAGCCTGAAAGCTACCGAACGCTTCAGATATTCAAGATACTCGGGATCTTTACACATTGCTTTACCGACATCGTCCGATAATTTTGCTACAGGTCTTCCGTTTACATATTGCAGCTTTATCACGATGTTCAGTGCCTTCTCACAGGTATCGTTCGAGCAGAACGTTCCTATTCCGAATGACACCTTGGTCTTGTCCTTGAAATGGTCGTAAAGCTCCTGTGCACGGTCAAAGTCAAGGCTGTCACTGAATAGCAGGAGCTTTGTCTTCGGGTCAACGCCGTATTTTTTATAGTGCGCTATGAGCTTCTCGCCCCACTCATATGGGTCTCCGCTGTCGTGGCGGACGCCCGTGTAGTTATTCACCATAGAACGGTTAAAATCAAGCAGGAAAAGGTCTGTAGTTACAGTGTCCGTCAGAGCTGTTCCGTTATCACCGTCATACTCGTTGTACCAATCCTTCATAGCGTAGTAGTTCGTATATGCCAGAGGGATAGAGTCGATACCCTGATACATCTGCACGAACTCGTGAGCATAGGTGCCTATCGGCGTGAGGTCATATTTCATCGCCAGATACACGTTTGACGTTCCCACACACGCCTTGGTCTCCTGCGCCAGCCTGCGAACGACTACGTCCTCCCATTCGCGTGAGAGCCTTCTTCTGCACCCGAACTCCGCAAACGAGAACGTGTATGTTCCGTTATTCAAAGCCTTGATCTTTTCGTTCAGCTTTTCCTCTGCGGACTTTTTCAGAGTCTCGTAATCATACTTCATTCTGAAATATACCTCGTTTACTATCTCCAGCAGGTATATCTCAAACTGCATTGCCGAGAACAGCGGCCCGTTTACCACCACCGACAGCTCTCCCTCAGCTGAGCGCGTCACCTTCACATATTCCCTTATAGGGTGCCACAAACGAAGAAACTCAACATAGTCGTTCTTAATGAACCTTATAGAGCGCAGGTAGTCAAGCTCCTTGTGAGTAAATCTCAAAGAGCACAGATGATCTATCTGCGCGTTTATTTCCTCTGCCATTTCCTCGGTGAAAACGACGTCCTCATCGCGGCACTTGAAGTAGTATTCACCGCAAAGGTCGGTGTGTTTGTGAAAGATGACCTGATTCATATTGAATTTATACAGGTCCGTATCGAGAAGCGATACAACTATAGGATCAAGTTTCATTTTTACCTCCAGATGACATATCTTATATCGCCGTCTCTATCCCCGAATCGAACGACGGCATCATTTCCAGCTTGAAAAGATTGAGCTTGTGCAGTCGGTCGATACGTGCCTTCTTTTCCTGATCCTCTATCTCTCCCGTCCTGATATAGCGGTCAAGCTCAGCGTAGGTAAATCCCAGATTATCCTCATCAGTCAGCCCGGAAAGCCCGTCAATAGGCGGCTTGTCCACCAGCACATCAGGCAGCCCTATAAGCCTGCCGATCTCCTTCATCTCCTGCACCGTTATATGTGAGCACGGACTGAAATCTCCTGCCGCATCACCGTACCGAGTTGAATACCCTACCCAGTCCTCAGAAAGATTGCAGGTGTTCGCAACACGCCCGTTATGGCTCTGAGACACCGCATAAAGCGTTGACATTCTTATCCTTGCAGGCAGATTAGTTCTGCTCTGCTTTGAAAGCTCAAACGGCACCGCATTTGTAATGCCGTCAACAGCATCCTTTATATTTATGATATAGTGCTTTATCCCCAGGTGCTCTACCAGCAGCTTAGCCATGTCGATATCTGCCTGCTCTCCGCACGGCATTAGCACTCCTATCACTCTGTCCTTGCCAAGTGCCTCAACGCAAAGCGCCGCAACTATCGAGCTGTCCTTTCCGCCCGAAATACCTACAACAGCGTTGCAGCCCTTCCCGTTCTCCTCAAAGAAATCTCTTATCCACTGAACGCATTCGTCCTTTACCTTTTTTGCATCAAACATTTAATACCCTCCTACTTTATATCTATCTGACAGCTTCTCATAGTTTCAAGTGCAGCCTCGTGTGCCGCAGGCGTAACACCCGCACAGCAGCCTGCATCAACGCTTATCGGCACTTCAGGAAGATTAGCCTTGATAACAAGCGCATTTGATACAACACAAATATCCGTACACAACCCTATCAGCTCAACAGATATATCCTCTTCACCTGCCGCCTCTTTTATAAGCTGCGGCAGCTCAACGCTTCCGAAAGTATTCTTCTCAACAGCTGTATAATTCTTTCCTTGCAGCGCAGCCGCTATCGCATCATTCAGCCTCCAGCCGTCAGTGCCCTTGATGCAGTGCTCCACAGGCAGCTTTTTGCCCTCAGCCGTTTCGAGATAGTTTTCAAAGTGCGTATCGTATGTCACAAAAATATCGCCGTCAAACCCTCTTATCTTTTCAGCAGCCGATCCCACTATATCCTGAGCCTCAGCCGTTCCGAGGGAGCCGTCAATAAAATCATTCTGCATATCCACAACTACAAGTATCTGTTTCATAAGCGTTTCCTCCGTTCTTATCGGTAATATAATGATTATACCACAACCAACCTCAACGTGTCAACGGCACATAGCATACAAAAAAGAGCGCCGAAGCGCTCTTTCAAAACTGCAATAATTATGGATTAGTGTATTCCTTTTCGGGGCTTGGATAAACTCTGTACTTCGGGTCACTCTCAAAAGTTCCGTGAGAATTACCTGCCCATATCTCGATACGATCCTTATCATCAGAACGGTAACAAAGCAGCCAAAGATCAGTCTTAACACCATCAGGATGATTTCGATGCTTCATCGAACGTGCCTTTGTCTGTTCTACAAATCCCCCTGCAGCATTCAAAGCATCGCAAAATTCCTGAGATTCATTATTACCTTTATGCCAACCGACCGAATCATTTTCTTTTCTTCTGGTATTCGCAGCGCCATTTAACTTGCAGACCACCACCAGATCATAACTATCGCTTCCTCCTATAGACTCTGTGTCAACATGAAATACTGTAGTATTGTACTTGTAGAATGAAGTTTTGGCATCTTCATCCTCCATCAGCAGCTGCGTGGCTGTATTATACAACTGCTTTGCGCTTGCAACATCTGCCTTTGCTCCTGCCTTCTTTACATAGTTCATCAGTGTCGGCACAAGAATAGCTGCAATAATTCCGATTATAGCTATGACAACTACCAGCTCTACCAGCGTAAAACCCTTGCTGTTCTTTCCTTTCATAAGTCTTTCCCTCTTTCGTCATATCAAGCGCTTCCCCAAGCCGCCTGCTTTCATAACTCTACAAAATATTTTGCTATTTTACATTAACTAATTACTATAAATATAATACAATATGTTTTGAGTTTAGTCAAGCATATACATAATTATTAAAAAATAATGCTTAATTTTCATCGTTTTATACAATTTCAGAGCTTGACTTTTGTTAACGAAGACAAACAAATACAAATGTTAAAATATAGAACTAAATTTGTCCGCCAAATAACACCAAAGCCCGCAGACAATACCTACGGGCTTTTAAAAGCTTACCCAACACAACAAAGCTGCACGTTCGGTAATAACAACTGAACATACAGCTTTAGTATAGACACATTATGTTACAAATAAGCTTTAACTATATCACCACAAGCTCTTCCTTGGTGACGTCACGCCTGTTCTCAACATGAAAGCTATTAAGATCAGGCTTTTGCGCGTCCATAAGCGAAAGTATCATATAACTTGCGGTGCTGTCATAGCTGAGACGTTTGTCCTCCTCTGAGGGACGTGAGGGACTTTCGGGATGAGAGTGCCAGTTGCCCAGCGGCACCAGCCCCTTGCTGCGCATATCCTTTATGGCAGCGAGCTGCTCCTTAGGGTCGAGTGTGAAGTGCTCATTGGAATGATCTGTGTTTTCAAGGAGATAAACCGCCTCAATGTGCTTGTCAGCTCCATCTTTGGTGCCGCCTATCAGTCCGCAGGCTTCCTCGGGCAGGCAGCCCTTTGCATGGGCGATCATTTTGTCAACGTCAGACCTCTTTATCGTTATCATATGCCCTCACACTCCGTCAGCTCATAGTCGATAAGTGTTGTGATAGTTGGGTGCTCGCCGCATACGGGACAGTCCTTTACCACTCTTGGAAGCCGTATTTTGCGCCACTGCATAGTGAGTGCATCAAAGGTAAGAAGACTTCCGGTAAGGAGCTCGCCCTGACCTACTATATACTTCACAGCCTCCATCGCCTGCAAAGAACCGATAACTCCGCCCATAGCGCCTATAACGCCGGCCTGCTTGCAAGTAGGGACTGCGTCCTTCGGCGGCGGATCCTTGAACACACAGCGGTAGCATGGACCCTTGCCGGGAACGTAGGTCATCAGCTGACCCTTAAAGCGAATTATTCCCGCATGAGAGAACGGCTTATTTGCCATTACGCAGGCATCGTTTATCAGGAACTTTGCCGGAAAGTTGTCTGTTCCGTCGATTATGAAATCATAATCCTTAATGAGATCTGCGATATTGGAGCTGTCAACAAAAACACGGTAGGTATTGACCTTTACATCAGGATTGAGCTCATTTATCGTCTCCTCGGCGCTTTTTACCTTTGCCTTGCCCACGTCCTTCGTAGCGTGGATTATCTGCCTCTGAAGATTGGAAAGATCCACCTCGTCCGCGTCTGCGATGCCGATAGTACCTACGCCCGCAGCCGCCAAATACATAGCCGCTGGAGCGCCAAGTCCGCCTGCACCGATTATCAGCACCTTAGAAGCCAGCAGCTTTTTCTGCCCCTTGACGCCTACCTCTTTGAGAATGATATGCCTTGAATAGCGCTCGAGCTGTTCGTTAGTAAATGCCATCAGCGTCCTCCTCCCATGAAGTAGAGAAATTCAATTCTGTCACCATTTTTGATCTCTGTGCTCTCAAACTCACCGCCGTCAATAAATTCATCGTTGAGCGACACTGTCACATACTCGGGAGTTTCCACGTTTTCCAGCTCGATAAGCTTTTTAACGGTAATCCCGCTCTCATATTCCTTATTTTCTCCTGCAACTGTAATTATCATGCTATTACCTCACTTTGTTATAAATTCTTCGATCTCGCCTGCCGGCGCAAAGCCTGTACGTCTGTCTGCTTCAACACCATTCTTAAACAGTATCAGAGTAGGGGCAGACATAACATCATACTTTTCAGTCAGCTCCTTCTCATAAGCGATATTGATCTTGACGAACCTGACCTCAGGAAGCTTTTCCTCAAGCTCTGCTATCACCGGTGACAAATGCTTGCAGGGCACACAGCTGTCGCTGTAAAAATCCGCTACCAGCACAGGAGCACCAAGAGCTTCGGCAAACTGTTCGGCGTTCACTCTCTGCGGCATATCAGTCGCCCACCTTTCTGACGATCAGCTCATAGGTACCGTCGTCATTCTCGTTGAGCTTTAAGATCTGATGACCCTCTTCCTTTATACTTCTCGGAACGTTCTGCACAGGCTCGCCGTCGTTCATTCTGATAGAAAGCACCTGTCCGTCGTCAAGCTCCTCCAGTGCCACCTTTGCTTTAACAAAGGTAGTCGGGCAGACCACATCGGTTATGTCTACTCTTTCGTCGATATTGAATTCAGCCATTCTCTTACTCTCCTTCTTTCTCGCCATAGTATGCGTTCTTTATCGCCTTTTCAAACTGCTCATAGCCAACGCGGTCTATGGTAAATTTGAAACGCTCGCTCGGGTTCGCATTGTCCTTAAAAAAGCCTATTGCCGCATCGCATACAGCCATCAGCTTGTCATGATCCTCGATAAACGGTATTATTGCCTCACCCTTGCTTATCTGATTGCCGAAGATACCGCCAAAGCTGACAATATATCCGTGAGTGCAGTCCCAGCTCTCCGTCGGACATGACTTTACACACCTTCCGCAGAAGTTGCACTTTTCAGGTTCAAGAACGATTTTTCCATCCTGCTCTGTAAGCGCCTTGGTGCGGCAGGCTTTAAGACAGACTCCGCAGTGGATACAGTCGCTTTCTCTCCACGCCACCTTTATACCGCCCTTTATACCCAGATCGTTTTCCTCGGCTTTCAGACAGTTGTTCTGACATCCTGTGATACCGAACTTGAACTTGTGCGGCAGCTCTCTCGCATAATAGCGCTCATCAAGCTCTTTAGCTATTGCGTAAGTATCTATGCATCCGCTGGGGCATATCTCACTGCCCTGACAGGCAGTGACTGTGCGCACTCTCGGTCCGCAGACTCCCGGCTCAACGCCGCCCTCTGCAAGAGCCGCCTTGACTTCGTCGATGTCGTCAAGCTTTATGAAGGGTATCTCGATGCTTTGCCGTGAGGTAAGATGAACATAACCTTCTCCGTATTTTTGCGCAACCTCCGCAACCTTAGCTATCTGCTTTGCCGTGACGTTTCCTCCCACAACGCGAAGCCTGAGTGAGAAGTTGTTCTTCTGCTTCTGCCGCATGAAGCCACCCTTTTTCAGAGCTGCGTAATCAACTGCCATGTCTATTCCTCCGATCTGTCAAGCGCCTGAGAAAAGTCCTCTATCAGGTCGCCAATGTCCTCTATTCCAATGCTTATGCGAATGCTGTCTTCATACACACCTGCGCTGTGCATCTGCTCCTCGGTGGAGTGAAGATAGATGGTGCTGGCAGGGTGGATAACAAGTGTTCTTACGTCTCCGATGTTAGTGGCGATCAGCGCATATTTCAGTGAATTAATGAGCTTAAAGGCGCGCTCTCTGCTGCCTGCTCTTATCGTGAGGATAGCGCCGCCTCTGCCGCCAAGCAGGCGCTCTGAAAGCTCATGATACGCAGAACCTTCAAGCGCGGGGTAGTTGACCTCAATATCATCCCTGCTCTCAAAAAATTTCGCCAGCGCAAGAGCATTTTCACAAAGCCTCTCCATTCTAAGCCCCAGCGTCTCCATGCCTACTATATTCATAAACGCATTCTGAGGAGACAGACAAGCGCCGATATTACGCCATATGCCGTTTCTCAGCTTTGCAAGATACGCAAATTTCCCGAAGCGCCTGTATTTTTCAAAAGCAGGATAACGCAATGTATCCCAATTGAAATTTCCGCTGTCTATGATAACGCCGCTTATAGAATTTCCGCCGCCGTTTATATATTTGCTGGTAGAGTGAACAACAATGTCTGCACCTTGCTCAAAAGAGCGCACAAGATACGGCGTCGCCGTTGTGCTGTCAACGATAAAAGGAATAGGAGTTTTACGGTCATGAAGAAATACCGAGACTGTTTTTAAGTCCACAACATCAAGTCTCGGATTGCCGATAAGCTCGGTAAAGACAGCCTTGGTCTTGTCGGTGATGAGCGGTGCAAGCTCATCAGGGGTGATATGCTCGGCAAAGCGCACCTTGATGCCCAGAGCCTCAAGATCTCCGAACAAGTCTATCGTGCCGCCGAACAGCGCACTGCTGGCTATCAGCTCATCTCCCGCCGATAGTATATTGAGAAGCGAAAGAGTGACCGCCGCCATTCCCGAAGAACAGGCAACAGCGCCTATCCCGCCCTCAAGCGCATTCATTCTCTGCTCGAACTGAGACACGGTGGGATTGCCGATACGGGTATATGCAAAGCCGGGAGCTTTGTTTGAAAACACCGCTTCAAGCTGCTCCGCTGAGCCGTGTGCAAAGGCGCTCACCTGATATACCGGTGTGACCGTAGCACCTGTGCCTTTGTCGATAGCCGCTCCCTCATGCAGCAGTCTTGTGTTAAATCCCATTACGACACCCCTCTTTTCAATAAAAATTATATCATTCTGTTTCAGTCTAGTCAATCGAGTTTCAAGCCCCGACACAGGAATATTTTCAGAATTTTTTCGCCGTTTGTTTTATCACCTCGCAGGTGCGCTCTATGTCCTCATCGGAATGGACGGCACTCACGAACATAGCCTCAAACTGAGAGGGTGCCGCATATATCCCCTCACTAAGCAGCCTGCGGTAATGCTCTGCGTAGGCGGCGATATCGCAGGTCTTTGCGCTGTCATAATCCGTCACCGCCATATCGGTGAAGAAGACTGTCAGCAGCGAGCCCTCACGGTTGACGTTTGCGCCGCTTTCTCTGAACGCTCTCTCAATAGCTGCGCACTTGCGGTCAAGCTCTGAATATATCTGCGGCTGTTCCTCTAATTTTTTAAGCTGGGCGTTTCCCGCAGCCACAGCCACGGGGTTTCCAGAAAGCGTTCCTGCCTGATACACCGAGCCCACAGGTGCGATACACTCCATGATGTTCGTTCTTCCGCCGTAGGCAGCAAGCGGCATTCCTCCGCCGACTATCTTACCCAGCGCGGTAAGGTCAGGTGTTACTCCGTACTTTTCCTGCGCTCCGCCAAGCCCCAGTCTGAAGCCTGTTATCACCTCGTCAAAGATAAGCAGTGCTCCGTATCTCAGCGTGATCTCCCTCAGTGCTTCAAGAAAGCCCTCGACAGGCGGCACCACTCCCATGTTTGCGGCGCAGGGCTCCACCACCACAGCCGCTATCTCCTCGCCAAAGCTCTCAAACAGTGCCGACACCGAAGCCGCATCATTGTACCTAGCCACAAGTGTGAGGTCTGTGAATGCCTTGGGAACGCCTGCGCTGTCAGGAACACCTGCCGTGAGCAGACCCGAGCCGCCCCTGACTAAAAGGCCGTCAGAATGTCCGTGATAACAGCCCTCAAACTTCACGATCCTGTCACGGCCGGTGAATCCCCTCGCTGCACGAACGGCGCTCATTACCGCTTCTGTCCCCGAACTTACCAGCCGCACAAGCTCTATCGAAGGGATATTTCTCTTTATACGTTCGGCAAGCTCCACCTCGCCCTCGTGGCAGGCTCCGTATGTGAGCCCCTTACCGCAGGCAGTCTGAACCGCAGAAATTATGTCCTCGTCCGCATGACCCAAAATGTTGGGACCCCATGAGCAGACATAGTCTATGAACTCGTTCCCGTCCGCATCATAGATGCGGCTTCCCTTTGCATGATCGATAAAAAGCGGAGTGCAGCCCACGTTTTTGCAGGCTCGCACAGGGCTGTTCACACCGCCTGGCATCAGCTTTTTAGCACGCTCATAAAGCCGCTCGCTGTTCCTGATATCCATTATTATCCCTCCAGCCACTTTACTACATCAAGCGCATGGTATGTGATGATGATATCAGCACCGGCGCGCTTTATCGCAGTGATATTTTCAAGCACTATCCGCCGCTCGTCTATCCAGCCTGCCTGTGCCGCAGCCTTTACCATCGAATATTCTCCGCTTACATTGTACGCTGCTATCGGCAGGTCAAAGCGCTCCCTTGCAGCATGGATAATATCAAGATACGCAAGGGCCGGCTTTACCATGACGATATCTGCACCCTCTGAGATGTCGTCAGCAATCTCTCTCAGCGCCTCTTTGCCGTTTGCAGGGTCCATCTGGTATGTGCGCCTGTCGCCAAAGCAGGGCGCAGAATCGGCAGCGTCACGAAACGGTGAATAATACCCCGACGCATATTTTGCACTGTACGACATGATCGGAGTGTCGGAAAAGCCCTCGCTGTCAAGCGCTTCCCTGATAGCCGCCACACGCCCGTCCATCATGTCTGAGGGGGCGATGATGTCGGCGCCTGCCCTCGCAAAGCTCACAGCCGTTTTTGCAAGCAGCGGCAGCGTTTCGTCGTTTACTATCCTGCCCTCATGCACCACTCCGCAGTGACCGTGGTCGGTGTATTCACAAAGGCACACATCGGCAATGACAAGGAGCTTAGGATAATTGTTCTTTATAAAACTTATCGCCTGCTGCGTCACGCCGTTATCATCGTATGCCGAGCTGCCCAGCGCGTCCTTGTGTGCGGGTATGCCAAAAACAAGCACGCCCGATATCTTTGACGCCGACACCTCGTCAAGCAGCTCCGAGAGCCTGTCGGGGGAATATCTGAACACCCCCGGCATCGAGTCTACAGGCTTTTTTATATCCTCGCCCTCCTCGACAAATATCGGGTATATCAGCGATGACTTATATATTTGGGTCTCCCTCACAAGCCGGCGAAGCTCCTCGCTCCCCCTCAGCCTTCTGAATCTTTTCATTTCAAGTCCTCCAGTATTGCATTTACTATCCCCTCGGCGGAGCATTCCTTAGCTGTGATATACCTGTTATCCGAACGCCTGCGGAATGCTTCGGCGGTCACATCTCCTATACAAACTGCCGCAGTGTTTCGGCTTAGCTCAGCATTGTTAAAATAGCATTCTACTCCCGAGGGGCTTGAAAACACTATGTACTCACAGCCGTCGGCACTCCCGACAAACCTGACAGCTGTGTCATATATGGCCACATCGTCAAAGCCGATGCCAGCCGATGAGAGCTGCTCTGTAATCTCCGTAGTACCGTTGCTTGCACGTAGAAGCATCACCCGTTCCTCCGCAGTCACCTCTTGCGCAAGCAATTTTCCGAGAGAATCGCTGCTGCCGCCTGCCGTAAGCTCAGGGATAAGACCGTGAGCGCGCAGAGCCTTCGCCGTCTCCTTACCGACTGCGGCGAGCTTCACTCCGTACAGCGAACGCAAGTCCAGCTCCGCTTCTGCCGCCTTTTCAAAGAATATCTCCACACCGTTCACGCTCGTAAATGCGAGCCACGAATACTCTCCGATATTTTTCAGAAGGCTGTCGATGCGCTTTCCCTCTATAGTTCTTGCAGAGAGCCTTACAGCCGTTCTGACTGCCGCCCCCTGCGAGCTCAGCTTGTCGGACAACCTGGCAAGAAATCGTTCGCTGCCGGATACCGAGACGCTCACTCCCGAAAGCGGAAGCTGATCTCTGTACAAAAGCTCGAGGGCTGCCGTCTGTCCGACAATGATGACAGCCGGTGCCTCCACCGCAGCGGACGAGCATTTTACTGCTATATCGGACAGGTTTCCCCTCACCGTCCTCATGTCGGATCTCCCCGCCCTTGATACCACCGCCGCTGGCGTATCCGCCGACATTCCGCCCGAGACAAGTGCTTTTGCCAGCTCGGCTATGTGAGCAAGTCCCATCAGGAAAACCAGAGTGCCGTCAAGAGACGCGAATTTTGCGAAGTCTTGCTCTGCATCAGAGGTATGGGCAGTGATGACATGAAAGCTGCGGGCAGTATTTCTGTGGGTCACGGGAATACCCGCAAGCTCTGCTGCGGCTATTGCAGATGATATGCCGGGAACCGTCTCATATGGGATATCATGCTCCGCAAGAACAAGAGCCTCCTCGCCGCCCCGCCCGAAAACAAATGGGTCTCCGCCCTTTAAGCGCACCACCGTTTTGCCCTCAAGCGCTTTCTTTACAAGCAGCGCATTTATGCTTTCCTGAGGCTCGCTGTGACGGCCTGCACGCTTTCCCACCGGCAGCTTCTCCGCCTGCGGAGCTTCAATCAGCAGTTCGGGGTCGATAAGTGCGTCATATACTACAGTATCGCAGCTGTGCAGAAGCTCCAGTGCCCTCACAGTCAGCAGCTCCCTGCCAGCGCAGCCTGCTCCCACAAGATATACTCTTCCGCTCACAGCTTTCTCACCAGTCCTTCCGCAAGCCTTTTCCATTCAATGGCTTCTCCCTCTGCTCCGACCGTCTCTCCGCCGACGCTCACAAGTATACGGATCCTTCCGTCTCTGACCTCGGTATACGCTCCTATAGGCTTTGAGCAGTCACCCCCAAGCATACGAAGTATATATCGTTCGGTGTTGAAGCTGATAAATGATTCTCTGTAGTTTATCCCATCAAGAATATCACAATACTCTCCGATACGGCTCTCGACCGCTATTATCGCCTGACACGGCGCAGGGAGAAGATCCCTCACCGGCAGCAGCTCACATTCAAGCTCGTCATCATCAAAGGGCAGCAGACCCAGCCGTTCAAGCCCTGCCGCCGCAAGTATTATCCCGTCGTACATACCCTCGCGCAGCTTTTTTATCCTCGTATCCACGTTGCCGCGGATATCGAAGAACTTCGGCTCGCTCCCGTGGAAACACCGTGAAAAGAACGTTCTGCGCCTTATGCTGCCTGTGCCTATGCGTGGGCTCCCCGAGGTGACATTGAACTCTTTTCTGTAAAGTATCACATCACGGGGGTCGGCGCGTTTGAGCACACAGCGCACCTCAAGTCCGTCCGCAAGCAGGGTCGGCAGATCCTTAGCGCTGTGAACGGCTATATCTATATCGCCCGACAAAAGTGACGCCTCCACCTCGCCGGCAAACACGCCTGCCCCGCCAATTGCCGAAAGCGGCTTATCCTGCACCCTGTCGCCCTTTGTTTTTATTATCACGGTCTCGCATTCTAAGCCGGGGAATTTATCTGCAAGCGCGGCCTTTACAAGCTCAGTCTGCGCAAGAGCAAGCCTGCTGCCCCGTGTGCCTATCCTTATTCTATCCTTCATGTCTAATCCTTTCAAGCAGTACGCTTATGCTGTCCTCGTTGGGAAGCGACCCCGACGATATGCAGAGCTTTATCAGTTCGTCAGCTGCCCTAGCCCTCTGAGGCTCGCTGTCAAGCTCGGCTTTCAGCCTTGGTCTTACGCTTTTTATAAGCTCTGCGATCTCCAGAGTGTGTTCATCCAGCAGACTCTCCGTTTTGCTTCGCAAATGCTTAGCGAACGCCGGCGCGCTGCCCGAGGTGCTTATCCCTATGGAAATATCTCCTCTTTTCACCAGTGAGGGAAACACAAAGCCGCAGTTTTCGATATCGTCCACGCTGTTTACAAGTATCCCGCGATCTGTACACAGCTTAAAGATACGGTGGTTAACACTGCTATCCTCTGTCGCGGCAATGCACATGAATCGGCCGTCAAGGTCATCTGCCCTGAAAGCTCTCTTTACCATGCTGACCCCCAGAATCGATATTTCATCGCAAATTTCGGATGCCACAACAGTTATCCTCGGCTCATATGGCAGCAGCTTCTGCGCCTTGCGAAGCGCCACCCTGCCTCCGCCCACGATAAGGCAGGATTTATCCTTTATGTCGATAAAAAATGGAAAATAGCCCATGCTCACATCTCCCCGAATGCTTTCAGAACCGCTTCAAACTGCTCCGCTGCGAGCGAGCCCTTTAATTTGTATATCACGCTCTGCGGACTGCTCTCCATCTGTAGGCATATATCGCCGAACAAAGCGCTGTTGAAATGAAACAGCAGCTCCTTTTTCAGTCTGTCGGTCTCACGATCAATTATCTCGGCGGCGGCTCTGGCGCTGTCCTGCCGCGCGAGACTGTTCTTCTCTGCCAGCTCTCCGATGCCGTCAATATCTATCCTCTCAAATTCTCCAAAGCCGCCGATACATCGGTCAATGTCGGCAGGCACGGCAAGGTCAATAAACAGCTTTCTGCCCGATATATTGTTCTCAGTAAGCCTGCTAAGCGTTACAGTGCGGTGGGGGCTTGATGTAGCGCTGATAATGCAGTCGGCTGCAGCTATCTCGCGGTATCTGTCGGCAAAATCGATCGTCCTGACGCGGCGGCTCAGCAGCACGTCTTCACCGTGCCGTCTCGAGGTCGCTGAGACTGTGACATTTTTGTGCCCCAGCAGATTCTTCACCACCGACGACCCGATGCTGCCGCTTGCTCCTATGACCAGCACCCTCACCTCATCGGCAAAGCCCGCTGCAGCATTTGCCGCAATTGTCGCAGTGGACAGCGGTATCTGCGAGATAAAGGTCTCGGAGCGTATCTTCTTTCCGCAGGCGAGAGCGTCCTGAAAGCAGCGGTTGAGCTCATACCCCACCGAGCCGCATTCAGCTGCAAGATTATACGCCTGCCTTGTCTGCCCCAGTATCTCGTCCTCTCCTATCACCATTGAGGTCATGCCGCCTGCCACTCTGAACAGGTGCCGCAGAGCACGCTCGTCCTCGTAGATATTCAGCCGCTCTGAGAGCTCTTTTTCTTGAATACCGCTTCTTTCCGAAAGCATCTGAACGACAGCCTGCTCACTGCCGCAGAAATACACCTCGGTGCGGTTACATGTACAGAGTATCACGCTCTGAATGCTCTGCTCTTTAAGCTCACACAGCATATCCTTTATGACCTCCTGCCCGAAGGACAACTTCTCCCTGATCTCAGCTGCAGCAGTACGAAAGCTGATACTTACACAGCATATTTTAGGCACATTCAGCATTTATCCACGTCCTTTTCAATAACGCAAAATATCAGCGCAGCCGTAAACAGCCACGCTGATCTATATAGAAGGTGTAAGCCTGCGCCGCTTATTTTGCAAACAGCGGAGTGGAATAATATCTGTCACCGCTGTCGGGCAGCAGCACTACAATGGTCTTGCCCTTGTTTTCGGAACGCTTTGCAACCTCCAGGCCTGCGTGCAGGGCAGCTCCGGAGGATATTCCCACCAGCACGCCCTCATGCCTTGCCACCAACTTGCCCGCCGAGAAAGCATCGTCATTGGATACAGTTATTACTTCGTCATATATCTTCTCGTTGAGGGTCTCAGGTACAAAGCCTGCGCCTATACCCTGTATCTTGTGAGGGCCCGCTGTCCCCTCGGTAAGGACCGGTGAGTCCTTCGGCTCAACGGCTATGATCTTAACAGAAGGATCCTTCTCTTTAAGATACTCGCCAACTCCGCTGATAGTTCCGCCTGTTCCTACTCCTGCGACGAAGATATCGACATTTCCGTCGGTATCCGCCCATATCTCGGGGCCGGTCGTCAGACGGTGTATCTCAGGATTTGCCGGATTCTCAAACTGCGCGGGAATAAAGCTGTTATCTATCTCAGCTGCCAATTCCTCAGCCTTGGCTATAGCTCCCTTCATACCTTGAGAGCCGGGTGTCAACACGATCTCTGCGCCATAGGCTTTAAGGATATTCCTGCGCTCTACGCTCATGGTCTCCGGCATGGTAAGTATTATGCGATAGCCCTTTACTGCGGCAATGGACGCAAGCCCTATGCCTGTATTGCCCGAGGTAGGCTCGATTATGACAGAGCCCGACTTGAGCTTACCCTTTCTCTCTGCGTCCTCTATCATAGCCTTGGCTATCCTGTCCTTGACGCTGCCTGCCGGGTTCAGATATTCGAGCTTTAAAAGCAGCCTTGCCTCCAATCCCTTTTTTCTGGTGATATTTGTCGCTTCGACAAGCGGTGTGCTTCCTATAAGCTCGGAAGTGCTTGCGTATATCTTTGACATAACATACCCTCCTGCTATCTCTGTGCGTTTATGAGCTTTAAAAGCTTTTCACGATATTTATAGAATTCAGGCGTGAACTTGATGTCGTCAGCTTCTTCCTCAATGATCTGCCGCGAGAAATTAACGGGTATATCCTCTATTACCCTGCCGGGATGACGGCTAAGCACTATCACCCTTGAGGCTAGCAGAAGAGCTTCCTCAACATCATGGGTGATGAAGAATATCGTCTTACCTGTATCCCACCAGATTTTTCTCGTCAAGTCCTGAACACTCTCACGGGTGAGAGCATCGAGGGCTCCGAACGGTTCGTCCATGAGCAGTATCTCGGGATCGTTTATCAGCGCTCTCGCTATAGACACACGCTGCTTCATTCCGCCCGAAAGCTCATATATCTTCTTGTTCGCAAATTCCGAAAGCCCCACCTTCTCAAGATATTCGTCCACAAGCGGCTCGTATTCATTCTTGGGTACTTTTCTCATCTTAGGTCCGAACGCTACATTTGAGCGTACCGAGTACCATTCATAAAGCGGCGGGTGCTGGAACACTACTCCTCTGTGCCAGTCGGTGCCCTTTATTTCCTCGCCGTCCAGCTTAATTGAGCCTGCGGTGGGCTTTATGAAGCCGGCAATTATTTTAAGCAGCGTACTCTTACCGCAGCCCGAGGGCCCAAGCACACAGATAAATTCCCCGGGATAGATATTAAAGTGTATGTTCTCGAGCGCCTTTATAGGCCCCGTCTTTCCCGAATAGCTTAGATCAACGCTGTCTATAGTGATAAGCTCCTCGCCCTCAATGTGAGGCTCAGGCCCGGAGAAGTTTACGTTCTCGACCTTTATAAGCTCTCCCTCCGGCTCATAGAGCTTCTCCTTCCAGTTGTCTGCCATATCGCACCTCCGATCAGTTAGCAGCTGCTTTCTTGACAAACTCGCTTGTCACTCTGCTCTCAAATTCTTTCAGGTCGGGAGCTGAGGTGATGGACTTCTGCTCCACAAGAAAATCTGCGGTATCCTTTAGTGTTCCTGCAAAGCCGTTATCCAGCTGCTCTATCTGCTGATCCGCATTCAGATAATCAAACTGTGTGATCTGGTCCGCTGCATCCTCCTTGCTGATCTCCAGCTGCTTGGATATTTCCTCTGCTGCCTTGTCACTGTCGTTGTTGATGATGTCATTTGCCTTTAGCTGCAGCTCAACAAATTTAGTTACAACATCGGGATTCGCGTCAGCATATGCCTTTCTTACGACATTGGTATCAGCAGTTACGATGCCCTTGTCGGCAAGCTGCTTGGAATCCGTGATGGATACACCGTCTTTTAAAAGCTCGCCCAGTACAGGATACCACACATATGCTGCGTCGATATCGCCGGTCTGCCATGCTGCGTTTATCTTATCAGTCTCCATGTCGAGCAAGGTTACCTCGCTCTCGTCAATCCCCTCGAGCTTCAGCGCGTTAAGCAAGCTATAGTGAGCGGTAGAAGCAAAGGGCGTTGCGATCTTCTTTCCCTTCAGATCCTGGATAGAGGAAATGCCGGCGCCGTTCTTTGCTACAAGAGTCTCTGCGCTGCCGATTATATCGCCTATCCAGATCACCTCGATGTCGATCCCGTTAGATATCGCGAGAGCTGCAGGGCTTGTGCCCTCCTGACCGATGTCAATGCTGCCGGAAGCGAGAGCGGAATTTATGTCCTTGCCCGAATCGAATTTGATGATCTCCACCTTAACTCCGAGCTCATTAGTGTACCAGTTTTCATACTGTGCGATAAGGTCGCCGTTCACGAGGTCCAGAGTTCCGATCACCAACTTGTCAGACTTTGACTCTGAGCTGCCGTTTTTATTTCCGCAGCCTGCAAACGCCGTAAGTGTAAGGACTGCTGCCGCTGCCACTGCTATGATCTTTGTAAATTTCATATTGATTACCTCCATACTTTCCTGTAGTAGATCTTAAATCAGTTTCTTCCCTTCCAGTGTATCACCTGCTTCTCAACAAGCTGAATGATCTTGTCAAGAAGAATTCCTGTTATACCCATGATGATAACGCCCATAAACACGATGTCGCTGCGCAGGTACTTACTTGCATCCAGTACCATCCAGCCTATGCCTGCGGTAGCTGCAACCATCTCTGCTGCAACGAGGGTGGTATACTCAACGCCCAGCGCGGTGCGAAGACCAGTGAAAACATCCGTGAGCGCTGCCGGGAAGATAACGTAGAAGAATATCTGCCGCTTGTTTGCACCCAACGTCAGCGCGCCGTTTATGTAGTCCTCTTTTATGCGGATAACGCCTGCCACACATGAAATGTAGATCGGTGCAAAGCCTGCCAGATAAAGCAGTGCCAGCTTAGATTCCTCATCAATACCCATCCAGAGGGTAAGTATCGTGTAGTAGGCCAGAGGCGGCAGAGGACGGTAAAATTCGATTATCGGTTCGATCAATGCCCTCACCTTTGAGTTATAGCCGCTGATCAGTCCGGCAGGTACAGCTGTTACCACGCACAACAGATATGCGATCACAAGCCTTTTCATGCTTGTTCCCAGGTGCTGCAGCAATGTGCTGCCCTTATAGCCGTCACGCCATATCGTCAAGAAGCTTTCCCACACGCTTTTGGGCGACGGGATAAACAGCTGATCTACACTTCCGGACGAGGTAGCTACAAACCAGGCTATAATTATCGCTGCTACCGTGATGATCGACAGATAAAGCTCGATCTTTGGTTTTTTCATTTAAAACCTTCCTTTCTGACTTGTTATAGATTTATTCTATAACTTGCTGTATTTCTTATAATAGAATTATATTAATCGAATCACAGTTTGTCAATAGGGATAGTAGGGAATGATTTTTAAAAATTTTCCCCGACAGTTCTCGTCTGCGGGGAAAACGCAAATGCCGCCGAAGTGAAAAACGACAGCATTTTCACGATCATATCATAGGAAGTCTCTATCAACAATATCCAGCACCTCATCGAGGATAGCAAACGCCTCCCTCAACTCCTGCTCGGTGATTATGAGGGGCGGGGTAATGTTGATGTTGTTCTCACGTCCGAAGGCTGCAAAGCCGCGCTCCTTGAGAAGTCCCTGTATCTTTGCCATAGTTCCGTTCTCGTCGTAGCCGTAGGGCACAAGCGGAATCTTCTTCTCCCTGTCCTTCATAAGCTCCACAGCTCCGAACAGACCGATATAGCGCACGTCGCCTACTGACCTGTGCTTTGCCTTCTGCTCCTCAAGCAGCTCGCCGAATACCTTGCCCACCTCGTTTACGTGGTCTAAAATATTGTTTTCCAGATAGTAGTTCACGCAGGCAAGCCCAGCCGCACAGGCAAGCGTATGGCCGCTGTAGGTCAGACCGTAGAGGAACACTTTATCGCTGAAATAGTCGGCTATCTCCTTACTCATAATGATGCCGCCCAGCTGAACATAACCGCAGGTAACGCCCTTTGCAAAGGATATGATATCGGGCTTTATTCCCCAATGCTCGAAGCCGAACATCTTTCCTGTACGACCGAAGCCTGCCATTACCTCATCACAGATAAGGAGTATACCATACTTGTCGCACAGCGCCCTCAGTCCCTGCAAATATCCATCGGGCGGGATTATAACGCCGTTGGCGCCTGTGATAGATTCCACCTCGACGGCGGCGATCTGCGAGGGTCCTTCGTACTGTATCTGCTCCTCAAGCAGGCTGAGATAATATTTGCTTGCCTGCTCGTCATTCTCAAATTCTATCCCTGATCTGTAAACATAGGGGTCGAAGAATTTCAGAAAGCCGTTAGCCGCAGGACGCTCCAACGCAAAGCGGCGAGGGTCTCCGGACAGGTTGCCCGAACCTAAGGTCGAGCCATGATAGCTGCGATAGCGAGAAAGCACCTTGCTCTTTCCGGTAAAGGTGCGTGCAGCATAGATAGCCGCCTCGTTCGCATCGGAACCGCCGCAAGAGAAGAACACCTTGCCCATATTGTCGGGAGCAAGCTCTATCAGCTTTTTTGCAAGCTCAGAACGTGGGCCGGAAGCATAAGCCGGCGCGATATACGGCAGTATCTCCACCTGCTTTTTTACCGCCTCTATAATGTCCTTGTTGCCGTACCCTAAATTCACATTGGCAAGCTCAGAGGACATATCGTAGTATCTCTTTCCGTTATAGTCCCAGAAATAAATACCATCAGCACGCTCAACAGGTATTGCGTTCACCGAGCCTGTGAGCCATGGGTGCTGGTTGTATTCTCTGTCGTATTCGAGCACCTGCTCTCTTGTTATCTCTGACATATCAATTACTTCCTTTCGCTAAATACTTATACATAGACAAAAGCATATCATCTGTTATCTCTATGGGATTGTTGTCAAGGTTAGGGTGGCGGCTGGCTTTTGCAAGAGCTGCAAGCTGCATCTCGTCCAGCCCCAAGTCGGCGATGTCCGTCCTCAGCCTGACACGCATTTTGAGCGCATATACAGCATCTGCCAGATCATCTGCTCCCGCAAAGCCCAGCAGTCTTGAAAGCTCCTGAGTCCTCGGATCTGCGGCATTTATCCTTGCAAAATAGTCGAGGGTCAGTCCGCAGGCTTCTCCGTGCGGTATTCCATAGATGCTCGTCAACGGGAACGAACAGGCATGAGAGCCTGTTGTCTTTGGCAGCGTAAACGCAAGCCCGGCCATAACCGACGCTTCGGCAAGCTTTTCCCGCGCTTCTCCATTGTGCGGCTCATCGTAGGCTATCGGCAGCCATTCAAGCACGAGACCTGCGGCGTGTACAGCCACAGCGTCACAAATCGGCTGATGACCGCGACTCCAGTATCCCTCTACAGCATGACACAGCACATCTATCCCCGTCGAAGCTGTCACGTCGGGCGGCACGGATATCGTAAGCTCCGGGTCGATCACCGCAGCCGCAGGATAGAAGCTGTCGGAATTTATCGGCGCTTTGGTTCCATTTGCACGATCGCTGAGGACCGCCACACAGGTGACCTCGCTGCCTGTGCCCGATGTTGTCGGCACGGCGATCACAGGAATATGCGCTTGAGGTACAAGCTTGCCGGTTCCGTGATATTCTCTTATATGCTCCACAGTGATCGATGCAGCCTTTGCAAGATCAATGGCGCTTCCGCCGCCGAGTGCTACTATCACATCCGCCTTGCATTTCCGCAGGAGCGCCGCGCACCTATCCACTTCAGAAACATCAGGGTTAGGCGATATATCAGAGAAAATGATCTCCGCACCTGCGCATCTTGCGATATCCTTTACTATCCCTGTCCTTGCAAAAAATCTGTCTGCAATAACAACGGGACAGCTGTACCGAGCGCAAAGATCTTTAAGCGCATTCATTTTGCCTCTGCCGAATATTATTTTAACAGGCTGTGTGTATATCCAATCCAAATTATCACCTTATATCTGAAAGTCATAGCTCGGCGGCATTCGGTAAAGCGACGGCGCAACACCGTATCTCTGCCTGAACAGCTTTGAAAAATAGCTGCTGTCCTTGTAATCGAGGCGAATGGCTATCTCTGTTACGCCGAGCGTTGTATTTATGAGCAGCCACGCTGCTCTTTTCAGCTTTACGCTATTGACAAAATCCACAAAACGTATACCCGTCTGCGCGAGAAAAACTGTGCTGAGATAGGTGCTGTTGATATGCAGCTGAGCAGCCAGAGTTTTCTGGCGAAGGTCGCCCTCAGGATAGTTGAGTATCGTCGTGATGACCTCCTCCAGCTGCTCGCTGTGATGGGGATACAGCTCGCAAAACTCCTTAAAGAGCGAAACTATTCTTGAAGCATTGCTGTCAAACTGTTCTCTGTCAGTATATGGCCTTTCGAGACGGAATAACCCATCGCTGATATACAGATCAAACCACTGATGCCTCTCGGAAAGCTCCTCCCAGATGTTTTCATAAAGCCTGCCCAGCTTTTCCGCCGAACGCAGCATATCCTCTGAGCCACTCAGAAGTCTGTCCAGCATAGTATTGAAATATGAATAGAAATCATCATTTCGCTCATAGAAATACTCGATTATCTGCTCAAGCGCGATTATATCAGAGACCTCGTCTACACGGAGCTCACTTTCGGCACGCCCGAGCATGGAATGTATCTGCGGCAGATCAAATGGCATCGTGATATAGTCATAAGCTCCAAGCACCATGCCCTGCCTTGCGCTGTCAAAATCCTTGTCATAGCTGCACAACACCACCCGCAGCTGCTTGCGGTGAAGCTGAGCCTTGCGCAGCAGCTGCAGACCCATAGTCTTTTCGGCGATTATCAGCTCACATCCCGAAAGCTCCTCCATGCTCAGCTTACTTGTGCTTGCCGTTATCTCAAAGCAGCTCGCCTCGCCCCAAACGGACAGGGAGCGCAGCTCTCTCTCCAGCTTTTTGTTATCCATAAGCAGCATAACGCTGTACATTGAGCTTTCCCCCTTCTGCTTTACTCAGGGTAAGTCGTGCATTTTCTTCCCAGAAGAGAATACTTCTTTTCGCCGAACCGATGATAGGGCAGCAGCTCATAGCTGTAGTTTTCTCTGCCCTCAAGATACTTTCTTATTTCATTGAGTTCCCGCTCATTGTCATTTACTCCGGGTATCACAGGTGTACGTATCTGCTTTCTCAGCTTCGGAAAATCCGAGAACAGCATTTCAAGATTTTCAAGTATCAGTTTGTTTGAACAGCCGGTATACCTGATATGCTTCTGCTCGTCAAGAGTCTTGATGTCAAAAAGCACAGTGTCGAGCAGCTCTGCCGCCCGGCGAAGTATCTCTGTATCACATAATCCGCAGGTCTCTGCAGCAGTGTTTATCCTCCTTCGCTTCGCTTCCTTCAGAAGCTCCAGCGCGAACTCCCCCTGCATAAACGGCTCTCCGCCCGAAAGGGTCATGCCTCCTCCGCCGTGGGAGTAAAATGCGCTCTCGGCCTCCACTCTGTCAACGATCTCACCGGCGCTTGCATCATAACCGTAAACACCCAGCGCTCCCGAAGGGCAGACATCCCGAAAAGCATCGCAGCTGCCGCGAAGCTCTGAATTGACCTGCTGCGGACAAAAGCCGGCTATATCACAAAGTCCTCTGCAAAAATCACAGCCCTTGTCGGCGATGCATTTTTCCTTATCGAAATATACCTCGGGACAGCTCTCCTGAGATTCCGGATTTGAGCACCAACCGCAGCGCATCGGGCAGCCCTTCAAGAACACAATGGTACGTATCCCCGGGCCGTCATGCAGCGAATAGGGCTGAATGTTAAAGACTGTGCCGCTCATACGGCGAAGTGCTCTGTCCTCGAGATGATGTCGTCCTGCAAGTCCTTGGAAAGCTCACAGAAATATGCGCTGTAGCCTGCGACTCTCACCAGCAGACTGCGGTAAGCGTCGGGGTTTTGCTGTGCCTTGATGAGCGTTTCACGGTTGATGATGTTAAACTGTAAATGCCAAAGCTTCAGCTCTCTCCATGCCTTGATAAAGTCAACAAGCTTTTGCGTACCCTCCTCGCCTTTAACGCACTGGGGACTGAGCTTGATGTTCAAAAGCCTTGCGGCGCGGTCTCTTATATCGTAATTCTTTGTAGCATAGTTTGACAGCAGTACAGCCGTAGGGCCGTTCTTGTCGGCGCCCTGAGACGCGGACGAACCGTCGGAAAGCGGCAGATACGCAAGTCTGCCGTTTGGCGTTGCCGAGACAACCTTGCCGAAAGGCACGTTCGAGGTGAATGGAACATATCGCAGATCAAGGTGAACACCCAGCTCCCTTGAATACTTGCCAGTGAACTCAAGCAGCTCGCGGTCAAGCAGCTTTCCTATCTCGTCAGGATAGTTGTCATTGTTGCCGTATGCCGGGGCATTCTGCATAAGCTGACGTATCGGCTCATACCCTTCAAAATTGTGTATCATAGCCTCCTTAAGCTCAGCAAGGGTCAGGCGCTTATCCTCAAATACAACTTTCTTTATAGCAGCAAGAGAATCGACAACAGTGCCGTAGCCTATAAACTCAAAGTAGCCAAGATCTATGCCGCCCTCGATGTAAGGCTGGTGGATATCCTTCATCTGCTCCATGCACAGTCTGTGCAGCGAAGAGCCGAGGGGAGATGCAAAATGCTCCGCACGCAGCCTTATGATCTCATGCTGCTGGATAAATGCCTGCTTCATAAAATTCTTCTGCTGCTTGAGATATGCGCTCAGGAACTCATCAAAGTTCTTGAAGTCCTCAACCTCACCGGTTTGCAGACCTATGACCTCGTCGCCGTATTTGAGCATTTTTCCGTTATATATCGTCATCTCCAGCGCTGCTGCAAAATTGATGTATGCGCAGGGAGAGGTAAAGGTGTCGCGGTTTGGCATTCTGCACTCAGCGCAGCCGGACACACTGTAATCGTATGCTTCGTCAAACCTTGCGCCCTTTGCAAGCAGCAGAGGCACGACCTCCTCATCGTTTATAAGCTTCGGAAAACCGGAGCCGTCCTTTATTGTCTCTGCCACCTCATACAGATACCGCTCGGGAGAGCGTGTGTGTATGCGTGCCGCAAGGTCCGGGTAATTGAGGGGGAACTCCCTCTTTGAGCGCAGGAAAACGTATGTCAGCTCGTTAACAGCGTCTCTGCCGTCAGGGGTCTGACCGCCTATCGTCACAGCCTCCCAGTGAGCATAGCCCTCGTTGAAGGCTCCGCCCGCCTTTGAAAGGTAAAGGTCGATATACTGAGCCATAGCCACCCATACGCATTCAAGCAGCTCTTCTGCTCTGTCCTCGTCTATAAGCCCCTTTTCCTTGTCTTCCTTGTAATAAGGATAAAGGTACTGATCCATTCTGCCGTTTGAGATTATAGTACCGGTTTTCTGCTCTATACGCGAAAACAGCTGTATGAACCACTGTGCCTGCACAGCCTCATAAAAGCTGCCGGCAGGCTCAGCAGGTACCTTGCGGCAGATACGGGCAAGCTCTGAAAGCTCAGCCTTTCTCTTCTCATCAGTCTCGGCAGCTGCCCTCTGCTCTGCAAGCTCTGCGTGGCGCTGTGCCCAAAGGATAATTGCGTCAGCAGTGATGATAACAGCTTCAAGAAACGGTCTCTTTTCGGTGTTGTCCACCGGGCTGAACTCATCAAGCTCGGAAAGCTTCTGCTGCGCACGAGCCTTTATGCCGTTAAAGCCTATCCTGAGCGGCGTCTCATAATCATGCACCCACTGGATAGACGAACGGAAAGACGCAGTCTCATTCACGATAAAGCGTGAGGAAAGCTCCTCGTCGTTGTTATAGGTATATCTGCGGGTGTCCTCGGGGATAGCAGCGGCAAGAGCTTCGTGAAAGGTCTTGCCCTTCCAATAGGGCGAGATCTCGTTTATGATATACTCAGCGTCCTCGTCAGTTATGTCAAAGGGCGAACTGTCACGCTGCGGCAAGCTCTTTATCGCTTCATCGAGAAAATCGCCGTCAAGCTCGGGGTAAAGGATACCGTAGCGGCCCTCTCTGCCCGCACGTCCTGCGATAAGCTGGTCGTCGTCGACGTATACCGTAGCTTTCTCTGCATAGTGGTACAAAGCCTTTGCCCAGCGGAGCACCAGCGGCTGCCCCTCGGTCTGCTTAAAACTCTCGGTGAAATATTTTCCTCTCTCGATGTCTATGACAGGCCGCGAGCCATGAAAGCTCTCCAGTATCCTGCCGGCACGCTTTGCACCGAGTCCCTCTGAATTCAATATCCTTATCTCCTGCGGAGAATAAACCTTATCCTGTGCCATTTGTTGCCTCCTTAACGTTGATCAAATTAAAAAAAGTCGTCATACTTCATTATATCGGATAGGTATATCAAAGTCAATTTGCCTGTTGCCGAATTATTTTTATATTTTTTCGGGTATTATAAGCGTCCGTATTCCTCAATATAGGCACAGAGACTTTCACCATTTTCAAGCGCCGCAAGCATTCTTCCGGCAGGACTTTCAAGCTTTTGCGCACGCTCATAGAGAGGCGCCAAAAGAGTGTCCTCACCGTGACCTCTGGCTTTAAGACCTGCTGTCGAAATATCGAGTATTTTTTTCAGCTGCGCCGTCAGCAAGGCTTTATCGACGAAGCCCGGCAGCTCACGTCCGGAAAACATTCGCTGAAGCTCGGCTGCTCGATAGCCGTGATGATATATCACCCTGTCGGTATACAAAAGCTCCTTCAGCTCACTGAGTCTTTCGATAAGTCCGGTATGGAATGCGGCAATGGTCATGCTGTCTCTCACAGGCTGAGTGCAGCCGCTGCGAAACTCCACCGTTCCTCTGAATGTCAGATCTTCAAATTTAAATGTTCGATGATATTTAAGGTCTGAGATGTCGGGCTTTATTACCGTCTGCCTTATCACGCTGCCGTCAAAGTATTCCGCCTCAATGCTTTCTGCCGCAAAATAGTCCGTCAGCTTCAAGGGCTCAAAATCCAGCCACTTACTGCCGCGCATAACGCTGTACATCGACTGTGATGCTATATACTCTGCAACGTCGTCCACGCTTTCAAATCCGGTGTCGAACATTCCCACATTGTGAGGGTCGTAGCCCTGCATACTGTTTTCCCAAAGATAATTTCTCGCGCACAAAAGCTGCGGAAGCTCATCGCAGAAGGAATTAGCAAAGAGCAGTACCTTGTAAGGCTCAAGCCTTCCGAACACGTTCAGCACGTCCGTAAGCTCATCGTAGCCCACATCCAGCTGCACCTGTGACGCGCTGGTAAAGTAACCGAAATCGTTCCTTCCGTGCAAAAGTCTGCCGTCGGACGAGGTCTTGTATTCGGCAGCCTTTTTCAGGAATCTGTCAAGCATAAGATAGCGCTCGTTGGGAACAGGTCTGTTGGCATTTGTTTTGTAGCCGGGGTTTATCCCCATGCCCGTGAGCATATGCCCGCTCTCCGACAAAAGGTCGTTGAGGGCCATGAAATATGTTTCAAAGCGTGCCTTTATCTCAAAAAGGTCGCTGCCGGTACCAAGCGAAAGCTCAAGATTGGTGAATGAGCAGTCAAAGGAAAGGTCATCGCCCGTTTCGGTTTTCAGCATTGAATACACATTGCCGTCTGAATCACGGCTGACAGGCTCAAAGCTGAAACGCTCGCCAAAAGCTGCGGCGGCATTTACAACCGCGCTCTCTTGGACTGCGCTGCCGTCAAGTCTTACCACAGGCAGCTCTATCTCAATGCCTATTCTTCTTTCACGCTCTTGTCTGGTGGGGGATATGTATTTGTCGATTATTGCGGTCTTTAGATTTTTGTCCATCATCTCTGCTCCTCATTTTACGCCGATAGGTCAGTTTTATAGGTTGATATAGGTTTGGTCTATATCAAAATGATATAAATATTGATATCATTTATATCACCGAAACTTTATTTTGTCAAGAAAAAAATTCGATAACGTTATCTTCACCATCTGACAACGTTACCTTCGTGAACTCATAAAAAAAAGCACTCCCCGAAATCTCCGGAGAGTGCTTTACGTTGACTATGTTTATTGTGGTATCTCTGCTATGAATACGCTCCCCTTGCCGATCTCACTTTGTACGCAAACGCTCCCTCCGTGAGCATTAATGATCGCCTTGACCACCGCAAGTCCCACACCGGAGCCGCCTGTCCTGCGGTTTCTCGACCTGTCCGCTCGGTAGAACCGCTCAAACACATGGGGCAGATCCTCAGGTGTGATGCCGATGCCGGTGTCTCTGACTGTCAGCCTGAAAGACGAATCATCGCGCTCTGCCGTTACAGTGATATGCCCGCTATTTTCGGTATACTTCACCGCATTTGACAGCAGATTTGTCACCACCTGCGCTATCCTATCGTGGTCGGCGTTTACCGAAATATCATCGCAGTTGATCTCAAGGGTGATATTTTTATCCGCAATTTCACGTTCAAACATCGCCGCAGTGTTTTCAAGCAGAGGGCGCACAACGAAGCTGCTTTTGTGAAGCACCAGCTGGTCTGCATCTATCCGATGGAGCTTCTCCATATCGTCAACAAGACCTGAGATACGCTGTATCTCCTCATAGCAGCCCGTGAGCCTCTCGGGTGTGGGCTCCCATATCCCCTCGCACATCATCTCTAAGTGCGAGGCTATATTTGTGAGCGGTGTACGAAGCTCGTGTGCTACATCTCCGGTAAGCCGAGCGCGCAGTTTTTCCTGCCTGTCAAGTGTCTGCGCCATTGCAGTTACGGCCTGAGACAGCTCCTGCATCTCAGCAGAGCCGGCGTTATTATCGTCCGCCGTGGAGTAATCTCCTCCGGCTATCCTGCGCGTTCTGCTGATAACCCGTGATACCGGCGAGGTTATCCTTCTGGCAAAAATAAGTCCCGTTATGACTGCGCCGACTATTGAAACAATTCCTATCACCACGAGAATAATATTCAGCGAATATAGAAAGCTGAATGCATTCTCGTTTGCATAATATGGCGTGTAGTACATTATCTCGGCATATCCGATAAGCGTCTGTCCATGATACATAGGATACTCGTGCGATACAAAGCTGCCATTGGCATTTCTCAGCCGCTCCATGTCAGAGCTTATCTTATTCATCACTTCCTTGCAGCAGGCCATGTCATGCTGCTCAATGTCCCAGATAACGTTTTTCTGAATATCGAGAACTTTGATAAAGTAGCCGTCGTTCACCGCATACATCCCCATGCCGTGGATATAGTCGGTGTTCCATGAAGCTGCCTCCGCATCATACTGATTTGCAAGCTCATCGGCAAGCTCTCCTGCAAGGCGGATCTGCTCACTTTCCATGTAGGCTTCAAATCGGCTGCGTATCAGCAGATTTGCACTAACGCTGATAAGCGCTATCACAATAAAAACGATCGCCGCAAAGCCAGATGAGAGCTGTGTGCTTAAATTTCGTTTTTTCATCCGCTCACCTCAAACCGATAGCCCATGCCGTGAACAGTCTTGATGTATTCCGGAAAATGCGGATCATTTTCAATTTTGCGGCGCAGGTTTTTGATGTGTGTGTCAATGGCTCTGTCATAAGAATCAAAGTCAAGCCCGAACGCCATTTCGATAAGCTGCTCACGGGAGAGCACCCGCCCTGCATTTTTGAGAAAAACGTCCAGCAGCTTCCACTCGCTGGCGGTGAGCTGTATCTCATCACCGTTTTTGTGAAGCTTCTTTTCCTGCATATCAACGCACAGCTCGCCGTAGCTCTGCATAACACTCGGTCTGCCGCTTCTGCGAAGAACAGTCTGCATTCTCGCATAAAGCTCTTTAAGACTGAACGGCTTTTTGATGTAATCGTCAGCACCGAGATCGAGCCCTCTGAGCATATCCTCTTCTTGAGATTTCGCCGTCAGCATAATGATCGGCACCGAAGAGCTCTCACGGATACGGCGGCATATCTCCTCTCCCGTAATATCGGGCAGCATAAGGTCGAGAATTATAAAATCGACCTGCTTCATGCTGAAAATCCCAAGCGCCTGTCTGCCGTTTTCTGCGGTCAGCACAGTCATTCCCTTGTGGGTAAGATAATCTGAGACCGCTTCCCTGATCTTTGCTTCATCATCCACTGTAAGCACATTCACAGCCGTTCACCTCGTTTCCGATCATAATTATACCATATCTATCGGAAAAGTAAAGTATTATTTCCAGTTTGCAAAAATATTATTTGAACTTACCAGGAAATCATAGGATATGGTTATCGTGTCCTCGCCGTCGGTGCGCTCGTCGGCACTGATCGCCCAGGGACTGCAGCCGCCGTTTGCGCCCTGACCTATCTGGTCTGCGGTGAAATGAAAGCCGCAGTTCTGGCACACAAGGTCTGTGCCTTCAAGCTCATATCTGCCGTTGCCCGAGGTGTAGCAGGACTGGCAGGTGTTGAATGCGGTCTTTATATTACCGCTGCTGTCCTTCACCGCAAAGACCTCCATATCTGTGCCCTCGACCGTCACGGGGTAGAATTTTGCCGTTTCCGATACCTCGCTCACGGGGATAACAAGATCATTATTCTCAGGAGCCGCTTTGGTAGTCCTCTCCTTTACCGCTTCTGCTGCCGACTGCTCTGCCGTCTGCTCCTGAGTGTTTCCGCAGCCCGAAACGCCAAGCATCATCACAGCTGCTGTCATTGCTAAAAATATCTTTCTCATATTCTTATCCTCCTATCACCTCATAGCCCTTGTTGGCTATTGCCTGTTTCATTTCATCAAGGTGCGTAAGCTCACCCGACAGCACGATCACCGCCGTACCCTTTTCATGGCTTGCTGTTGCTTCCCGGACCTCGTCAAAATCTTCGAGGCACTTCTTGACTGTTGCCTCACAGTGAGAGCACATCATGCCCTCTATTTTCAGCGTATAGGTGTTACCGCCTAAATTCACGCGGCTCAGCTCCTTAACAGTGTTCTTTCTTGGTCTGTCATTTTTGTTATCAAATATCCTCACAAGGTTCAGCCTGAGCGCATTCGTTACCACCGATACGCTTGAAAGGCTCATAGCCGCAGCGCCGAACATGGGGTTGAGCTCCCAGCCAAACAGCTTGATATAGGCTCCCGCCGCAAGGGGGATACCTATAATGTTATAAATAAATGCCCAGAACAGATTCTGCCTGATATTGCGCATTGTAAAGCGGCTAAGTCTGAGTGCTGCCGCCGCATCAGTCAGGCGGCTTTTCATCAGCACCACATCTGCGGCATCTATCGCCACATCAGTTCCTGCGCCGATAGCGATACCTATATCAGCCCTTGTCAGTGCAGGGGCATCGTTGATGCCGTCGCCGATCATAGCGACCTTGCCCTGCTCTTGCAGCTCGCGAACCACACGCTCCTTTTCATCGGGAAGCACCCCCGCGATGACCATATCCACGCCGACTTGTCTTCCTATTGCATTTGCCGTGCGTTCATTGTCGCCTGTCAGCATAACTGTTTTAAGCCCCATATTTTTGAGCTGCTCTATCGCATCATGAGAATCCTCTTTGATCGTATCTGCCACGGCGATAATGCCGAGTAGCCTGTTTTCGTCCGCGAAAAACAGGGGCGTTTTGCCATCGTCAGCAAGCTGCTGTGCATCCTGTTTTGCATCGTCAGGTATTTTCACCTTGCTGCCGATAAGTTCTTCGTTACCGCCGAAATATTCAGTGCCGCTCAGTCTTGCAGTCAGCCCGCTGCCTGACAGCGCTTGGAAATCAGTGACCTCCGTCAGCGCTGTGTCATGACCCTCTGCATAGGTAACAATTGCCCTTGCAAGGGGATGTTCGCTTTTCTGTTCGAGCGCGTATGCTGTCTCCACAAGCGCCTTTTCGTCTGCGCCGATAGGGATAATATCAGTAACAGATGGCTCGCCCTTTGTGATCGTTCCCGTCTTGTCCAGGACTACTATCTGTGCCTTGCCGGTCTCTTCGAGGGAGACTGCGGTCTTGAAAAGTATGCCGTTTTTCGCACCGACACCGCTGCCCACCATAATAGATACAGGCGTTGCAAGCCCCAACGCACAGGGGCAGCTTATAACAAGCACCGAGATAGCCCTCTCCAGTGCATAACCTGCCGTCTGCCCCACTGCAAGCCATATCACCAGCGTTACAAGTGCAATTCCGATTACCGCAGGTACGAACACTCCCGATACCCTGTCTGCTAGCTTTGCAATAGGAGCTTTGGTCGCTGCGGCATCACTTACCATTTTGATTATCTGGGATAGCGCCGTATCCTCACCGACCTTTACCGCCTCGCACCGCAGAAAGCCCGACTGATTTATCGTTCCTGCCGAAACGCTGTCGCCTGCAAGCTTGTCAACGGGAATACTCTCACCCGTCAGCGCAGATTCATCAATTGCACTTGAACCGTCTTTCACAATTCCATCAACCGGTATATGCTCTCCGGGGCGCACGAGGAACACATCGCCTATCCTCACCTGCTCCGCAGGAATGGTCTGCTCCTTGCCGTCACGCTCGACCACCGCCGTTTTCGGAGAAAGCTCCATAAGCCCTTTGAGTGCGTTTGTGGTCTTGCCCTTGGAGTAGGCTTCAAGGGTCTTTCCTACCGTAATAAGCGTAAGGATCATCGCTGCCGCTTCAAAATAGAAGTTCATCATGTCGTCCATGACGGCTTTCTCATTACCTGAAACGACTGCACCTGTCATATGAAACAGCACATAAACGCTCCACAAAAACGAAATGCCTGAGCCCATTGCCACCAGCGTGTCCATATTCGGGCTTCTGTGAATGACCGCCTTGAATCCGCTGATAAAGAATTTCTGATTTATCACCATAATAACTGCCGTCAGCAAAAGCTGAACAAGCCCCATTGCAACGTGGTTTCCGTCAAACCATGAGGGCAGCGGCCAGCCCCACATCATGTGCCCCATTGAAAGATACATAAGAGGCAGCAATACGATAACCGATGCGATAAGCCGTTTTATCATCAGGGGTGTTTCCCTGTCAATAAGCTCGTCTGCACTGTCAGCTTTATTCTCTTTTCCTTTTATTGAAGCCCCATAACCCGCATTTTCCACAGCCTTTATTATGTCTGACGAGCTTGCCGTTCCCTCAACGCCCATTGAATTTGTAAGCAGACTCACCGAGACAGAAGTAACACCCTCCACCGCCGACACAGCCTTTTCTACTCTTGTGCTGCACGCAGCACAGCTCATTCCTGTAACATTATATTGCTCCAAAGCGCACCCTCCTTATTCACCGCAGCAGCCGCCGATCTGTGAAAGATCAGGTGAACAGCAGCTTGGTATCTGATCTTCTTCCGGTATCTGTTCTGGATCGGTCTGCGGTGTACAGCACTCTGCATTCGGAGCGCCGTCAGCGACAGAGGTCTGCTGCGCAGTTGTCGTTTGAGTGTACTCAGTCTCAGTCTGAGAAGTAGTAGTGACCTCTGCGCCGACCGGTTCAAGAGCAGCCTGTTCAATATCTGTTCCGCAAGAGCTAAGCATAATACTGAGCACAGCTGAAATTAAAATGACAGATTTTTTCATAATAAACTCTCCTTACTCTGTAACGTGTATATTTCCGTATATCATTCCCATCCAGCAGGAATAGCTTATATCTCCTGCACTTTCGGGAGTGAATTCAATGATATTGTCCCCCTCGTGAAATTCATATTCCAGATCGAGATCTTTGCAGACTATCATGTAATTGCAGCCGTTTATGCTGCTTTTTTCAGCATGGATATTCCAGCGGACGGGCACGCCTGCCTGCACAGTTATTTCAGGATATTTGCCTGAGGTCAGCTCGCTGTCTATTATCTGCACGCCGCCGATGTTTACTGCGGTGTCCTTTACCGAGCCTTCCGATACTATTGTTGTCGGAAGAATGCCGCTCAATACACCGCCCTGTGTCAGAAGTGCAAGACCCATGACCGCGACGATCACAGCTCCAATGCTCTGTACTGCATGGGCAAATTTCTTACCAAGTACCGCCACAAGAGAGCCAAGTCCCAGCATCAGCGGCAGCGTACCCAGAGCAAAAAGCAGCATTGACAGCGCTCCCTTTAACGGACTGCCGCTGCTGAGAGCTATAAGCCACATAGCCTGAAGCGGACCGCAGGGCATAAAGCCATTCAAAAGGCCGATATTGAACGGTGCCCTGCTCTTTACCGAAGCTTTTCCTACTGTTCGCACAAGTCCTTTCGGTAAGGAAACAGACAGCCTTTGCAGCCATGAAAATACGCCGATAAGCCGCAGCCCCATAATAAGCAGCATAAGCCCCGCAATTATTTTTATTATTCCCTGCAAGTTCAGCGGAAGTGATACACCCGAACCGCCGCCAATGAAATACCCTACCGTGCCGAGAACTGCACCTATTGCCGTATATGACACGACCCGTCCGAGATTGTACATAAGCGGTCTGACAAAGGAGCTTTTTCTGCCGTTTTCATCGGGTATGCTTTGAGAAAGGCTGATACCGCCGCACATGGCTACGCAGTGTACAGATGTAACGACGCCTATGAAAAACAGAGCTCCGTACCCCATTCCCGACTGTGCAAGCTGTGATGGGGCAAGCTTGTTAAGCAGACCGGTGTACTGTAAAACCACATAGAGCAAGATGATCGCCGCAAGTGAAGCGACCCCCTTAACGGGGAAGTTCCTGTCTGCCAAGCCTGCGACCGTGTAACCCTCGTCCTCAATTACTTTTACGATATTGTCGTAGGAAACGGAATTGTCGCTTTCAAAGTCTGCTTTTGCTTTTTTGTAGCTGACATTGATATTATTAACGCCTTTAATATTTTGCAAAGCTTTTGCTATCCTGTGCTCGCATTGAACGCAATACATTCCCGATATCTTCAAGTGATATGATGTGGTATCAGCCATAGACTTCACCTCGCAATATATCATAGCAGTCAATTATGTGTTTTTTATGTGCATATTAAAGGCTATATTACCTTTCAAGCACATAGTCTTTGCTATTATTTTAGTTTGCCATAAAAAATCCCCGACAGCCTTTTACACTGTCAGGGATATCTTATGTCTTGAATTTGTAAAGCCTCCTGCCGATGCAGCCGTGCAAGGTCCGTTTTATCAGATAAACAAACTCATATCCGACTGCTCTCCGGAACCCAAGAAAGTAGAAACGCCGCCCAGCTCTACGCCGTCGATAAGCTCCTCCTTATGGATACCCATGATATCCATAGACATCTGGCAAGCCACAAGTCTTACTCCGTGCTCTATCGCCTGCTGAATCAGCTCCTCCAGCGAATCCACGCCCTTGCTCTTCATTATGCTCCTTATCATTTTAGCGCCCATGCCGCACATATTCATTCTCGACAGCCCGAGCTTTTTTGTCCCGCGGGGCATCATAAGACCGAACATTTTCTCTATGAAGGCCTTCCGCACGCTGACCCTCTCGGTACGTCTAAGTATATTCAGTCCCCAGAAGGTAAAGAATATAGTCACCCTTCTACCCATCGCAGCTGCACCGTTTGCCATGATGAATGCAGCTATTGTCTTGTCAAGGTCTCCGCTGAAAACCACAAATGTCTTATCATCTCCGCCGGAAACGGCAGCTCTACTGGTCTGTGCAGGGCTTTTCTCGATATTGGCCTTTATCACACCGTCATTGAAGCTAATGTCGAGCAGCTTATTGCCTGTCCTGTCGCACCATACCTTGATATCGGAATAGAAAGCATCCTCGGTAGCCTCAACGTATACACGCTGGCCCGTATGCAAGTCTTTTATGGTATCTGCGACCTTTACGATAGGTCCCGGGCATTTTAGCCCCTTTGCGTCGATAAAAAGAGGCTCTGCATTTTTAATTATCTCGGCAAAAGCGTCGTAGCCTCCCTCAACGCTGTAAGCATCGTAGCCCCTGTCGGCAAGTATCTCGGCAACCTCCTCCGAAAAGTCTCCCATTCTGCAAATCACATAAACTGTTCTATCCTTCGGAACAGCATCAAGACCCGTTCCTATCTTAGAAAACGGCACATTTATCGCACCGTCAAAGTTCTTGACGAGAACCTCGTCCGGCTCTCTCAGATCGAGCACCGTAACTTTACTGTGGTCAAGCTTGGCAAAGTCCTCAGCCAAGATCTTTTTAGCCTCAACTCCATGCGCCGACATAGTGATCCTTCCTTTCCAAACAGTTAAATTTCAAACATAATTATATATTATCTAGTATAGTATGTCAACGACTGCGAGGAGGAATGATTTTTAAATATTTTCATTATAACGATTCAGCTACAGTGAAACAAATACTATGCCGATAACAGCATTTACAATACAAAATAAAAAGATCCGAACCGCATAAACAGCGATTCGGATCTATCAAACTTAGCTCCCCCTGTTGGACTCGAACCAACGACCCTTCGGTTAACAGCCGAATGCTCTACCGACTGAGCTAAGGAGGAATATAAGGGTACCCATTAACGGATACCCTCTTTATGCCGGCGACAACCTATTTTCCCGGGACGCTGCCGTCCAAGTATCTTGAGCGAAGACGAGCTTAACTTCTGTGTTCGGCAAGGGAACAGGTGTGACCTCGTCTCAATGATCACCGACATAGGCCAGAAGCCTCAAAATTGA
>JAFUTU010000031.1 GCA_017484095.1 Ruminococcus sp. | reverse complement strand
TATAACATCATTTTCATTTTTTCGCAAGGGCAAAACTGCCATTTTTACTTTTTTAGTTTACAAAAAATCGTCACATTTTTTATGAGTTTTGTACAAATATGATAATTTGTTTAACTTTTTATCACTTTTACCAAAACAATACAGCTATTCATCCCACGGGTCGGGGTCGTCATCATCGTCCTCCTCATCATCGTCGGGCTCAGGCGGTTCCTGCATACGTTTAAGGATAACAGGATGCTTTTTGACATAAAGTCTGAACGAGATCAGATATGCAGCAAAGCACAGCAGCAGTGTAGCTCCCATACCAACGAGCACACTTACCGTATATTCCAACCCGAAGCCGTCTCTCAGCCAGACAGAAGGATAATAGAACACTAGATAGAATACCTCGCCCTTACCCTCGGAGCTGAACGAAGTATAAAATATCGCAGGAATGAAGTAGAAAAATATCATCAGCAGCAAAACTGTTGTTATGGTTATACTGCTCCATTCCTCATACGCTGCGTGTATCTTGCCGTCATTGTAAAATACACGTACCATTATAATAGTACATATAGCAAAGGCGATAATGCTCTCGTTACTCTGATCTATAAGAATATTCTTGACGCTCATCCACGAACCGGGCATAAGGTTACAAAGCGACGGGAACAGGATAACGCCCACAAAGGCGCCAAACACGCAAAGCAGCAGCATAAGCCCTATCCTTGCCAGAATATAAAGCAGAAGCTTCAAAGAATCCATAAATTACCTCCTGTTTTCAGCTGCCTACAGCCAGTATCATCATTTCTGTCAGCTCACGGAGCTGTCTGTGCTCAGGGCGGGAGAGCTTAGGGTCTGCGTCTGTCATCTCCTGTGCTGCCCGTGAGGCTCTGTGCATTACGTCCACATCCTCTGACATACTGGCTATTTTCAGTTCAGGCAGACCATGCTGCCTGCTGCCGAAGAAGTCACCCGGGCCTCTGAGTCTCAGGTCCTCCTCGGATATCTTAAAGCCGTCGTTGGTCTTAGACAGTATTTTCAGCCTTTTTACGACTTCTTCATTCACATTGTCGGTTATAAGAACGCAGCTTGACTTGTGCTCTCCCCTGCCGACGCGTCCTCTCAGCTGGTGGAGCTGCGAAAGACCGAAGCGGTCTGCATTCTCGATCACCATGATAGCGGCATTAGGCACGTCAACGCCTACCTCAACGACTGTGGTAGATACGAGCAGATCGATCTTATGCTCATAGAAATCTGTCATAACGGCTTCTTTTTCAACAGCGGACATCCTGCCGTGCAAAAGACCTACTCGATAGTCTTTGAACTCACCGTTTTTCAGCTTCTCGGCATAGTCCTTCGCATTCTGAAGGTCACTGTCATTGTCTTCTATCATCGCACAGACGATATAGCCTTGTCTGCCTTCGTCAAGGTGCTGCTTTATATAATTGTATACTCTAGGTCTCATTTTGCCTGTAACGGCATATGTCTCCACCCTTTGTCTGCCTGCGGGCAATTCATCGAGAACAGATATATCAAGGTCTCCGTAGATCATAAGGGCTAGTGTCCTCGGTATCGGAGTGGCTGACATTACCAGCTTATGAGGGTCTTTTCCTTTTGAAGCGAGAGCATCTCTCTGACCAACGCCGAAACGGTGCTGTTCATCTGTTATGACCAGAGCTAAGCTTTTGAACTGTGCAGACTGCTGCACCAAAGCGTGTGTACCTACCGCAACACTGTATTCGCCTGCGGCAAGGGCAGCCTTTGTCTCATCTTTTTTCTTTTTTGTGAGCGAGCCCGTAAGCAGGCACACCTTTATGCCCAGCGGTTCAAGGAAAGACTTCATAGTCTCAAAATGCTGGTTTGCAAGTATCTCAGTCGGCGCCATCAAGGCAGTCTGACAGCCGTTTTTTGCTGTAACATATGCAAGAGCAGCCGCTACCGCCGTCTTTCCTGAGCCAACATCGCCCTGCAAAAGTCTGTTCATAGGCACATCACCCGACATATCACGGGCGCATTCCTCCACAGCGCGAAGCTGACAGCCGGTCGGCGTGAAAGGAAGAGAGCTATAAAAAGGCGCCATATCAAGCATTTTAAGAGAGGTGCCGCCCTTCTGGCGGTTCCTGCCTCTCAGAAGCAGCATCGACAGCCTTAATGTCAGGAACTCATCAAACACAAGCCTTTTCTTGGCAGTTTCAAAGGCGTAGGTGTCCGCAGGGAAATGGATATTCTCAAACGCATAGGCTAACGAGCAGAGCCCCTCTTTTTTTGTAATGCTGTCGGGCACAGGCTCATAGATGACAGAATCAAAGTGAGCCAAAGCGTTGCGGACGGCATTTCTGAGTGTCAGCTGCGTCAAGCCTTCTGTAAGGTGATAGACGGGCTGTATCTTCTCATCGGTATCTGCGTCAAAAATAAGCGGAGAGTTTATCTCCTTGCGTAGCATGCTTCCTGTTATCTTGCCAAGCAGCAGGTACTCACCGTCCTCACGGAGTTTGTCAAATGCGTATTCATTATTATATATAGTAACTATAAGGTCAGCCGTGTCATCGGTTACAGCTGCTCGGTAGATAGTCATTCCCTTTCGTATCCGTGCAGGAGGGAGCTTTTTGAAAACTCTGCCCCTGACAAGAGCCTGCTCATTGGGAGGAGCCTCAGCGATCGTTACGGGGCTGCTGAGGTCTAAATAAGACCTCGGGTAAAAGCAAAGAAGGTCATACACAGTTTTAACGCCTAGCTTTTCAAACCGCTCTGCCCTTTTGGGACCCACGCCTTTCAGATAAACTATCGGCTTTAGTAACTCTTTCACTGCGACACCTCCTTTTAACACACCTTATCAGTGTAATTATAGCACAAAATTTGAATAATGTAAAGTAGCACGGCTATCTTACTACTCTATGTACGGATTGGCAGCTACAAATCTGCCCGAAGGGTAAGACCTGCAAATGGCAAGTGCCAAATTAACAAAGTGCAACGAGTTTTTTGTTCACACATCTTTACTTTTTTTATCTTATATGCTATAATAATGGTATAATATTCTGAAAGGAGAATCTATATGAGAGCAGTTGTAACTGTTATCGGAAAGGACGCTGTAGGCATACTTGCAAAGGTAAGCACCTGCTGCGCTGAATATAATGCTAATGTTATCGAGGTGACACAGTCTGTCATCGAGGATATTTTCGCTATGATAATGCTGGTCGATGTATCTAAGCTGAACGTTGACTTTGCTGTAATGGCTGATGCTCTTACTGCAAAGGGCGAAAACGAATGGGGTCTCAAAGTGCTTGTTATGCACGAGGACATCTTCAACTGTATGCACCACATATAGTGCTCGACGGTGCTCGCCGCACGGCTGATTCACGCCGCACTTTTGCTTTGGCTTTAGCTTAGTGGTCGCACCTAATTAGTAGATGTATACCCGAAGGGGGTTTAAGGGGGGCGACCGGAAAGCCACCCTTCAAAGGGCATAGTATTAACAGGAAAGTGCCCGACTTACATAGTGCGAATGTTCGCGCAGCGTTACAGTTTAATATCTTAAAACAAAATATACACCGGGCATGACTGTGTCATGTCAACCTCACGTGGGAGGGCACACAGATTAGCCGCACCCAGCTACAGAAAGTGGGGCGGGGGAGGTAAGAAAAATGATTAATCAATATGACATTTTAGAAACTATCAGAATGATACAGGACGAGTGCCTTGATATCAGGACGATAACAATGGGAATATCTCTTCTTGACTGCGTAGACCCCGATATCGACAAGGCGTGCAAAAAGGTCTATGATAAAATAACCTTAAAAGCAAAAGATCTTGTCAAGGTCGGAGAGCAGATAGAAAAAGAGCTAGGTATTCCTATCATCAACAAGCGTATCTCTGTTACGCCGATAGCTATTATCTCGGCTGCCTGCAAATGCTCACCTGTGCCGTTCGCAAAGGCTATGGACGAGGCTGCAAAGGCAGTTGGAGTAAACCTCATCGGCGGCTACACTGCCCTGGTACAGAAGGGCTTTTCAGACGGTGACTTAGAGCTCATCGAGTCTATCCCGGAAGCTCTTGCTAATACTGAAAGAGTGTGCTCCTCTGTTAACATAGGCTCAACAAAAACAGGTATAAACCTTGATGCCTGCAAAATAATGGGCAGGATAATCAAGCAGTGCGCTGAGGCAACTATAGATCAGGCGTGCTTTGGTGCTGCAAAGCTTGTGGTGTTCTGCAATTCTGTCGAGGATAACCCGTTCATGGCAGGCGCTTATCACGGTGTCGGCGAGCCTGACTGTATGATAAATGTCGGAGTATCGGGTCCCGGAGTTGTAAGAGCAGCTCTCAGAAAATATCCCGATGCCGACATAACCAAGATTTCTGACGTTATCAAAACGATCTCGTACAAGATCACAAGAGTAGGTCAGCTCGTAGGGCAGAAAGCTTCCGAAAGGCTTGGAGTTCCCTTCGGAATAGTTGATCTTTCACTCGCGCCTACACCTGCTGTCGGTGATTCTGTCGCTCATATTCTTGAAGAGATCGGCCTTGAACGCTGCGGCACTCACGGAACTACAGCTTGTCTGGCACTGCTCAACGATGCTGTCAAAAAGGGCGGAGTTATGGCTTGCTCGCGTATCGGCGGTCTTTCGGGCGCATTTATCCCTGTTTCCGAGGACGCAGGCATGATAGATGCTGCCGAGGCAGGCACGCTATGTCTTGATAAGCTTGAAGCTATGACTGCTGTATGCTCTGTAGGTCTTGATATGATATGTGTTCCCGGAGACACAGAGCCGGATACTATAGCTGCCATAATTGCTGACGAAGCTGCTATCGGTATGGTGAACACAAAGACCACTGCCGTAAGGATAATCCCTGCTATCGGCAAAGATGTCGGAGATTCCCTCGACTGGGGCGGTCTTTTCGGAAAAGGACCTATAATGCCGCTGCACACCGAGAGCTCATCAAAATTCATAAACAGAGGCGGTCAGATACCTGCACCGCTGCACTCGCTTAAAAACTGACGGAGGTAAGCTATGTCTGACATTACGATACTTGGCTCGGGCGGCTTCGGGCTTGCTCTTGCAATAATGGCTGACAATGCAGGCCACAACGTAACTGTATGGTCTGCCTTCAGCGATGAGATAGACACTATAAAGCGCACGGGGCAGCTAAAAGCTAAGCTTCCCGGGGTGAACGTGAACAAAACCATTGAACTGACTACCGATATCTCCTGCGTTAAAGGCAAGGATATAGTTATTCTCGGTATACCTTCACCGTTTCTCAGGAGCGTATGCGAGCAGGCTGCACCCTTCATTGAGCAAAAGACCATAGTTGTAAACACTGCAAAGGGTCTCGAAACAGGCTCACTGAAAACTATGTGTCAGGTAGCCAAGGAATGCTTTCCTCAAAACCATGTGGCTGTGCTTACAGGTCCTTCTCATGCTGAGGAGGTAGCAAGAGGTATGCCGACAACTATCGTTACATCCTCTGACAGCCGTGAGGTATCATACTACATACAGTCAACTCTTTCAAACCAGACTTTCAGAGTTTATGTGAACGATGACGAGATAGGCAGCGAGATAGGCGGCACTATGAAAAACATCATCGCACTTGCGGCAGGTGTTTGTGACGGTCTCGGCTACGGCGACAACACAAAGGCTGCGCTTATGACAAGAGGCATCTACGAGATATCACGGCTGGGTGCTGCAATGGGCGCTCAGGAGGAGACCTTCAACGGCCTCAGCGGAATAGGTGACCTGATAGTTACCTGCTGCTCTATGCATTCAAGAAACCGCCGTGCAGGAATACTCATCGGCAAGGGTACAGACCCAGAGGAGGCTGTACGTCAGGTGGGCACGGTCGAGGGTTACATTTGCACCAAGAATGCGAGAGATCTGGCTAAAAAGCTCGGTATAGAAATGCCTATCACCGAAGAACTTGCAAGGATACTGTTCGACGGAGCCCCTGCCAAAGAAGCGCTTAAAAACCTTATGGGCAGACCCCCGAAGAACGAGACTGAGCACGAGTTTCTTTCATAATAAAAATAATACCCCCGAAAACGATCGGGGGTATTTTTACGCTTTGTTTTACTGTACACTTTTTGGTACTAATAATTTTTTAAAGTCACTTTCTGCGCCGTTTAATACCGCAACATCAACATATTTATCACCGTCATAATAGCGGTATTTCGCCCTGGGAGTATACGTCCACAGGGTCCAGTCAATGTCTTTATCGGGTTCGGTAAAAATGCTGTCTATCCATATGGGGCAGCCCTCGAACTCATCATATGGCAGTATGAGCTGCCTGTATTCCTTCTCCCGACACAAAAGCATAGGCTTCACACCGTACTGCGACTCTATCTCCGCAACAAACTCCTTAAGGTTCTCGACAGAGTTCTCAACATCGGGGTTTATTATCCTGTCAACGCCGCTGTATTCGATCTCAGCCGCAGGTATCAGTCTGCCTGTCATCTTATTGCCGACAGTACTGATAAAATGCTCTGCCTGAGCTCTGCCGTTTTGCTTCGGCTCAAATATATGAAGATACCCAAGCGGAAGGTCGGTAGGCTCACCGTTTTTTTTGTTATACTCAAAGCGCTCGTCAACATAGCCCTTGCCCTTGGTCGCGGTTATATAGGCAAACTGTATATTCTGCTGAGAGAATGCCTGCCAGCCGATCTTGCCCATATCGGCATCTATTATCGGGCCGCGGTATGGATAATCGCGCTTTCTCGGCTCATTGAACCAGATATATCCCGTATACAGGAGCACACAGGTCATCACCGTCAGCAGCACAAGGCACAGTGCCGTCAGCTTTATTACAAAGCGGGCTGTTCTTCGTCTGCGGCGGTCGCTTTTTTGTTCCTGCTCCTCGTCATACTCATCATAGTTTGAGTAGTCCTCGGCAACGCCCTCGGGAAACTCATTGTCTATCCTTCGGCGCGCATCACGGTCAAGTCTGAATTTTTTGCTCATTGCACAGCTTCTTTATCCTTTTTATCGGCATTGATAAGGTCGTAAAAATTATACTCATCAAGCTTATTTCTTACAAGGTCGCTTACCTCTCCGAACGCCTTTCTGCAGCTGCATTCATTTGCAGAGCCCTGACTGCACTCACATTCTGGAGCCAGACAGCGCGAGAAATAATACGGCCCTTCGATAGCCTCTATCACCATTCTCAGAGTTATATCCTTCGGATCCATATCTATTATGTAGCCGCCCCTTGTTCCCTTAAAGGACTTTACCAGCCCTGCACCGACAAGCTTCCTGAGTATCTTCAGAGTGAACCTCAGCGTCACGGCAGCCTCCTCGGAAATGCTCTTGGCGTCTGTTTTCACGCCCTTTTCGCACAGCACCGAGGTTATCCTGACCGCGTAATCGGTCTCAAGCGTTATAAACATTGCTCCTCCTTGAAATCAGTCGAGATAATCTCTTACCTTGTTGCTCCTGTTCGGGTGGCGAAGCTTTCTGAGAGCCTTGGCCTCTATCTGGCGGATACGCTCACGGGTAACGTTGAATTCCTGACCTACCTCTTCGAGTGTTCTGGAGCGTCCGTCCTCAAGGCCGAAACGCAGCCTTAGCACCTTCTCCTCTCTGTCTGTAAGGGTGGAGAGCACCTGATTGATCTGCTCTTTCAGAAGAACGAGAGATGCAGCCTCAGCAGGAGCCGGGGCATCATCATCAGGGATAAAGTCACCGAGGTGAGAATCCTCCTCCTCACCAATAGGCGTTTCAAGAGATACAGGGTCCTGAGCTATACGCATTATCTCCCTTACTCTCTCAACGCTCATATCAAGCTCCTCTGCGATCTCCTCGGGTGAGGGGTCATGGCCGTTTTTATGCAGCAGCTGAGATGAAGCCTTCTTTACCTTGGTTATAGTTTCTACCATATGAACAGGTATGCGTATAGTTCTTGCCTGATCGGCTATTGCTCTGGTTATTGCCTGTCTTATCCACCAGGTAGCGTAGGTTGAGAACTTAAATCCCTTTGTATAATCGAACTTCTCAACTGCCTTGATAAGACCCATATTACCCTCCTGGATAAGATCAAGGAAGGAAAGACCTCTGCCGACATATCTTTTTGCGATAGATACCACAAGTCTCAGGTTCGCCTCAGCAAGTCTCTTTCTTGCCTTTTTAGCCTCAGCTTCGTTTCCGCTTGACATCTGCTCGGCAAGCTGTATCTCCTCCTCAGAGGTCAGCAGCGGCACCCTTCCGATCTCCTTGAGGTAGATCTTTACAGGGTCGTCCATAGCTATACCGTCTGTAGAGAGCGATATATCAACTCCGTCCTGATCGAGCTCGTCCTCAGGGTTTACGAGAACAAGCGTATCATCGACCGTAACATCGTCTATGATCTCGATATTGTTAGCAGCGCAGGCATCGTAAAAGCTGTCCATCTGCTCAACGTCAAAGTCAAGCTTTTCGAGAGCATCAGTGATCTCCTTAGTCGTCAGCTTACCTGTCTGTTTGCCGTGCTGCATCAGGTTTTCCATTATTGATGATTTCTTTTCGCTCATTTGTATTACCCCCATAGTGTATTGGATTTTTATACTGTCATCGTTTTTTGCGGTCTCTCAGCCTTTTTATATCATCAAAAAACGCTTCGTTGTTCTTATCGTCGGAATAATCAGCCCTGCTCTTGCCGCCATTATATTCAAGCAGCGCCTTGATATAGTCCTCAGCTACCTGCTCGCTCACTTCCAGCTCAGCGTAGTGGTCGAGCATTGCTGTTAGCTTTCCCACCTCATCGGGTGAAAATTCATCATTGAACGATGATACCGACGAATCAAGGTCATTGATTATCTTATCGGTAAGGCTCTTGTACAGCCGCCTGTTAAAGTCTGTGACAAAGCGCTCGGGCGGCAGCCTTTTTAAGATATCAGCACACTTATCTTTATTCTTATAGATATAGTAGATAAGCCCTTCCTCGCAGGCAGTCTCCTTACGGTGACGGTGAGCCTCGGGATTGATATCGTCACGCTTGAAATTTGAGAACGTTGCCGTTCTGTTCCAGTCGCGTTTTTTATCAGCTCTGCTATTGCGGCGCATAAGTGAATCGAGCTCGCTTTTTATAACAGAGCGGTTTATCTCGGTCTCTTTTTCTATTCTTGAGATATAGACCTCTCTTTGTGCAGGCGATGAAAGCTCTGCCAGCACCTTGCAGGCATCTTTTATATATTCATATCTTCCTGCCTCGGTATCAAGGTCTTTGCCGTCCTTGCAGATATCGAGCCTGAAAAGCACTGCGTCCTCCGAGCCTTTTATAAGGTGCCTGAAATGGTCAGGACCGAATTTGTTTATGTACTCATCGGGGTCCTTGGCGCCGTTCATTTTTATAACGCTTGTTTTCAGTCCCGTCTCCGAGATAAGCCTTATAGCTTTCTGGGTAGCCTTCTGACCTGCCTCGTCACTGTCATAGCAGATGACAACGCTGTCAGCATAATTTGAGATTATCTTCACCTGCTGAGGTGTAAGGGCAGTTCCGCAGGAAGCTACAGCATTTTCAAACCCTGCCTGATTTAAAGATATAACATCGAGATTACCCTCACAGAGAAGTATTTGCTTGTCCTTTACGCAGGCATTTTTGGCAAAGTTCATCGAAAAGAGGTATCTTTCCTTATTGTAAACTGCGGTATCTCTGGAATTGAGATACTTTCTCTTGTCATCGGGTGAGAGTGCTCGCCCTCCGAAGCCGACTATATGCCCTGCCAGGTCAAAGAACGGGAACATTGCTCTGTTGACAAAAAAGTCGAACGTATTTTTTGAATTGTTCCTCGAATTCGTTATAAGAGATCCCTTCAGCAGCTCGTCCTCGGTAAAACCCTCGGAGAGCATATGGCTTTTAAGCTCAGACCAGCTGTTCGGAGCAAAGCCCATACCGTATTTTTTTATTGTTTCGGGCTTTAATCTTCTTTTGTTTATGAGATACGCAAGGCACTCCCTGCCCTCGGGCGAGCGCAGCTTATCGTAGAAAAACCTTGCTGCGATCTTGTTCATCTCATATATCCTCTTGCGGATATCCTGCCCCTTATCAGAAAACGCATTATCCTGCGGCAGCGGTATACCTCCGCGCTCTGCAAGAAGCTTTACCGCCTCCCAGTAATCGAGGTTATTGTATTTCATCGTAAAGGTGATGACATCACCGCCTGCTCCGCAGCCGAAGCAGTGAAAATACTCCTGATCGGGGTGTATATAGCAAGAGGGCGTCTTCTCATTATGGAACGGACAAAGACACACAAAATCTCTGCCCGACCGCCTGAGAGACACATAACTGCCCATGACCTCGTCTATCGGGTTGGCAGTTTTCAGCCGCTCTATAAAATCTATAGGTAATGGCAATCAGTTCACCGCCTCTTTTATCAGTAGCCTGCCCAGCCCTTCGGAATGAACAGCTCCTTAAAGGTCTCTACCGCAAAGCCGTCCGTCATTCCTGCGATATAATCGCAGACGGCTCTGTCAGTTCCGTAATTATAAGCGAGATTCAGATATTCGGCAGGCAGCTTTTCGATATGTCTCTGATAATACTCATAAAGCTTTATTATCATAGCCTTTGCCTTAGCCTCCTCGCTTTTACACTTAGGATTGAAATACACACTGTCAAACATGAACTTGTGCAGTGTATCAAAAGCTATCTCTATCTCGGCAGACATTCCGATCTCGTCTGCCCCGTGCAGGATAACATCTTTAACAAGAGTGGCTATCCTCTCTGATTTTGAATTGCCAAGGATATCTCTGATCTGCTTCGGGATATCCTCCTCAGTAAGTATGCCTGCTCTTATCGAGTCGTCGATATCGTGATTGATATAGGCTATCACGTCAGCCTTTCTGACGACACAGCCCTCTTTTGTCTCGGCAGTCATATTCGTGTGCTTTAGTATGCCGTCACGCACTTCATATGTAAGGTTAAGACCCTTGCCGTCCTTTTCTATAAGGTCTACCACTCGCAGACCCTGCTCATAATGGTGAAAGCCGTCAGGGTTGAGCTCATTGAGAGTTCTCTCACCTGCATGACCGAACGGAGTATGCCCCAGATCGTGACCCAGAGCTATAGCTTCGGTAAGGTCTTCATTCAGCAGCAGCCCTCGCGCGATCGTTCTCGCTATCTGGCTCACCTCAAGGGTGTGAGTAAGTCTCGTCCTGTAGTGATCTCCGGCAGGAGAGAGGAACACCTGTGTCTTATGCTTCAAGCGCCTGAAAGCGTTTGAATGAAGTATCCTGTCGCGGTCGCGCTGAAAGTCCGTCCTGACCTCGTCCGGCTCTTCCGGGCGTTCTCTGCCCTTTGATGAAAAGGACGACTGCGCCTGCTCACAGAGCATCAGCTTCTCATACTGCATCAGTCTTTGCTTCGCTTCAAACATAAGCTCCCTCCTTTACACACAACTACTTATATATACCGAAATTCTCTTTAAAAACCCTCTTTTTTTAATACTTTTCAAAAAACTTTGTAGTTTATCACAAATTTTCACCGAAATCAGCAGTCAATCCTGTTGTTTCCGACAACAAAACATTCCCGTTGGAAGCATCTGTAAGCTGATTTTTCAGCTCCTCGCAAAGCTCTCTTCTCACAAGGAGGCTGATATTCACAACATCAGCAAAGTCTTCTTTTTCCATTATCACCTTAAACGCAGGCAGAAGATAGCTCACCTTGCCGTAAAGGGTATAATCTACAGAAAACTCAAGGCGAGAGCAATCACACATATACATTTTCTTCGCATTTGAAACAGCCTCTGCGCAGGCAGTTGAATAAGCCCTCACAAGCCCGTTAGCGCCTAGCAGTATACCTCCGAAATATCGTGTCACCACGACACAAACATCAGTAAGCCCCTGCTTTCTGAGCACATCGAGCACAGGCATACCTCCCGTTCCCTGGGGTTCGCCGTCATCACTGTATCTGGTGATGTTGCCCTCACGCACTATATAGGCATAAACATTGTGCCTTGCCTTGCGGTTCTCCGCCTTTATCCTTTCAACGTAAGCGGCTGCCTCCTCGCCGTTTTTGACGGGAGCAATATGCCCGATAAAGTCAGAGCGCTTTTCGGTGTAGGTGCCCTCAGCCTCTTCATAGATAGTTACATAATTCATAGCTCGTCCTCTTATCAGATATGATGAAAGAAAATGTCTGCAAAGACTGCTCTCAGGCGATTAAAGGAGAAATCAAGAAACTCAAGCCTGTCACTCATCTGTTCGAGCTCTTTTGGCGTAACGAGCCTGAAATCTACAGTCTCGCCCTCCTGCAAAACTATATCCTCCTCAGAGAAATCTCCCTCATACATATAGAAGTTATGAACACAGCCCGAGCGCTCTCTTATTATCTGCCCGAAATAGCGCAGCTCGGAAGGCTCAGCTTTAAGACCTGTCTCCTCAAAAAGCTCTCTCACAGCGCCGTCAAGCGGCTTCTCTCCCGAAACGACAGAGCCGCCCGACACCTCCCACCAGCCGCCGTATGGCTTATCGGGGTGGCGCTGAGTTATAAGTATCTTTCCGTCTTTATTTATGCAGAGGATATTGACCACATAGTGAAATCTGCCCTCGGGCAAGGGCACTGTTTCTCTTCTCTCCCACTTTTCTCCCGTGGGTCTGAGTTCTCTGTCATAAAGGTCAAAATATTCAGGCATAAGCTCACCTCATCAAAATTTAAGTAAAAGCAAAAAAAGAGAACGGTTTTTGCCGTTCTCTCTGCAATTAGTCAAGATTGAATCTCTTCTTGAATCTGTCTACACGTCCGCCTGTGTCAACAAGCTTCTGCTTGCCTGTGAAGAACGGGTGGCACTTCGAGCAGATCTCGACCTTGATATCCTTCTTTGTAGAACGAGTCTTGATAACATTACCGCAAGCGCAGGTGATAGTTGTCTCCTCGTATACAGGATGAATTCCTTCTCTCATCTTTTAGCTCCTCCTTCCAAACCAAATGTTATGACTCATAGAAGCCCATCATTTCAGTTTAGACAGTAGTTCTATGCAGCGTTTTTATTAATGTCGATACAATCAACTTATGTATTATATCACAGTGCCCGAATTTTGTCAAGCGCTTAACATTTTATTTACAAATTCAGCTTTCAGCAAACTGTGAATTATAAAGCTCGGCATAGAAGCCGTTTTTCTCAAGCAGCTCGTCGTGTCTGCCCTGCTCTATAATGTGACCGTCACGCATAACTATGATAGTATCAGCATTTTTTATAGTTGAGAGTCTGTGCGCTATGATAAAGCTCGTCCTGCCCTTCATCATTTTTTCAAACGCTCTTTGTATACGTATCTCGGTTCTGGTGTCTATTGACGAGGTAGCCTCATCAAGTATCAGCATCGGCGGCAGGCAGAGCATAACTCTTGCTATGCACAACAGCTGCTTCTGACCCTGAGAGATAGATGCAAACGCATCGGAAACTACGGTATCGTAGCCCTTAGGCAGACGCTTGATAAAGCTGTGGCAGTGTGCCGATTTTGCAGCCGCAATTATCTCTTCGTCCGTTGCGTCAGGTTTTGCATAACAGATATTCTCTCTGATAGTTCCTGTTTTCAGCCATGTGTCCTGCAGCACCATTCCGTACATAGAGCGCATAGAGTTTCTGGTGCAGTGCTTTATTGGCTCACCGCTTATGCTGATCTCGCCTCTGTCGGCGTCATAAAAGCGCATGAGCAGATTTATCATAGTTGTTTTTCCGCAGCCTGTAGGACCGACTATCGCTATCCGCTGGCCCTGCCTTACGTGAAGGTCAAAGTCTTCTATAAGGCTTACCTTGGGGTCATAGCTGAAATATACGTGCTCGATATCGACTGTGCCGTCTACCTCTGTGAGCACCTTTGCATCACTGTCATCAGGGTTTTCCTCCTGAAGAGCTATAAGCTCAAAAACTCTCTTAGCGGATGCAAGTGCGCTCTGGAGCTCAGTTATAACGCCCGATATCTCATTGAACGGCTTTGTATACTGGTTCGCATAGGTAAGAAAGCTCGTCAGGTTGCCGACTGTGAAGCCGCCGCCAATTACCGACATTGCACCTATGATACCTACCGACGTATACACCAGACCGTTTATAAATCTGGTTGTAGGATTTGTTAGCGACGAGAAGAAGGTCGCTCTTACGCCTATCTTCTGCAGCTTCAGATTCAGCTTTTCAAACTGCTCCTCGCTCTTTTCCTCATAGCAGAAGGCTGCAACGGTCTTGCTGTTGCCCGTCATCTCCTCTACCAGAGAGGTCAGCTCTCCCCTGACGACAGACTGCTCATGAAAAAGCCTGAACGTATTGTCTGAGATGAACCTAGCCGCAAACAGCGAGAGCGGCGTTATCACAACCACTACAAGGGCTATCTTCACATTTATCGACAGCATAAAGATAAGTGTACCAAAAATTGTACAAGTACCAGTAAACAGCTGAGAAAATCCCATAAGCAGGCCGTCAGAAATCTGCTCAACGTCAGTTATTATGCGGCTGATGATATCGCCGTGCGGCTGAGAGTCTATATACGAGAGAGGCAGCCTGTGCAGCTTATTATAGGCGTCCTCGCGAACTCTCTGCACGACCATATAGGTTATCCTGTTTGTGCAAAGAGCCATCAGCCACTGAGATATCCCCGTAATGAGAGCTACCGCCCCGAGCTTTACAAGTATAGCTCCGAGGGCTTTGAAATCAACATTGCCGCTGCCGACCACCTTATCGACAGCATCACCGATGAGTATAGGCGCATAAAGCGTTGCCGCAACAGATATAACCGAGAACACCATTGACAGCACGAACAGAGACTTGTACGGCTTTGCATATGTGAGAAGAGGCTTAAGCGCCGATGAGCCTGAGCTTTTATTTTTCATTGCTCTTAGCCTCCTTTTCAGAAAGCTGAGAATTGCATATCTCGCGGTATACCTCACAGGAGGTGACAAGCTCGCCATGAGTGCCTATGCCTGCTATCCTGCCGTCATCGAGGACGACTATCTTATCTGCGCGCCTTATAGATGAAACTCTCTGCGATACTATAAACACCGTAAGTCCCTCGGTCTCACGGGCAATAGCCCGCCTGAGCGCTGCATCTGTAGCAAGGTCGAGCGCTGAAGCTGAATCATCAAGGATAAGGATCTCAGGGCTGCCTGTAAGAGCCCGTGCGATAGTCAGCCTCTGGCGCTGGCCGCCTGAAAGGTTCTTGCCCTCCTGATTTATTATGTAGTCCAGACCTTCGGGCTTTTGCATAACAAAGTCCTTCGCCTGGGCAATAGACAGTGCCTTCATTATCTGCTCGTCATCGGCATTCTCATCACGCCATTTCATATTGTCTCTTACCGTGCCCTTGAACAGCACTGCCCTTTGCGGCACTATACCGATCTTCCCTCTCAGCTGTCTGAGGGGATACTCACGCACGTTAACACCGTCAACCAGCACCTCGCCCGAATCAGTATCATAAAAGCGGGGTATAAGGTTCATAAGAGTGGATTTTCCCGAGCCCGTACCGCCGATGATACCGACTGTCTCACCGTGCTGCACCTTGAATGATATGCCTTCAAGCTCCGGGTCATCATCGGCATGGTATGAGAACACGCAGTTTCTGAACTCTACACAAGGGGCAGAGCTGTCAGTCTCAACTGCTTTGTCTGAGCCATCCTCTATCGAGGTGTTTATATCAAAAATATCGTTTATCCTGACAGCTGACGCCTGCATTCTTGTGATACTTGTTACCAGTATCGTCATTGCGAGAAGAGCCAGAAGTATCTGGTTCATATAGTTTACCAGCGCTATCAGCTCGCCCTGACTTATACTGCCGGCATAAACGTTTTTAGCACCGAACCATATAACTGCGATTATCGCAAGGTTGCAGATAACGTAGGTCATAGGGTTCATAAGCGCAGATATGCGCCCTGCGATTATCTGTCTGCGCCTGAGGTCCTCAGCTGCCTCGGCAAAGGCGGAGGTCTCATCTTCCTGTCTTGAAAATGCCCTTATCACTCTCGCTCCCGTCAGTGTCTCAGAGGTCATAAGGTTCGTTTTGTCGAGCTGCTTCTGAATGTCTTTGAATTTAGGAGTAGTAACTGCCATTATCTTATAGATAACGTATGCGAGAACAGGCGTCATCAAAATGAATATGAGGGTAAGCTTCACAGATATCGTTAACGCCATTATGATAGAGCCTATAACTATAAAAGGTGAGCGCAGAAACAGCCTTAAAAGCATATTAACGCCTGTCTGCACGGTGTTCACGTCTGCGGTCATTCGGGTGACAAGGGTGTGGTTGCCTATAGAATCTATCTCGGCATAGGAGAGAGTGTTTATATGATGAAAGAGCTCTCTTCTCAGTGCAGTTGCAAAGCCAAGGGACGCCTTAGCCGCAAAATACTGTGCGGTAAGGGCGCAGGCAAGGCCTAAAGCTCCGAGCAAAACGAGAACTGCACCCATTTTGTAGATGTAGCCCTTGTCAGAATTTTTGATGCCTACATCTATTATATTTGCCATGACCAGCGGCACAGCCAGCTCAAAACAGGCCTCTATTAGCTTAAAGACAGGGCCTATGATGCTTTCTTTTTTATAATTTTTCAGATACCGAAACAGCTTCAGCATATATCAGCACTCCAATAATTGATCTCCTACCATTATAGCACATCAGAAAAACCCATTAATCAACAAACGGTAAATTTTAACGTTTTTGCTGCTGAGCTTCTCTGAGCGGTTCATATAATATTTCACAAAAATTCTTAATATGATAATAATATTACTGTATACTTTCAATAAGCTTATTGCTTACTATCTAACACTGAAAGGCGGAATAATTATGGCAAACAGAATGATACTCAATGAGACATCTTATTTCGGCTCAGGCGCTATCGCTGAGATCGTTACCGAGGCTAAGAAAAGAGCCTTCAAAAAGATACTCGTAGTGACTGACCCCGATCTTCTTAAATTCAATGTTACTCAGAAGGTAACTGCTCTTCTTGATGAGGCAGGGCTGCCCTATGAGGTATTCTCAAACGTTAAGGCTAATCCGAGCGTTGCCTGCGTTAAGGACGGCGTTGAGGTATTCAAAAAGGCTGAGGCTGATTCTATCGTTGCGGTAGGCGGCGGCTCAGCTATGGATACTGCAAAGGCTATAGGCATAATCATCAACAACCCTGAATTTGCAGACGTTACATCTCTCGAAGGCGTTGCAGACACCAAGAACCCTTGTGTACCTATCATAGCAGTGCCTACAACGGCAGGTACAGCAGCTGAGGTAACTATCAACTACGTTATCACCGATGAGGAGAAGAAGAGAAAGTTCGTTTGTGTTGACCCTCACGATATCCCTGTTGTTGCAGTTGTTGACTGTGATATGATGTCATCAATGCCTAAGGGACTTACAGCATCTACAGGTATGGACGCTCTCACTCATGCGATAGAGGGTTACACCACGCTTGCAGCTTGGGAGCTTACGGACATGATGCACCTTAAAGCTATAGAGATAATCTCAAGGTCTCTCAGAAAGGCTGTTGAGAACGACCCGCAGGGACGTGAGGATATGGCTCTCGGTCAGTATGTGGCAGGTATGGGCTTCTCGAACGTTGGACTGGGCGTTGTTCACGGAATGGCTCACCCTCTCGGCGCTTTCTATGATACACCTCACGGTATAGCTAACGCTGTGCTGCTACCTTATGTAATGGAGTATAACGCTACTTACACAGGCGACAAGTTCAAGTACATCGCTGAGGCTATGGGCGTTGACACCACAGGTATGGACGAGGACGCTTACAGAAAGGCTGCTGTTGACGCAGTAAGACAGCTCTCCAAGGACGTTGGCATCCCTGAGAAGCTGCACGAGATAGGCGTCAAGGAGGAAGACCTGCAGGCACTTTCAGAGTCTGCATTTGCCGATGTTTGCACAGGCGGCAACCCAAGGCCCTGCACAGTCGAGTCTATTCTTGAGATATACAAGAAGGCATTCTGACAGTGATTTAAAGCTCCGCTGAAAATGCGGAGCTTTTTCTTGCAAAAAATTACAAACTGTGATATACTTTAAGTTAGTTTAAGGTTCATGATGTATTATCGGATAAGAGAATGGAGGAGATCGTATGAGACTTCTGCTTGCAGAGGACGAAAAGGAGCTTTCAAGGGCGCTGGTAGCTATACTTAAGCACAATAATTATTCCGTTGACGCAGTTTATGACGGGCTTGACGCCTACAGCTGGGCTAAGGCTGAGAACTATGACGGGATAATTCTGGATATAATGATGCCTAAGATGGACGGTATCGAAGTGCTGAAAAAGATACGCTCTGAGGGCGTTGATGTGCCTGTGCTGCTTCTTACGGCGAAGTCGGACGTTGACGACAGGATAACGGGACTGGACTCGGGAGCAGACGATTATCTCACCAAGCCGTTCGCAATGGGCGAGCTGCTGGCAAGGATAAGGGCGATGACAAGGCGCAAGACTGAGCTTTCCTCCAACACGCTGGAATTCGGTAATATAACTCTCAGCCGTGAGAATTTTGAGCTCACAGGACCTGACGGAGTTCAGAGGCTTGGAAATAAAGAGTACCAGATGCTTGAAACTATGATGATGAACCCGAAAAGGCTCATCTCAACAGAACGGTTCATGGAAAAGATCTGGGGCTACGATTCAGACGCTGAGATAAATGTGGTATGGGTGTATATATCATATCTCAGGAAAAAGCTTACCGCAGTAGGCGCAAATGTTGTCATCAAAGCATCAAGAGGAATGGGCTATTCTCTGGAAGAGTGCTAGCCCGCAGGGGCGTGCCCCTGCACCATCGCCCCCACCCCGTTTTCAGTAGCTGTGTGCTATCAAACCATTCGCCCTCCCACGAAGGGGAGGGAGGTAGCTTTGCTTGAGACTATTAATAAGTAACGCTGCGCGAACATTTATACTCTGTTAGTTTGGCACTTGCCTGTTGCAATACCTACCCTTCGGGCAGATTTGTTGCTACTAATCCGTACATAGAGTAGCGAATTAGCCGCGCGGCGAGCGCCAACCGCAAAACCCCCAATGAGGGAGCCATTACGAAAGGACTGATCGGATTGATAAAAAAATTAAGACGTAAATTCGTGCTTATCGCTGCGGTCAGTCTGTTCGTGGTCGAGCTGCTGGTGGTGGGCGCTATAAATGTGATAAATCACTATAATATGGATAAGTCTGCCGAAGAGGTCATCGATATGCTCATCGATAACGGCGGCGGCTTCCCTGAGCTGGGACGTATGGAGGAACCGAACTATAAGCCCTCCGACAAGCCTGAGGACAAGCCCGAGGAAATGCCCGATGATAAACCCGAAGAAGATAAAAGCGATCAGTCACACAGCGACAGAGAATTCTTCAAGGGAATGGATCAGAAAAACTTCAATGAAGAAACAAGATACAAGACCAGGTTCTTTGTGGTGAACCTTGATGAGGACGGCGATGTTACCAAGGTGGACACAGGCCACATTGCGGCAGTTTCAAGCGAAAAGGCTATAGAATACGCAAAAGAGGTCTCCGACAAGGAAAGCGGCTACACAGATATTTATAAATATAAAGTATGTGATACAGGCAGCGGAAAAATGATAGTTTTCTTGGACTGCCGCTCAGAGATAAGCACAGAGAGAACATTTCTTATAATATCGGTAACGATAGGCATTTCTGCTTTTCTGATAGTACTTTTGCTGATAGTTATTTTCTCGAAGAGAGCTGTAAAGCCTGTTATCGAGAATATGGAAAGACAAAAGCAGTTCATCACAAACGCAGGGCATGAGCTTAAAACTCCGCTGGCTATAATCTCTGCAAATACTGAGGTGATAGAGCTTACCGGCGAATCCAGCGAATGGACAGAGAGCATCAAAAACCAGGTGGCAAGACTGAGTGAGCTTATAAAAGATATGCTAAATATTGCAAGGGCTGAGGGCGTATCAGATAAGCTGAGCTTTATAGAGTTTGATATATCAAAGGCTGTTGAGGATACAGCAGAGCCGTTCAGAACACTGGCTGAGACCAACGGCAAGAGCATTGAGCTCGATATTGACAGCGGCCTCACGTATTACGGTGATGAGGGCTCGATAAGACAGCTTGCATCTGTGCTGACAGAGAATGCAGTCAAGTATTCTGACGAGGGCGGAAAAATACTTGTGACCCTGAAGCCTGAGGGCAAGGGCATAAGGCTAAGTGTGAAGAACCCGTGCGCTGTGCCGCCTAAGCACCCCGAGAAGCTTTTTGACCGTTTCTACCGCGAGGATACATCTCACGCAAGGCAGGACGGCGAGAAAAAGGGCGGCTACGGTATAGGGCTCTCAGTTGCGGCTGCTATAGTTGAAGCTCACAAGGGCAGGATAAGCTGCCACGCAAAGAACGGCTATATAAGCTTTTATGCTCATCTGGGCAGAGTTCACGCAAAGGGCGAGAATAAAAAACAGGCTTAACAAAAAAGTTCATAAAATACCGTTGACAAAATATAATATAAATGTTATCATTATATGATAGCAGCAGGCCCTTCCGCAGCTAGTACTAATACCAGTGACGGAAGGGTTTATTTATGAACGATATGAAGGTGGATAGATTTGTTCCGTAAGATGAGAAGAGAAAAGCAGGCTGTCTCTGAGGAGGAATGTATTGAGCTTCTCAAAAATGAGACAAGAGGAGTGCTTGCTATGCTCGGCGATGACGACTACCCCTACTGTGTGCCGATAAATCATTACTATGAGAACGGCAAGCTGTACTTCCACGGAGGAAAGGTCGGCCACAGAGTTGAGGCTGTAAGGAAGCACGAAAAGGTCTGCTATACGGTGTTTGATAAGGGCTTCAAAAAAGAGGGCGACTGGGCGCTCAATGTAAAGAGCGTTGTCGTGTTCGGGAGAATTAAGATAGTCGAGGACTTTGATGAGGCTATAGAGCTTTGCAGAAGGCTCAGCTATAAGTTCACGGACGATGAGATCTATATCAATGAGGAGATAGAAAAATGCGCAAAGGCTACCCTCGTTATGGAGCTTGATATCGAGCATATGACAGGAAAGCTTGTAAACGAAAAATAATATAATTGGAGGAAAAATAAATGACTTGTTTTGAAGAACTTCAGAGAAGAGGGCTGATAGCTCAGCTCACAGACGAGAAGGAGATAAAGGAGCTTATCGACAACGGTGAGGCTACCTTCTACATAGGGTTTGACCCTACTGCCGACAGCCTTCACGTTGGTCACTTTATGGCACTGTGCCTTATGAAGAGACTGCAAATGGCAGGCAACAAGCCTATCGTGCTGCTTGGCGGAGGTACAGGTATGATCGGTGACCCCTCGGGCAAGAGCGATATGAGAAAGATGATGACAAAGGAGACTATCGACCACAACGTTGAGTGCTTCAAAAAGCAGATGTCACGCTTTATTGAGTTCGGCGACGGAAAGGCTATCGCTGTAAACAATGCTGACTGGCTGCTCAACCTCAACTACGTTGATATGCTCAGAGAAATAGGTGTTCACTTCTCGGTAAATAAGATGCTCTCGTTCGAGTGCTACAAGCAGCGCTGGGAGAAGGGTCTCACATTCTTTGAGTTCAACTATATGATAATGCAGTCATACGACTTCTACAAGCTGTACACCGACTACGGCTGCAATATGCAGTTCGGCGGTGATGACCAGTGGGCTAATATGCTGGGCGGCACTGAGCTTATAAGAAAGAAGCTCGGAAAAGACGCTTACGCTATGACGATCACACTGCTGCTGAACTCTGAGGGCAAGAAAATGGGCAAGACAGAGAAGGGCGCTGTATGGCTCGATGCTGAAAAGACCAGCCCCTATGACTTCTATCAGTACTGGAGAAATGTTGACGATGCCGATGTTATCAAGTGCCTCAAGCTTTTGACATTCGTTCCTATCGAGGAGATCGAGGAAATGGAAAAGACAATGGAGGGCGCTCAGTTCAACAAGGCTAAGGAGCTGCTGGCATTTGAGCTTACAAAGCTTATCCACGGCGAGGAAGAGGCTAAGAAGGCTGACGCTGCTGCAAAGGCTATATTTGCCGGAAGCGGTGACAGTGAGAATATGCCCTCTACCGAGATAGCTGCTGCTGATACTGAGGACGGAAAGATAGGCATACTGACACTTCTCGTAAAGTGCGGGCTGTGTGCTTCAAACGGTGAGGCAAGGCGCCTTGTTACCCAAAACGGCATAGCTGTGAACGATGCTAAGTTCACTGACCCGAAGGGCCTTGTTGACCTCTCCGAGCCTGTTATCATCAAAAAGGGAAAGAAAGTGTTCCATAAGGTAATTCTCGGATAATTAACAACAAAAAGGTCGGATGATCACCGAAAAAAGGTCAAAAAAATGTGTGTGAAAAGAATTTTCAAAAATAGTTTTTCAAAAAAATTTTTCAAAAAAAGTTTTTCAGCTTAAAGTTTATTTAAAGTACACGGGTTATACTCTTAATCAAGATAAGAGAACGAGGTGAGTTATATGGGAGCATATCAGGATATATTCCAGAGAGTTGAAAAGAAATATGTACTTGATGAGCAGACCTACAATCTCTTTATGGAGAGGATAGAGCCTTACTTCAAGCCCGATCAGTACCCGAAGTGTACGGTATATAACATTTATTTCGATACGCCCTCACATATACTTGTGAGAAATTCTATCGAAAAGCCCGTATACAAGGAAAAGCTGAGGCTGAGAAGCTACAGCGTTCCGAACAAGGAAAGCACGGTATTCGTAGAGTTGAAAAAGAAGTACAAGGGTATAGTTTATAAGAGAAGAGTTGATATGACTCTTGCTGAGGCTGAGGAGTTCCTCTCGGGAGGAGAGGGACCCGACAAGAACAGACAGATAGAATCTGAGCTGAAATACTTCCTCGGACACTATGAGGGCTGTGCACCTGCAATGTTTTTAAGCTACGACAGGTTAGCCTTTCAGGGCAAGGAGGACCCCGACCTCAGACTTACGATGGATACTCATATCCTTTACAGAGAGGAATGCTTAGGACTCGATAAAGGAGTCTGGGGAAAGGAGCTGCTCTCACCCGGGACGAGGATAATGGAGATAAAGATACCCGGAACAATGCCGTTATGGCTCTCACACATTTTAGACGAACTTAATATCTTCCCTGCTTCATTCTCTAAATACGGCACTGCCTATAAGAGGGAGCTTGCGGAAGAAATAAAAAAAGGAAAGGTGATCATCTGTGCTTAATAATCTGCTGACTATCGCAGCCTCATCTACTGACACTACTACGTCGCTTGCGGCTGTTTCAAATAAGGAGTTTCTGATCTGTTCGCTGGTATCTCTGGGGCTTGGCCTTGTGATAGCGTTTGCGTTCAGTATAAGGGATAAGAAATCAAAGGGCTTTATGATGACGCTGGCGCTGCTGCCTGTTATAGTTCAGGTAGTGATAATGCTGGTAAACGGAAATGTTGGAACAGGCGTTGCCGTTATGGGTGCGTTCGGACTGGTAAGGTTCAGGTCTGCACCGGGAAGCGCTCAGGATATATGCGCTATATTCTTAGCTATGGCTGTGGGTCTTGCAACGGGCACAGATCAGCTGGCGGTGGCAGCTATACTGGCAATAGGTGTGAGCATCATCTACCTTATCTACTCGTTTATCCCTGTGGGAGCAAAGAAGAGCTCTCTCAAGCAGCTTACGGTAACTATCCCCGAGAGCTTGGACTATGACGGCGCTTTCGATGATATTTTCGACAGCTACACTGATTCTCACGAGCTGGTATCGGTAAAGACCACTAATATGGGAAGCTTGTTCAAGCTGAAGTATGAGGTAGTGTTCCACAGCTCATCTGATGAGAAGAAGCTCATTGACGAGATAAGAACAAGAAACGGCAATCTGGAGATAATGTGTGCCAGGGCTGCCGATGAATCAGACACAACACTGTAAAATAGGCTAACAACAAAAAATATCCCTTCGCACAAGCGGGGGGATATTACACTACCGGCGAGGATAATGCTATGAAAATACACACTGGTTTGATCGCACTGATGATATGCTCTGCACTGCTTTACGGATGCGCTGACGACAGCAGCTCTTCTGCTGATAAGAGCACGGCTTCTGGGAAGTATGACACTTCACTTTCAGCTGAGGACTTAGACGTTGGATATGATGAGAGCAGCGCAGGCACTGTAAGCTTTGCTGACGCAAAGGCTGAGGTAAGCGGAGACGGAACTCAGGCTGAGGGCGCTGTGGTCACGATAAGCGCCTCGGGAGAGTATGTGATAAGCGGTGAATGCTCTGACGGCAGGATAATAGTTGATGCCGACAAGGACGCTGAGATACAGCTGATATTCAAGGGTGTTAAGCTTTCCTGCTCTGACAATGCGCCTGTGCTCATCAGGAATGCAGACAAGGTGATAATAACTCTTGAAGGCGGCACCGATAATGTGCTGACTGACGGCAGCGAATACTCTCTCGGTGATGATGAGAACACTGACGGGTGCATTTTCTCAAAGGCTGACCTTACATTCAACGGAAGCGGCTCTCTCACTGTGAACGGCAATTACAAGCACGGGATAGTTTCTAAGGACGACTTGATTATAGCTGACGGAAACATAACGATAACGTCTGAAAAGACTGCTCTCGAAGGGAAGGACTGTGTCAAGATATCAGGCGGAAAAACGGTACTGAATGCAGGCTCAAACGGGATACGCTCAACTAACGATGATGACGAAGAGAAGGGCTATGTTAGCATATCCGGTGGAGATATAAGCATAGAGTGCGGATCTATTGCGGTGTCGGCAGTTACGTATATCTCGGCTGAGGGCGGGAGCATCAATGCTGTCTGCAGTGATGACGGACTGAGGTCTAAGGGAGATATAAGCCTGACAGGTGCTGATATAGAGATATCTTCGGGTGATGACGCCGTGAATGCGGACAACGATATAACCGTAAGCGCAGGCACAGTGAACATCACTGAGAGCCATGAGGGCTTTGAAGCCAAGACCGTTACCATAGACGGTGGTAACATCTCGATAAACGCTGTTGACGACGGCATTAACTGCTCAGGCAACAAGGACAATGAAGACATTGATACAGCTGCACAGGAGGGTGTATGCCTGACGATGAACGCAGGTGTGCTGAATGTGGTATCCGCAGGAGACGGGCTTGATTCAAACGGCGACCTCATCATAAACGGCGGTGAGGTACACATCTCAGTCACTGAGAATGAAGAGAACAGCGCCCTCGACTGCAGAGGAGAAAAGAAGATATCCGACGAAGCTGAAGTACTAATAAATTAAACAAAAGCAACAAAGACCGCCCCTAAAAACAGGGACGGTCTTATTAATGCTTTAATTATGTTAAAAATACAGCTAACTTGCCTGTTGCAGTACTTACCCCTCGGGCAGATTTGTTTCTACTAATCGCTACATAGAGTAGCGTGTCCGCCCGTCTGGCAAGACTTAGCCCAGCTCTGCGAAGTACTTGATAGTTCTTACCATCTGGCTGGTGTAGCTGTTCTCGTTGTCATACCAGGAAACAACCTGAACCTCGTAGCAGCTGTCGCTGATCTTGCAAACCATTGTCTGAGTTGCATCGAAGAGCGAGCCGTATCTCATGCCGATAACGTCGCTGGATACGATAGGATCCTCGTTGTAGCCGAAGCTCTCGGAAGCAGCAGCCTTCATTGCAGCGTTGATAGCCTCAGGAGTAACTTCCTTGTCGCTCTTTACTACTGCTGTGAGGATTGTTGTTGAGCCTGTTGGTACAGGAACTCTCTGTGCAGAACCGATAAGCTTGCCGTTGAGCTCAGGAATAACAAGGCCGATTGCCTTTGCAGCACCTGTGCTGTTAGGTACGATATTTGCAGCACCTGCTCTTGCTCTTCTCAGGTCGCCCTTTCTGTGAGGACCGTCAAGTATCATCTGATCGCCGGTGTAAGCGTGGATAGTGCTCATGATACCGCTCTTGATCTCTGCAAAATCATTGAGTGCCTTTGCCATAGGTGCGAGGCAGTTTGTTGTGCAGGATGCAGCTGATATGATCTTGTCATCAGGTGTAAGGGTATTCTCGTTTACTGAGTATACGATAGTTGGCAGATCCTTGCCTGCAGGTGCGGAAATTACGACTTTCTTTGCGCCAGCATCGATATGAGCCTGGCTCTTCTCCTTTGAGCAGTAGAAGCCTGTACACTCAAGTACTACATCTACGCCGATCTCCCCCCAAGGAAGCTTGGATGCGTCTGCCTCTTTGTAGATAGTAAGAGTCTTGCCGTCAACAGTGATAGTATTTGCATCGTCATCTGCACTTACAGTGTGGAGTCCCTCGCCGATAGTGCCGCAGTAGCCGCCCTGTGCGGTGTCATACTTGAGCAGGTTTGCGAGCATGGAAGGCTTGGTAAGGTCGTTGATAGCAACAACATCATAGCCCTCTGCTCCGAACATCTGTCTGAATGCAAGACGTCCGATACGTCCAAAACCGTTAATTGCAACTTTTACATTTGCCATTGTAGTTTACCTCCTAAAATTTTGATACTTCTATTATACACCATTTTCCTCATCATTGCAAGACCTTTTTCAGAAAGTCACAATTATTTAATATTCTGGCGCTCGGCGCACGGGGCGGACGCCCCCACCCCGCGTTAGTAGTTAGGTGCTGTTAAACTGTTTTCCCTCCCCGTAGGGTAGGGTGTTAGTTTAGTTTAAAACTATTGACCTTAGGACAGTAGCGGTAAAGAAGTTTTCAAAGAAACATTGTAAGACAGGTACAACAAGCTAAATAATTACCGAAAGGGTGCATACAATGATTGATATGCTTTACAACTTCCGACAGGGTGATATTCACGCCGCTGAGTTTTCCGACGAGTTTAACAAGCTCTGCATTCCCTTTGAGGACTCTCTGAGCGAGGAGCAGATTGATGTATTCCACAAAATCCTCGACTGCGTGAGCGATACCGCCGCCGCTGAGATGAGAGCTGCATACAAGGTCGGTTTTAAGGACGGAGTTTCTTTGATGAAGGAGCTTCAGGAATAATCGCATAGATACTTATTAGGAATTGTCTTATCCCCTATAATTCGGGGATAAGGCTTTTTCTTTTCAGGCGATTGACTTTGTTATTATGGTTGACAGTAGGCTTTAAAAGTGCTATAATGTAAACAGGGGGAGTGATACCAATGGCTGATATGAAAAAGACAATTCCTGTAATTTCGCTTTGCCTGAGTCTGTTATGCTCCTGCGGAAGCAATGACAGCAGTAACAAACAAGATGTTGCAACAACCTCTCGCACAGAGGTTTTCTCCTCACAGGAAGAAGATGTTTCAAGCGTTGAGATAAGCTCCTCAGAGACACCATCCGACTCGCAGAAGAACTTTGATGTAGCAAATATCTCTGATGAAGATAAGGAGAGATACTTAGATGCTTTCAATAGGTTTACCCCCGAAGAGGAAGACACTGAGGAAACTAAGATCCTGCTTGAAGAGGGAACTGTCAAAGAGCGTTATACTATCGTTCATGCTACTGATGATAATGAAGATAAGCGCACTACACATTCTGTTTTTCTCGCAAACTACGGCGAGAATATGATGAAATATATCGAAGAAAAATATCAGCCTGTTTATTATGACGGCTGGGATTTTGAAAAGGGCGAGGCGGTAGAATACGGTGAAAAGCCCGACAGAAGAAAGGAAACTGAAGAGGGCGGTTTAAGAAGGATATCGATTTTTACCGAATGGTCGGGCGTTAATTTTGATGATTATAATGAGCTTTCAAAGCACCCAAAGTGCTTTAAGCTCACATTGTTCAAATATACCGACGGAACAAATATTATAAGGCTTCAGGACAGGATAGAGGGAACCATCAATTTCTCAGACAGCTATTATACTTTGACCGACGAGGATCACGCCCTTATATCCGACGCACTTGTTGGGCTTTACCTTAACTGCGATGAATAATTCTCAGCCTATTCCGTTGGATGAGGTAATTATTAACGAGAGCAATTGTCTTTCATGTTCCTATAGCCTATTGGCGCACTCAAAAACCGTCCCACACAAGTCATAATCAGAATTGTGGAGCATACCACAACATATACAAACCCTATTGGAACTGAATACTAACCGCAAGCTCTCGGAAACGCCCCCTAATAAGGCTAATAAAAACTTAATGACCTGACACCTGACACGGTGCTCACCGCACAAAAAGACCGCCCGAACACCGAGCGGTCTTATCTATTATCAGTATTAACTAAAATTTCGGACTCACGCCTTTCACACGTAATATGCCCAAACTTAAAGCAGTGTTCCCACGAGATAACAGGGGAACTATCATCAAAACTTAAGCTATTTCATTGGATCTATTTCCTCTCAGGTGCTCGCCGCACGGCTGATTCACGCCGCACACTGCACAAACTTAAACTTTGCTCCCGCTGAGAAACTCAGTGGAAAACATCAAAGAAAGCTACACTATCCCATCGGATCTATTTCCTTTCAAAATAATAAGTTTTTCTGGATAAACTTTAGTTAAGCCATTGGAATAAACATCCCTTCAAAATATTATCATCCTATGCCGACGCATTTATCGGCCTGACTGAACTCTTAGGCGGACTCACTCCCATCTCTTAAATGTTCAGAAACTTTGCGTGCATTTTCATAACGCACCACTCCCTAAGTGTTAGATGATTATTTAGATCTGAAAAGAATCAATAGTTAAATACTTTCCTGCCCGTCAGGCAGGACATCTTAGGCGCCCCGTGCGCCGCTCCAACAATTTATGTGAATATATTCAGATGAAAACTAACTTCTCATCGGACTCACTCTCTCACTAGAAATAATATAAAAACCTAAGTAATAAAACCTAAACTGTACATGGGGATCACTCCAGACACTCAGATATTCGTAAACCTTCTTGAACGGATCATAACGATCACTCCTTATATATGAAGTTACGAAAATATTCAATTGTAAAAGTGTGGGTATCCTTATTGTAATGACAAATTGTTGTGACCGCCGTCAGCTCTGAGCAGACCTTCCATCTTCAAATAACTTTTAAAAGCTTGGATCTGCCGTCTCGTATGTACGGGTCCCGATCCCTGTTACTTAAAAGATCTGCCGAGCCTTGCGGATACCCTTAAGATCTCTGATGCATCCATTGGACTCGCTCCTCTCTGACCTTATTAGACCTTATATGCGTTTAGCCGAGCTGGTATCATGCATTGCACTGTTTCACGACTATTGACGTTCCCATATAAAAGCCTGTGGATATCAGGAAAAGAACCTCCCTCGAACCCGGCCTAAGTTCCACCGCTGAAGCTGTACTGCGTCTCCCGACCGTTATTCAGCCCCGCCCTTGTGAAGCCTGTGCCTCAGCTATCCGGGTCTTTCTTTTTCCTTGTATATACTATATCACACTTTTTGTGAAATGTCAATAGTTTTTTTCAACTTTTTTCAGAATATTTTATTTAATATAAACTTTGCAAAATATGCTTGACATTTTATTATTATTGTAGTATAATAAAGGTGTTGCGGCGGTCATAAGGCGTTTATAAGCGTCCTGTGTGCCGTTTTTTTGTACCTACTTAAAGGAGCTGATACTATGAGCGATATGGATAAGACTATTGATGAGATGAACGAGTTTGCGCCCGACCTTTATGAGCTTGAAGATGAGACAGGCGAGAAGCACACCTTTGAGCTTTTAGACGCTATGGAATACGAAGGCGAGAAGTATTATGCGCTGACACCGTATTTTGAAGACCCAGCCGAAGCACTTGACGCATCGGGCGACCTGGTGATACTCAGGTCAGAGTTTGATGAGAACAATGAGGAGATACTCGCCTCAATAGATGATGATGACGAATTTGAGAAGATAGGCAATATCTTTTTAGAGCGTATCAACGAAATGTTTGATTTTGATGACGAGGAAGAGCAAAACGATCCAGGCATCTATTCCTGAGACTTGTCAAGATGAATAATGTACAATTTTTTGTACGGAAATTTGCATATATTACCTATTGAATATTCGGGCGATATGTGGTATAATACAGACAATAAAAACAGAATATGACTGCCTTGTACGATCAAGCACGGTTATTTTAAATCCAACACTTATCAAAAGGGATCCGTACTCCGATGCAGGATTGCAGACCTCCGCTGTTAGAGGTCCGAGGGAGAGCGCAGCAAAATGTGTTCTGCCTCAGGCTTCTATCAGCGACGCTGGGAGCGAGAAACCATTGGGACGTTTTACCCACCCTGCTTTACAGCGGGTTTATCATCTGTGCGACGGCAAGGCAGTTTTTGTGTTCCCACACGGAGCGGTGCTCGCCGCACGGCTGATCCACGCCGTACTTTTGCTTTGGTTTTTACTTAGTGGTCGCACCTAATAAATAGTTATGTACCCGAAGGGGGTTTAAGGGGGCGACCGGAAAGCCCCCCCTAATAAAGCGAGCACTTGACAAATGATTTACAATATGTTAAAATATGCTTGACCTCAGAGGCTTACATCAAAGCTCTGACATCTACTCTATATATAAGGAGCGGTGACAATGAAAAACGACGGGATAGATTATGTATGGACTGATAAGAAAAGAACTCTGTTCGGGCTTCCTCTTTCGTTCACAAGATACTTTCTTACCAAAGACAAATTCATTACAAGAAAAGGTCTTCTCAGAGTTGAGGAGGACGAGCTTGAGCTTTACAGAGTTATCGACAAGAAGCTTGTTCTGCCCCTCGGACAGCGTATGTTCAAGTGCGGCTCTATCGTTATGAACGTTAAAGACGTTGACACTCCCGTTAAGGAGATCAAGTGCGTCAAAAAGCCAAGAGATGTACTGGCTCAGCTTGACAAGTACATCAATGCGAACCGTGACAAATACCGTGTTCGCGGAAGAGACATGGTAGGTGCCGATTACGGTCATTCTGACGGAGACATTGACGGTCTTGATATATTCTGATAATATCGGACGGTGTGAAATGCGCCGTCCTTTTTTTTGTGAGGTAATTATGCAGACTGAAACACTAAAAGCGCTCACCCCGTGGCAGGAGCGCGCAGCTGAGACAAAAAAGCCTGTAGTGCTTTACGGCATGGGCAGCGGCGCCGATAAGATACTTCGTCAGCTTGAGATCTCAGGCATTAAGTGCTCGGCAGTTTTTGCCAGTGATGACTTTGCCAGAGGCACTGTCTTCCACGGATATAAAGTTAGTACACTCTCTCAGCTGGAGGAACAGTACGGTGATATGCTCATACTGCTTGCGTTCGGCACTTCCCTGCCCGATGTAATGCAAAGGATAGATAATATCTCCGAGCGTCATGAGCTCATAGCCCCAGAGGTAAGCGTCATCGGTGACGGAGCCTTTGAAAAGCACATATTCTTTGAACGCATAGCCGAAGCCGAGCACGCATATTCCTTGCTTGGTGATGACATATCAAGAAAAACTTTCGAGCTGCTCACTTCTTACAAAATAACAGGTGATCTTGCTTTCCTCAGAAAAGCCTTCTCTCTCAGTGCAGAGGGCTCAAAGCTCACGGCCGTGCCCGATAATGCTGTTTATTGTGACTTAGGCGCTTATAACGGTGATACAGTGACAGACTTTGTGAGCATCTGCAAAGGGCATTACAAAAAGATCTATGCCATAGAGCCCGAAAAGAAAAACTTCCAGAAGCTTATAAGAAACACCTCTCAGCTTAAAAACATCGAGTATATAAACGCAGCCGCATGGAACTCTGATGGTGAGCTGCTCTTTTCGTCAGGCTCAGGCAGGCAAGCTTCGGTCTCATCCTCAGGCAAAAGGGTCCGCAGCGTCAGTCTTGACAGTGTCCTCTCAGGGGCAGGGGCTGACTTCATCAAGTACGATGTAGAAGGCGCAGACCGGGAAGCCCTTGACGGCAGCAAAGAGACTATCCGCAAATACAGTCCAATAATTTGTACAGCTGCGTATCACAGGCCTTATGATTATTTCGATCTGATAAACCATATCGACAGTATAAAAAGAGGCTTGCGCTATTATCTCAGACAGGACAGATACTACCCTGCATGGGAAACTACGATAACCGCATATCCATAACACCACCTACAGCTCCGTAATTCGGGGCTGTTTTTGTTTCTTTATTTCTTATTTTATAACTTTCAGCGAATATTTATATGCAATCTGCACAAAAGTGCGCCCGAATATTTTACAAGACAAATCCGAAAGATTATGTTATAATTTTAGTATAAGAGTTATCTTATCGACATTTTATCTGAGACGGAGGTATTATTTATGGCAAAGAACAGACTTATCGGAGATTACCCTGTTATAGGCATCAGACCTACCATCGACGGCAGACGCGGTGCTCTCGGGGTAAGAGAATCTCTCGAGGACCAGACTATGAACATGGCAAAGTCAGCCGCAAAGCTTTTTGAGGACAACCTCAGATATTCAAACGGCGAGCCCGTAAAGGTAGTTATAGCTGATACTACTATCGGCAGAGTTGCTGAGGCTGCTGCCTGCGAAGCAAAGTTTAAAAAGGCAGGCGTTGATATAACCCTTACCGTAACTCCCTGCTGGTGCTACGGCGCCGAGACTATGGACATGGACAAGAACACGATAAAGGCAGTCTGGGGCTTTAACGGTACTGAGAGACCGGGAGCTGTGTATCTTGCATCTGTTCTTGCAACTCATGCTCAGAAGGGTCTGCCTGCATTCGGCATTTACGGCCATGATGTCTGCGAGGCAGATGACACCGAGATACCCGCAGATGTAAAAGAAAAGCTCCTGCGCTTCGGCAGGGCTGCTGTTGCTGCCGCTACTATGAGAGGCAAGTCATACCTCCAGATAGGCTCTATCTGTATGGGTATAGGAGGCTCTATTATCGACCCTGCGTTCATTGAAGAATACCTCGGTATGAGAGTTGAATCAGTAGATGAGGTCGAGATAATCAGACGAATGACCGAAGAGATCTACGATAAAGAAGAGTACGAGAAGGCTCTTGCATGGACAAAGGCAAACTGCAAGGAGGGCTTTGACAAGAACCCTGAATTCTTGCAGAAAACTCCCGAGCAGAAAGAGAAGGACTGGGAGTTCGTTGTCAAGATGATGTGCATCATCAAAGACCTTATGAACGGCAACGATAAGCTCCCCAAGGGCAGAGAGGAAGAAATGGTAGGTCATAACGCTATCGCAGCAGGCTTCCAGGGGCAGAGACAGTGGACTGACTTCTATCCGAACTGTGACTTCCCCGAGGCGCTCCTCAACACCACGTTCGACTGGAACGGCGCAAGAGAGCCATACGTTCTCGCAACGGAGAACGATGTCCTTAACGGTCTCGGAATGCTCTTCCTGAAGCTGCTCACTAACCGTGCCCAGATATTTGCTGACGTTCGTACATACTGGAGCCCGGATGCTCTCAAAAAAGCTGCGAACTACGATCTCACAGGCAAGGCTAAGGAGGCAGGCGGCTTTATCCACCTTATAAACTCAGGCGCTGCGTGTCTCGATGCGTGCGGAAAGGCTCTTGATGAGAACGGACAGCCCGTTATGAAAGAATGGTGGAACGTTACCGAAGCCGACCAGAAGGCCATTATGGAGGCTACGACCTGGAACTATGCAGACTGCGGATATTTCAGGGGCGGCGGCTTCTCATCAAGATATGTAACTGACGCCGAGATGCCTGTCACAATGATAAGGCTCAATCTCGTCAAGGGTCTCGGTCCTATGATTCAGATAGCCGAGGGCTGGACAGTAAAGCTGCCCGAGGAGGTAAACGATATCCTCTGGAAAAGAACAGACTACACCTGGCCTTGCACCTGGTTCACACCCAGAGTTACAGACGCTGCACCGTTCAGGACAGCCTATGACGTTATGAACAACTGGGGCGCTAACCACGGCGCTATCAGCTACGGTCACGTTGGCGCTGACCTCATAACTCTCGCATCTATCCTCAGGATACCTGTTGCAATGCACAACGTTCCCGAGGAGAAGATATTCCGCCCTGCCGCATGGAACGCCTTCGGTATGGACAAGGAGGGCGCAGACTACAGAGCCTGCCAGAACTACGGTCCTATGTACAAAGGCATGAAGTAGCGCTCGAAGGTGATAAATTATGGCAGTACATTTAGCTATAGACCTCGGTGCTTCAAGCGGAAGAGCTGTTGTAGGCTGGCTTGAGAACGGCGAGATAGTTACCGAGGAGATACACCGCTTCACGAACGACCCCGTTACCGTCGGAGATACGATGTACTGGGACGTTCTGAGACTGTTCCATGAGATAAAGCAGAGCCTTATAAAAGCTAAAGCTTATCCCGAGCTTGCAAGCATCGGTATAGACACCTGGGGAGTTGACTTCGGCCTTATCGGTGCTGACGGCAGACTTTTAGAGAACCCGATCCATTACCGTGACAAGAGAACAAACGGCATGGCTGAAAAATGTGCCGATGACGTATCTCCCGAGGAACTCTACAAGCTTACAGGCATACAGATCATGGATATAAATACCGTCTTTCAGCTCAGGTCTCTCGTTGACAGCAGGCCCCAGCTTTTAGACAGAACAGCCAGAATAATGATGATGCCCGACCTGCTCTCATACTTCCTCAGTGACAGAGTGTATACAGAGCTTTCAATGGCATCTACAACACAGATGCTCGATGCTGTTACGAATCAGTGGAGCGCAGATGTTCTTGACAAAATGAACATACCGCCAAGGCTCCTGCCGGTGGTGGTAATGCCGGGCACAGTCGTAGGCGAACTCAGGGCAGAGCTTTGTGAAGAGCTAGGCATAAAGCCGATAAAGGTGGTGGCAGTCTGCGGCCACGATACGCAGTGTGCTATGGCAGCCGCTGCACCCGATACCGGCGAGGACTTTGCTTTTCTCAGCTGCGGTACATGGTGCCTGCTCGGAACACAGCTCGATAAGCCGATACTTTCGGATCAGTCAATGCTCCTGAGCTTTACTAATGAGAAGGGCTACGGCGGTAAAACGTCATTTCTCAAAAACCTTACAGGGCTCTGGCTCATCCAGGAGAGCAGACGCTTCTGGAACAGAAACGGCAGAGACTACTCCTATGCCGATATGGAAGCCCTCGCAAGAGAAGCAACGAGCCAGTACATAATAGATACCGATGACCCCTCTCTTGCTGCCCCGGGGGATATACCTAACAGGATATCTCTGATATGTCAGCGTTCGGGCGTTGGCAAGCCCCGTGACGATGGCGCGATAATCAGGTGCATTTATGACAGCCTTGCTATGAAGTTTGCAAAAACCATAAAAGAGCTCGAAACCTGCACAGAAAAAACGTTTGACAAGCTTTATATCGTCGGCGGAGGGACTAAAGACTCACTGCTGTGTGAGCTTACCGAAAAATACAGCGGCAAGCAGGTGGTGAAGGGTCCCTCAGAGGCAACAGCTCTGGGCAACCTGAAAATACAGATAAACGCCGTAAAGGAGAGTGAGCACGATGCTTAAAAACATACCACCCATATTATCGCCTGAGCTTCTGAAGACTCTGTGCGAAATGGGTCATTCAGACAGGATAGTTATCGCGGACGGCAACTTCCCTGCCGAGAGCATGGGCAAAAACGCAAAGGTGATACGCTGTGACGGCCACGGAGTTCCCGAACTGCTGGACGCTATACTTGCTCTCTTTCCGCTGGACACCTATGTAGACAAGCCTGTAAGCCTTATGCAGGTGATGCCCGGTGACAATGCCGAAACTCCTATCTGGGACGAATATAAGGCAATAATCTCAAAGCACGATGAAAGAGGCGCCGACACCGTCGGCGAGATAGAACGCTTTGCCTTTTATGAAGAGGCGAAAAAAGCTTATGCTATCGTTGCTACGGGTGAAACAGCGATCTATGCGAACATAATGCTCCAGAAGGGCGTTGTCATACCCGAATAAGAAAGGACTGAAAATATGTACGAAGATATCAAGGATCAGATAGTTGAGGTCTGCCACAAGATGTGGACCAAGGGCTGGGTCGCAGCTAATGACGGAAACGTGACCGTAAAGGTCGATGAGAACCGCTTTCTTGCAACAAGGACAGGCATCTCTAAATATGAGATAACAAGAGACCACATCGGCCTTATAGATAAAGACTTCAACATTATTGAAAAGCCTGCCGAGGACTGGAGACCCTCCTCGGAAATAAAAATGCATATGAAATGCTACAATGACAGACCGGATGTCGGTGCTGTCGTTCATGCACACCCGCCCGTATCAACGGGGTTCGCGTGTGCTCATATACCGCTTGATGACTACTGCATGATAGAGACGGTCATAGCTGTGGGCTCGGTGCCGCTTACACCTTACGGCACACCATCTACCTTTGAGGTGCCCGAAGCGATCGAGCCGTACCTTCCCTATCACGATGTTATGCTGCTCACCAATCACGGTGCGCTCACCGTCGGAGCTGACCTGACGACCGCTTATTACAGAATGGAAACTCTGGAGCTTCAGGCGCAGATATCTCTGGTAGCAAGGCTTCTCGGCGGAGTCAAGGATATCGACAGAGACAATATCGACAGGCTCATCGGCATGAGAGCACAGTACGGCGTTACGGGCAAGCACCCGGGGTATAAAAAATACTCCGAATAAAAAATATATGAGCAAAACACTTGATTTTTTTGGGTGTATATTGTATAATAGGTTTGGTTGTTAAATTTATAACAGTCAATAACGCACTGAGGTGCGAAAAATTTATAATGAGAGGATGTCAGATAATCATGGCAGGTTTAAACAAGGTCACAGTTGAAGACATTGATGTAAAGGGCAAAAAGGTCCTTGTAAGAGTTGATTTCAACGTTCCGCTCAAGGACGGCGTTATCACAAACGACAACAGGATCACCGCAGCTCTCCCTACTATCAACAAGCTCGTTGAGAACGGCGCAAAGGTTGTTCTCTGCTCACATCTCGGAAAGCCGAAGAACGGTCCCGAGGATAAGTTCTCGCTCGCTCCCGCAGCAGCAAGACTGGCTGAGCTGGTAAGCGCAAAGGTGACCTTCGCTAAGGACGATACAGTAGTAGGCGATAACGCTAAGAAGGCAGTTGCTGAAATGGCTGACGGCGATATCGTTGTACTTGAGAACACAAGATTCAGAGGCGCTGAGGAGACCAAGAACGGTGAGGACTTCGCTAAGGAGCTCGCAGATCTAGTCGACGATCAGGTATTCGTAATGGACGCTTTCGGCTCTGCTCACAGAGCTCACGCATCTACAGCAGGCGTTACAAAGTTCGTTAAGGAAACAGCAGTAGGCTATCTTATGCAGAAGGAGATCAACTACCTCGGAAACGCAGTAGAGACTCCTGTAAGACCTTTTGTTGCTATCCTCGGCGGCGCTAAGGTAGCTGACAAGCTCAACGTTATCTCAAACCTCCTCGAGAAGTGCGACACGCTCATTATCGGCGGCGGTATGGCTTACACCTTCCTTAAGGCTCAGGGCTATGAGGTAGGTAAGTCTCTCGTTGATGACAGCAAGCTCGATTACTGCAAGGAGATGATCGAGAAGGCTAAGGCAAACGGCAAGAAGCTGCTCCTGCCTATCGACACTGTTGTAGTTGACAGCTTCCCTGATCCTATCGATGCCGAGATCGCTGTTGAGACAGTTGATTCTGACAAGATCCCTGCTGACAAGGAGGGTCTTGATATCGGTGAGAAGACAAGAGAGCTCTTCGCAAATGAAGTAAAGAGCGCTAAGACCGTTGTATGGAACGGACCTATGGGCGTTTTTGAGAACCCAACTCTCGCAGCAGGCACTATCGCAGTTGCTAAGGCACTCGGCGATACTGACGCTACGACTATCATCGGCGGCGGCGATTCCGCAGCAGCTGTTATCCAGCTCGGCTTCGCCGATAAGATGAGCCACATCTCTACAGGCGGCGGCGCATCACTTGAGTATCTTGAGGGCAAGGTGCTCCCCGGTATAGACGTTATTGCTGACAAATAATTCACGCATCATTATGGGGCGGCGGTCATCTGCCGTCCCATTTTTGTAAGGAGAGAAACAAATGCTGACATTGCTTGCAAAAAGTGCATCGCAAGGACTGGGCACACAGGGAATAATCGGTCTGGTGCTTGTGTGCACGGGTATGGGCCTTATTTATTTCGGCATAAAAATAATGCAGGGATATGAGCTCTTTCCGCAGGAGAATTCGCAGAACATACCCAAGGAGGACAATTACGTTCCGATAAAGGCAAAGGTGCTGCAGAAGAAGAGACAGAAGCTTCCGCCCCTTGAAGAAGGAGGAGAGCCGCGCATCTTCGTGCAGTGGAAGATAGGGTACGAGGTAGACGGAGAGAAATACGACCAGATAGTTGATGACGATGACCTTAAAAAGGGTGACTTCATCGACATCAAGTATGACCCCGACGACCCTTCAAGGTTCTATGTTGACAGTGCCTCTGACAGTGAGGTTCAGGGCGATGAGGAGGAGAACGTTCCCGAAAAAGAGAGCCACCCGTTCGGCTATGCTGCTCTGGGAATCGGGCTCATAATCATCGCACTTGGTGTGATACTTGTGATATGATTTGTGACCGATGCTTCGGCGTCGGTCTTTTTGTTTAAAGAGTGTTAATTTGAAGCATTTTTGATTGACACGATAAAGAAAATGTAGTATAATATGATAGACGAATTATAGTTAGTCAAATTTTCAAATAAAGGAGTTTTTACTATGAACAAATCTTTGAGAAAAGCTATCATCGCAGGCAACTGGAAGATGAACAAGACCAGACCTGAGGCTAAGGAGCTGCTCGAGGCTATCAAGCCGCTGGTAGCTAATGCAGAGGGCAAGGTCGAGGTCATCGCTTGTGTTCCTTTCACAAATCTTGAAACAGCAGTTGCTGCTACTGAGGGCTCTAACGTTAAGGTCGGCGCAGAGAACGTTCACTTTGAGAAGAGCGGCGCTTTCACAGGCGAGATCAGCGCTGATATGCTCGTTGAGGTAGGTGTTGAGTACGTTGTTATCGGTCACTCCGAGAGAAGACAGTATTTCGGTGAGACTGACGAGACCGTTAACAAGAGAACAAAGGCTGCACTTGCAGCTGGACTTAAGCCTATCGTTTGTGTAGGCGAGCTCAAGTGGGAGCGTGAGTGCAACATCACTGAGGAAGTTATCTCCCGTCAGATAAAGCTTGATCTCTGGGACGTTACTGCTGAGGAGCTTAAAAATGTTGTCATCGCTTATGAGCCTGTATGGGCTATCGGCACAGGTCTTACAGCTACTCCGGATCAGGCCGAAGAGGTTTGCGCATTTATAAGAGCTACCCTTGCTAAGCTTTACGATCAGGCAGCTGCTGACGCTGTTACTATCCAGTACGGCGGTTCTATGAATGCGGGCAACGCTGCTGAGCTGCTTACTAAGCCAAATATCGACGGCGGACTTATCGGCGGCGCTTCACTGAAGGCTCCCGATTTCAATACTATCGTTCAGGCTGCTGTTGAGGGCTGAGAACAAATATTTTAGCTTCGTTCATTAAGTAAAAGAGTGTGATCGCTGTGGCTGCTGAGGCAACTGTAAAAACAGAAAGTACTGCCGAAGTACAAAAGCGCGAGATAAAGATCGTAACAGGCATTTACGAAGAAAAGCCTATTCGCCCGATGAGACGTGTTCTTGATATACCTATCGGAGGTGCGCTTATGCTGATGCCTGTGTTCGGCTTCGGTGCGTACATATATTTTATGCTGCCGATCTCGGGGTTCGGGCTGTTGTATATTATCGGGCAGTGGCTGCTGAACCGTAAAGAGCCCGGCAAAAAGAGGCTTGTCACCTCAATGGTGATAAGGGTGATCGCGGTCATCATACTGGCTGCGGGAATAGGTCTTATGGCAGGGCTCGGCAACTCTAATAAAAGCCTTTACAAAACAAAGCTCACACTCTATATGATCGGGAATTACGGCAAAAATATTGAAGGGCTCGACTTTATCCCCGATGAGCTCCCCGAAAGCTGCAAGGGCTTTAAAATGGAGCTTATCTCCAAAAAATGGGGCAGTAAGGAACACGGCAGTGTGAGGATTCATTTTATTGCCGACAAGGAAGGCCGTGAGCAGCTGAAGCAGGCTGCACTTGAACAGGGCGGCGAGGAATGCTTTGAAGGAGACTTCGTATACACCAAGCTTGCAGCCTACTGCGACAGCATAGGCAAAAAGATGAGCGGTGCCGAGGTCTATTCCATAGGTGAACAAAAGCAACATTCGCCTTCCTATCTTATCAATTCCAGAACGGGGCTTTGCGTGATATTCTGGTAAAGAATACTGAAACGGTTTTTACTCTGCCAAGGCAGGGAAAAATATATGAAACGAAAGGAATTATTATTATGAGCATGAAACTGGTACTTATTCGCCACGGCGAAAGTGAGTGGAACAAGGAGAACAAGTTCACAGGATGGACCGATGTTGAGCTTTCCGAAAACGGAGTTGAAGAGGCTAAGAAGGGCGGCAGAGCTCTTAAAGAGGCAGGATATGACTTTGATCTTTGCTACACTTCATATCTGAAGAGAGCTATCCACACACTTAATAATGTTCTGGCAGAGCTTGACAGAGAGTGGCTGCCTGTTGTTAAGAGCTGGAAGCTCAATGAAAGACATTACGGAGCACTGCAGGGTCTGAACAAGAGCGAGACTGCTGCTAAATACGGCGAGGAACAGGTAAAGATCTGGAGAAGATCGTTCGACATACCGCCTATGGCTCTTACAGAGGATGATGAAAGAAACCCTGCTAAGGATCCCAAGTACAGAGATGTTGATCCCAAGGAGCTCCCACTTCAGGAAAGCCTCAAGGATACTATCGCAAGAGCAGTACCTTATTTTGAGGAAGAGATCAAGCCCCAGATGAAAGCCGGAAAGAGAGTAGTTATAGCTGCTCACGGCAACAGCCTGAGAGCACTTGTGAAATACTTTGATGATCTCAGTGATGAAGAGATCATCGGCGTAAATATCCCTACTGCTATCCCGCTGGTTTATGAGTTTGATGATGACTTCAATGTTATAGGAAAGCAGTATCTGTGCGATCCTGATGAGCTTGCTGCTAAAATGGCAGGCGTTGCAAATCAGGGCAAAGCTAAATAAGAGAACAAAACACATAACGCCTCCTGTGAGAAACAGGAGGCGATTTTGTGTTTTAACTATCACCGTGTATTATTTATACTTTACCCTTTCGACCTTATAGCCGTCCTTTTCAAGCAGAGAGATTATACCGTCATCACCTATATAGTGGGCGGCTCCAACAACAAAGAACACGTTCTTGCCCTCTGAAAGAAGCTCCTTTATACACTCCTCCATGCCAGCATTTCGGTCTATGAGCATTTGCTTGTTGTATTCATCATATATCGCCCGATCCTCGTCGGAAAGCTCCTCTGCCTCTTCCTCCTCGGTATCGTCAAGCGCTTCGACATCGCCTGTTCTCCATGCTTCATGCATATCTATAAGCTCATCGGCACTGTCCTGCGGGGTGTAGTCTTCAAGTGACCTGAAAAGAAAATCGTATATCTCATCTGAAAAGCCCAGCAGCATATCCATCTGGAACTCAATACTCTCGGCCTCATATATCTGCTTACCGCTGTCATGAGCGAGAGAAAGCAGATAGCCGTCAACGCCCTTGTCGTATTCAAGCCCTGAAAGCTGCAGTCCTACCTCCTCTAAAACACTGTCGACAGCCCATGCCTTCATTTTTTCAAGCGTCGAGATATCATACATAGTGTCACTGAGATAATTTGAGAGAGCCTCATAGCCCTCTTCCGATATATGATCCTTCAAGGTCGTACCGTCATCATAATATGCATCCTTCAGGATAGCAAAGCTCATCTTCGCAGATTCTTCCGACTTTATATCACACTCCACAGCAAGTATATCTGCACTGTTGTACCTGTCCATTATCTCATTGGGGAGAGGATAATCCTCCTCCGTCAATGCGTGCATAGAGCCCAGCAGTGTCATCTCGTGGCCGTCATCATCTGAAACTGTCCACATAGCAGGAGTTATGTCAGAGGTCTCTTCGGGTGCGGGCTCTGACTGAGATGATGATGTTTCCTCAGGCTTGCTCTCAGGAGCACTCATTACCTCTGCCTCGCTTTCAAGCTCTGAGCTTACGTCTGTTGTTTCCTCAACTGCCGAGGAGCTTGCCTCTGTCTTTTTTTCTGATGAGCTCGGAGAATTCTCTGTACATCCGCTGAACACCGCAGCACACAGGCATATGGATATGCACATACTAATTATCTTTTTCATTATTGTCTCCTTTTTGTTTATCTGTTTGTATCATAGTTATCACATCGGTAAGTGATGCGGCTGCCTTTTTGTGAGTTTTCTCAGTTGGGTGATAATTTGCGGCATAGCCGTCAAGCTCACCGTTCTGCGGAGTGAAATGCAGCAGAGTTATATTCCTGTCACCCGTTTCTTTCATGAAGGCATCAACTGCTCTTTCAAGCGCAGGGAAAAGGTTATCGCCCATAACGCCGAGAGCGCAGACGATATGCGCGTTCGGATTGTGCTTTCTTACAACGTGCAGAAACTCCGTATACTTGGTGGAATAGAAGTTACGCCTTCCCTCATCGCTGCCGCAGTAGCTGTCATCATTAGTGCCGAGGTTTATAACTATGATATCAGGTACATAACGCCTGAAATCCCAGTCAATATCCATAGGCTTTATACCGCCGAAGCTGCCGATAGAAAAACCGTAGCTCTCATAAAACGTCGGCACGAGCTGATCCTCATGTCTGGTGCCGTCATCGGTATAGCCGCTGATTATGCCGTAACCGCTAAGCGAGAACATTGAATAATCATAGCCGAGAGCCTCTGCCGTTTTATATGCAAAGCCCTTGGTCACATCTTCGGTCTCGGTCATGAACGGGTGGAGTTCGTTCTCGTCATCGACGCCGTAACCGCAGGTTATTGAATCACCGATAAATTCGATCTTATGCGCTTTATCCTCAACAGGTACTATACTGTCATCATCATCAGCCAGTATTGGCTTTATGCCAACATTGCCCATCGCACACTCTGAAAGCTTTATGATCCTGATGACACACTCTCCGTCAGGAGAGACAGTTACAGTTTTGAACTGCTGATCGAAAAGCAGATCATGCTCTCTGCTGCCGTTTATGTATACAGCTGCTCTGGCAAAGTCCTTGCGTTCACCTGTGTACACCTCATCGGCACACAGGGTCATTGTGAGCCCCTTGCCATTGAAGCGAAACTCGACACCTGAGCCCGACATTCCCAGCCACAGGGTATCATCATTCATATATACTCTGCCTATAAGCTTCATATTCGTGGAATCGGCAATTATTTTTTTCATAGTATCATCCTTTTTATTATTGTCACTGACTTTTTGAAAATTCAGCATCTGCCTGTTAGATATTATAGCACGCTTTGCGTGTGTTGTAAAGGCTTTTATCTGTTAAAGATCAACTGCCCTGCCCAACCAGAACGAATAAATACAGCAGCCATTTACGGGGACATCCAGCAGAAGACCGAACGCCGCCTTATAAAGATCGAGCTGAACACTGTATTTCATCATCTCGCTCTCATCCTTAAAGCGGTCTGTCTTATAGTCAACTATGATGTATTCTCCGTTCTCTTTGAAGATACAGTCAGCAATACCCTGAAGCATAGAGCCGTTTGAGAGATACTGCTCATACCTGTTATCAAGAGCAAGATCATCAAAGCCTACCAGGAACTGTTTCTCGCGCATTATCACATCTGAGCGCTTCATTCTCAGATAAAGGTCTGATGAGAAGAACTTTTCAAGAGCCTCCACGTAAACGCCCGATGCTTCCTTTCGGGAGAAAAACCCTTCACCTACAAGCCTTTCAAGCTCATCACGAACGCTCTGCTCTGCCTTTTGATAATCGGCCACCTCCATAAACTTATGGGTAAAGGTACCCTTTTCAGCAGCCGAGAGCTCATCGTTCTCATCATCGAGCCTTGGCAGGTTCGGGAAGAAGTCCTCGGTTATTCCGTGTGACTTTTCATGCTCGGCAGAGACGATCTCGGTAACGGTCATTTTTGATGCTGCCTGCACCTGTGACGCCGCATGGTCTATGTCAAAGTCTGCACGGGCTTTGAGCTCACGCAGCAGCTGCTCATTTACAGTCGGGGGCTGCTTTTTTGTATCACTACGCTCATCGGGGAAGTTGCCGCTTCGTGACAGGTCAGTTAAAACAATATCAGGATCAGGCTCATCAGATTTTTCTATGCCCGTATCTGAAAGCGCGAACCAGTATTCTGCCTCGTCACAGCTGTGCATCCTGAAAAGTGAGATCAGCACCCAGTCAAGCATTGAGTTTGCCTCACTGACGGTATCAGATATATCACACTTGCCTGCAAGAGAGGACAGGTATTGCCTCTTTTTCTGAAGTGCATGCTCAAAGGTCTCATTCGACTTATAAGATGGTGCACAGCATAAAAACAGCTTCTCTCTTGCTCTTGTGCAGCCAACGTACAAAAGTCTCAGTCTTTCGCTCTTTTCATCTAGTACAGTGAGATTTCTGAGATAGTCGTAATAAATGCTCTTCTTAACTATGCGCTGTCTTTCTGTAAGGAATCGGAAAGCACAGCCAAGCTCATTATGCATTATCGCCGCATCGCTTACCTTATCAAAGGCTCTGTCAAGATCGTTCAGGAACACAAACGGAAATTCAAGTCCCTTTGAAGCATGGTAGGTCTTGACATAGACCGAATCAGTGCCCTGCGATGATGTTACCGCCTTGCTGAAAGCTGACTTGTTCGCAGATACCGAATCAATGTATCTGAGAAAGCCTGTTACGCCTTCAAGACTGTTCTGCTCATATGAAGCGGCATACTGTAACAGCAGCCTGAGGTTAGCACGCTTTTTGTCAGCATCAAGGTACAGAGAGGTTATACCCATAAGGTCAGTAAGATCATAGATCTTTTTTATAAGATCCTCAAGCGACATATCCATTGACATGAACCTGAGCTTTGTAACAAGCCTGTAGGCATATGTACACTTTTGCTGCAAAGCCTTATTGCCGAGGTCGATATAATCGGTCTCCTTATCGTGTGATGAGCTCTTTTCCTTATCTGTTCCGAGAATGATCTGCCAGTAATGCTTTGTTGGCTCTGCCCGTGTAGAAAGCACGGAAAGTTCTGCAGCCTCATCGGGAGTGAAGCTGAGGATAGGGGACAGCATAAGCGCCGCAAAGGCGATATCATTCATAGGATCGTCGATAACCCTGAGCATATCGAGAACGAGAGATATCTCCCTTGATCTGAGATAACCGTCGGTATCCTTTGAATAAACTCTGAGGCCTACAGCTTCAAGTGCTGCGGCTGCAGCCTTGATCTCAGAATTGGTCTGTGCCAGGATACAGAAGTCACTTGCCGTGCATGGTCTTGACTTTCCGTTTTCAAAAACTGGCTCCTTGTCATCAAGCATTTTTTTGATGATAAGTGCAGTCTCATAATTTTCACGGCTAAAGCCGTACTTTTTCTTGAAACCGGGATCATTGTCAACAAAATATACCTCAGCAGGACAGAACCGCTCATCATACTTGGCACCCTGCACAAGCTGCTGGCTCTCATCATAGAGTACTCCTCCGCAAGCCTCGGTCATCAGTGATGAGAACGCAAAGTTTACGTAGTTTATCACCTCTTTGCGGCTTCGGAAATTACAGTTAAGGTTCACAGCCTCGAGCTGTGAAGCGTTATCGGGATCGTTCGCATCTTTTTCGGTCTTGATGAAAAGCCCTGGATCAGACAAGCGAAACTTATAGATAGCCTGCTTAACGTCACCAACAACGAACACATTTCTGCCCATTATATTCAGGTCATCCGTATCAGAAAGGACTCTGAACACAAGCTCCTGCAGGTCATTCACGTCCTGAAACTCATCAATGAAGATAACCTCATAGAGCCTGTTAGCACGTATCTCTTCGGCAAGCTCTGTCCTAACGAGCTTTCCGTTTTCAAGTCTGACCAACAGCTCCTTTGCCATAAGCTCTGCATCAGAAAAGGTTATGCCGTTTCGCTCTGTCTTTTCCTGCATCGCGATATCGTCGATCATTTGGCACAGCTTTGCCAGAGATGAAAGAATATCTCTGTTTGTCAGCATATTGCCGACAAGTATCTCCTCAGAGAGAGAGAACATATCCTTTATCCCGATAATGCACTCTTTGAAGCATTCTCTTTCGTTCTTGGCGAGTGAGTGCTTCTCTTTTATCAGTGCCTGTATATCTTCGGCAAGCGCCTTGAATATCTTCGATGTGGTAACTACGGGCTTTATCCTGTCAAGTGATGCATCTAGCTCTGCGATAGCATCGATATCCTGCGCCTTTACAAGATCACTGAGCTTCCTAAGCAGAGCGCGGTCGCTGTCGGCATTTTCATACAGCTTTGAATAATCACTGAGGGTAAACAGCTCATCACTGTATCGGCTGTACTGCTCAAACAGTTCAAGATGCTGCTCGGCTGTCTTCAAAAGCTTCTCGGCCTTTTCAAAGCGCTCCGACATCAGCTTATCAAAAAGTGACCTGTCAGTAAAGTTGTTCTTCGCTTTTTCAAGCCAGTCCTCTCTGAACGGAAGAGATCTGAAAAAAGTGTAGAACGAGTATATAACGTCTGTGAGCTGCCCCTGTGAGAACGAAGCTGTAAGAAGCTCATATTCCTTCGGGAATGACCTGCAAAGCTCCTGCAAAGCCTCATCACGGGATCTCTCGTATATAAGTGTCTGAACGTTTTCTTCAAGCACGGTCAGACCGCCGCTCAGCTCAAACATATTTATGTTTGACTTCACAAGATCAAGGCAAAACGAATTTATCGTCGATATCCTTGCAAGCTGCAAAAGGTTCTGCTGCTGAAGGAGCCACTTGTTTTCGGGGTCCTGCCTGAGCTTTTGTGCAAAGGCTGCCGAAAGCTTTTCCCTCATCTGAGCTGCTGCATCATTGGTAAATGTAACGGCAAGCAGCCTGTCAGCAGGCACTTTTGAATTCTCATCACTCAGGAGCTGTATCATTCTTTCGATGAGCACAGCTGTTTTTCCGCTGCCTGCTGCCGCAGAAACTATCATCCCTTTGCCTCTGGCGTCGATAGCACGCTGCTGCTCAGGCGTCCATTTTACGGCTGTATCACTCATTGTGCTCACCCTCTTTCGCTATCCTTGAAAGCTCTTCCCTGAGAAGGCTGTCATATACCTTATCATCAGTGTTTATTGCGCTGTCACGGTTAATAAGGCCGCAAATGCCTGCATAATCACAGTATGTGCAGGTGTTGTCAAGCGGTCTGGCACTTATCCTGCCGCCCGAAAGGTCACGCCCGAACTGTGCTATCTTGTTCTGGGCAAAGGTCCTCAGCGCTGTAAAGCCCGCGTTTGTAACGCCGCCCTCATCAATACCCGTCTTTTTCGATATCTTATATGGCACATAAGCGTAAGAGGAGCTCTCATTATACGCACGCAAAACATTCTCGCTGTCAACTGTTCTGCCCTCAGGCTTGAATGATTCAAGAAGCTTTGTCTTAGTCAGTTCTATGTCTTCCTCTTCATCGGGAGACTGCACGACCTTTTTCTTTAAAGGCTTACCGAAGATATAATACATAACTCCCGCCTGACGTATATGCTCATTAGACTTATCGAATATCCCGTCAGAGCACAGCAGACCTGTAAGATAAACAAACATCTGCAAATTAAGTCCGTGATACAGCTTTGAATATTTGAAGGAGGTCTTTCTGCCGGTCTTATAGTCGATAACGCGCACATACATCTCGCCGTTATCTTCATAAACATCGGCTCTGTCTATAGTGCCCCCGAGAATAAGCTTCTTGCCGTTGCCTGCATCTATCTCAAACTGCTTTTCGGCATCGTTGAGCTTATACTCTACAAGCTTTGGTCTGAATTTAGAACCCCCAAGCTCATCTCTGACAAACAATGCGATCTCATAGGAGGTCTCCTCCAGCTGGCAAACGATATGGTCAAAGTTGGCAGGCTTTGCAAAATCCCCTCCGAGCTCTTCATCAATATACGCGTGTACCTCTTCTTTAACACGCTGTAACAGCTCCTCGTCGCTCATAGCGAGCATTGCCTCACCAAAGCCCATTTTCTCGCTCTTATCTGAAATCAGATGCTCCAGCATCGAATGTATGAGCAGACCCTTATTTGCGGCGCCTACCGTCTTTTTTGAAGGCGCACGCAAAGAGAGCCCGTACTTGCAAAAATATGAGAACGGACACTTGAAATAGGTTTCGAGCTGTGTTGGTGATATATAAAGCTTACCGTTATTGAAAAACAGCTCATCGGCTGCTTTTTCGGGAAGAGAATAATGACCGTCCTCATGTATATCCTTATGGGCTGCAAGCCGTTCACGGTATTCCTCTGACAGAGTGAGCAAAGCCCTTAAAGTCTCAGTCACGTCATCTCTAGAAGCTATAGTTTCAAGGTATTTATAGTAAGCGCTGCGGTAATTTGCAACAAAGCTTTCAACAGGAAGGAGCGAAGCATTTATATGTATGCCTTTGCCGAACATACCCTCCAGCTCTGCTATAAGCATAGAGGGTCTCTTTGAATTGCCGAGAAGGTCAGCCTGCGAATAAAGCGCATACAGGTTTTGGGTCGGCAAAGTAAGGGCATTGTAGCAGGTAAGCTTCTCCATTTGGAACTGTGCCCTTGCACTGCGGCCAAGGTATATTCCCTCCGTTTGTTCAAGAAGCTGCTTTTCATGCTCAGTTATCAGATCTCCGGACGATACGTTTGCAGGGAAAACTCCGTCGTTTACCTCAGCTGCAAAAACGGTGCGTGCAAAGCCTGTTCTTGAATGTCCAGCCTGACAAAGCAGCACACAGTCAAGCTTCTGTGGCGGCTTTGAAACACTTATGCCCGAGAGCATCACCCTGAAAAGGTCTGAATATCTTCTGAGCGACATAGGCTCATCGCCGACATGATCGTATATAGTTTTTATCGCACTGAGAGAGCTGCTCCACAGCTGCCTGAAGCCTCGTGCTGCTTCGAGCGCATTTTCACTGTCGGTCTCATTGGCACGGTGAAAAACAGAGTAGGTCTGCGATGTGAACTTGATGTCTCTGAAAAGGTCATACAATGCCTTTGATATAAGTGCCGCTGTAGGCTCTGCGCCGATAGCTGCTTTGAACTTGTCAAACGGCTCTATGACCGATCTTCTCAGCATATTGATCCTGGCAAGCTGTTTCTCAGTGAGACCGCCTGCCGCCGAAAAATCACTGTTCCAGAGAGACTTATCAACGTCCCATATGTAACAGTACTGCTCCAGGTCATTT
>JAFUTU010000030.1 GCA_017484095.1 Ruminococcus sp. | reverse complement strand
CATATATTACAAAGGGCTTATGCTGCTGACAAGTGAGCTGAAATGATAATTAGTACGATAATAGATCGGGCTGTACCGGACAATAGTCGGGTACAGCCTTTATCATGTGCCGTTAAAGTATCTGCCGATTGTGATATGCTCTAGAATGCCAATTTGGACTTGTGCAAAACGGTTTATAGGTGAGCCAATAGACAACGGTCATTTGAAATCCCGTAATCACAATATCGCCATTTCTGTTTTATCTGAGAACGCTGTGAAAGATTTGTCCTCACGTTCTATTCAGCCTTCTACACTGGTCCCAAATCCTATAGTAAATCCGTGACCACATTCATCTCCAGCTTCGACCTCATATTTTATTCCATGCTGTTCTAAAGCAGTTATCATAGACTGGGCATGAAGTTTCGGATCAACCGATGGATCATCTTTACAGTACACGAGATAAACAGGCGGATAATATGAATGCACATGATAATCTGTGCTGAACCTGCCCTTAATTTCATCAGTGTAATTTTTGCTTACTATACTGTATTGCCCTTCGAGTCGATCGACTTTGCTGTTGAAAATTGAATAATCATTGCAGTTTTATTCTAATTGTTTTTTACAACCTGACAGATTCCTCCTCCGCGGACGTTTCAATCTCTCCATAGAAGCCGCGTCCTGCACCGTTTATCCTAATGAGCTCAGCAGATGGAAGAATGTTTACAGCCTTCTCCGAATAGGAGCTTGGGACAATGCTGTCAGTTTCTTCAAGAGCGGAGATAGCGATCATCGGCTTTTCCCGGCCCTCCTGAACAGGAGCATTCTTTAAAGTATTTTCGAGTCATCATAAAACCTGCTTTTGTCTGCTCTGGTTCCTATCCTGCTGAAAAGCTGACAGTCACGCTACCCGAACCAACTGCATTTTCAAGTCCCTCCGCATTTTCGATATATCCAAGCCTTGTATAGCTGTAAGGCGTTGAAAAGCTGTCATAGAACAGCACAACGCAGCTGTCACCATAGAGCAGAAGCTCGCCCTTGTTGATATATCCTACAGCCTCGGCAGAGGTGGTAAAGCTCGTATCGGTGTAGATGTATTTCTCATTTCCGTTCAGCTCGCTCATCTCAAAAGAAAGCGGGAGCATTGATTTAAACTCCTCTGCTGCGTGTGTGTCGTAGAAACTTGCAGAAAATGGTGTGCCGTTTACGGTTATTATCAGAGTTTCCACCGCAGTAGCTTCCTCGGGGACGGCCGTAGTAGTCGTTTCCGGTGGTGCTTCGGTTGTTATTTCAGTTTCCTGCGGAGTAGATATTATATCAGTTTCTGTCTGCACAGCAGAGCTTGATATTGTTTCTTTATTCTCCGCAGATACAATGGTTGTTGTTTCTGATTCGTTTGCAGTGTTCAAAACCTCTTTTGAACTAACAGTTAAGCTTTCTGATGTTGTATCGGCAGAAGATGATACATCAGAAAAAGAGCTTGTCTCTTTTATACTGCTCACTGGCTTATCGCTGTCAGTATTTGCCTTGTTACCGCAGGCTGATAGTATCAGCGCAGCTGCAAATATAAGAAATAAGTGTTTTTTCATACCTGCCTCACTTAGCTTCAAAAGTCACCGTAACACTGCCGCTCCCGAGGGCTTCTTCAAGACCGTCCGTGTCCTCGATATATCCGATGTTCGTGTAGGAATAACCGCTTGTGAAGCTGTCATAGAACAGCACAATGCAGTCATCTCTGAACAGGCGCATATCGCCCTTTGAGATATGCCCCGCAACAGAGCTGTTTATCGGCAGCGGCTTATCTAGGTTGTGGTATTTCTCATTGCCGTTCAGCTCGCTCATTTCAAGGGTCATAGGCAGACGGTCATAAAACTCCTGCGCGGTCTTGTTGTCATAGAGCACCGCCGTAAAATTCCTGTCACCGATGGTCACAGTCATTTTTTGGTCGCTTATTTTATCTTCTGGCAAAAACATAAATATCAACACGCCTATCAGCAGTACAGCTGTAACTGTCAGAACGATCTTTTTATTTTTGCTCATTCAGAACAGCTCCTAGTTTAGTTTTTTTCATTATACCATATTCGATGTAAAATTACAAATACTTGTATCAAATATCTGTCTATGCTTATTCTGAATAGCAAACGGCCCTGCTCTATGAAAAGCAGGGCTGTTCTTTTACATATTATCCTTGAAAAAGCTCTCCAGCTTGTCGAAGGGTATCTTATCCACCTGATCGTAGAGGTCTATATGCTCTGCATCTGAAACTGAATACAGCTCCTTCGGATCATTAGCGAGGGCATAAGCCTTTTCGCTGAAGGGCTTGGAATGTGCCTTGTCACCTGTGATAAACAGTATAGGTCTTGGAGATATCTCACCGATATACTGGAGTGCCGAGAACTGCATCATTGCAAGCATCGAGGTGTCGGTAAAGCCGCCCCTTGCATTTGGGTGGTGTCCCCTCGGTACGGCGTAAAATCTGTCCCACTCGTTGGAGATCGGGTCTTTCTCCGGCAGAGACTCTACATCGGGGTAAGGTGTCTCCGGGAAACTCGGGGTGTAGCTCTGACAGCCGTTTTCAAAGTCCGTCCAGCGCTGGTGAGAGAGTTGGTTTTTCTGCTGCTCGATGACCTCGGCGGGGAGCCCGAACATTAGCCTTCCGCCCGTTATGTCGTACATTGCCGTTGTAGCAACTGCCTTTATCCTCGTATCCACAGATGCGGCCGACAAAGCAAATCCGCCGCTGCCGCAGATACCGATAACACCTATCTTCTCACGGTCAACATATGGCACCTTTACGCCGAGATAATCCACCGCAGCTGAAAAGCTCTCGGCAAAAAGCTCGGGCGAGGAAACTCTTCTCGGCTCGCCGCCGGACTCACCCATGAACGGAGCATCAAAGGTCAGAACTACAAAGCCATGCTGTGCAAGCTCGTTTGCGTAAACGCAGGGACCTTGCTCCTTCACTCCGCCGTAGGGTGCGCCTACGATCAGAGCGGGGTATTTCCTGCTCTCGTCTAAAATTTTAGGGGTGTAAATGTCGGCAGCGATAGCGATGCCGTAACGGTTGTTGAAGCGAGCGTGAGTACGCTCCACCTTGTCTGATAATTTAGCGATGTATCCGTATGCCATAGTAAAAACTCCTTTCAGTGATCGTAAAATTATACTTAATAACCGTACTGTATTTATTTTATCACGGTTTTCGTCAAATTACAAATACCTATTTTGAATAGCTTTTTATTCGTTTGAGGCATAAATATTTTATAGTTATTATTGATTTTTTTCAATTTAATACAGGTATTGGCTTTATGAGGTTGTATAAACATTCTTTATTTTTTTCGCAGGCACCCCACCGACCACAGTATTTGGAGGAACATCTTTATTGACTACTGTTCCGGCTGCAACTATTGCTCCGTCCTCTATTGTAATACCACCTGATTCTGCATACACACATCTGCGTTCAAGGTCACATGACCTTTTATATTTATATTCATGCCAAAGTCTCCCTCTTTTTCGGCATCACCGAAGAAAAGCATTATGCGGTTGGGCGAACTGTAATATACCTCGCCGGACTTTTCAGCTGCGATATACTCAGGTGCGGAGGGCATCTCAAAGCGGCTTGGAATATCGTAATACTGAAATACATCATCGCCTTCGTATCCCTTACAGTCATAGAAAGGGAGATTTTTGCTGTATTACCTGATAGAAATTCGCCTATCCTGAAAGAGCCGGTATTCTTGAAATAATAATGTCAGCCTTTTAAGACCGTCTGCCCCTGTTTGTTGAAATGTGACAGAAAATCAAGCGCCTCATCATTATCCAGCACCATTACACTCTCAATGCTTTTACAGATATCAACGCCCTTTAATGATATATCTGCCATATTTCACCTCTTGTCAACTATCAGACGCTTCTTGCCTGTGCGCTTGTCTGCGAAGATCGTGTTCACTCTCTTGATGTCGAAGGTCACATTTTCAAGCCCGTTTGAAGCAAGTATCCGTCTGAGATAAGCTTCAAGCTGCTCGTTTATATCTTTGTGACCCAGTGTCTGAATGTGTATCTCAAAATGTGTTTCTGATGTCAGAACAAACTGATAGTCGATAAGCCCGTCAATGCAAAGCCCCTCAACTGATAGTGGGTGGAGAAATTCCTTTCTGCCAAGAGCATTATTAAACCACATTACGTCCTCAGACCTGCCCGAGATATTTCCGAGCTTTGAAAACGGATAGCGACTGTCGCTCCACTTCTGACTTACTATATCTCCTATTTTGTATCGGATAAGCGGCTGAACAAAATTATAAAGGCAGGTCAGATATATGCCGTCATCAGCGACCTCGATATAGTTAAGATCGTCAAAAAGATAAATGCCGTCAGACCTGTCATCACCAACACCGATAGCTATAGACTCGCTTGCACCGTAAAAATTGATAACCTCGCACCCGAAATGCTTACGAAAAAATCTGCGCATATCATTGTCGAGCGGCTCTCCGCAGGTTATGATGCGCTTGGGCGAGAGACGAAGCTCGTTTATCTGTGACAGCAGCTTTATTGCTGTCGGATAGCCGATCATCACATCGGGCTTGAAGTGAGAGAGTTTTTTAATAAGCTCATCTGTCGGTATCTGAACGTCAAGCACCAGCTTTTCAAAGCCGAGATCGTCAAGTCCGTCACTGACAGCCGTTGCTCCGCCATAACGCCCGTCTACTGCTGCTATATAGAGTATCTTGGGATTCTGCTGCTTGAAACGCAGTATTTCGGGCATTGACATATTCCACAGAGCCGCACGGATAATGCCTATAAGCATTGTGTCCCAAGCTCTGTTATCGTAGAGAAAATATGCAGGCAGCCCCGTGCTGCCCGAGCTATGAACTATGTGATATTTGCAGTAAAGGTTTTTCCCCGCATTTTCTTTGGTATCAAAGCGGCGCATTTTTTCCTGCGTAATGTCCTTGACGGTGATTATATCCTCGAAGCGTTCAATAAGCACCTGCTTGTCGATAGTCGGAAAGCGCTCTATCGGCATTTTGTCAATGTTCTGTCCGCTTATTCCTGCTGCACGGAATGCCGCCCTATAATATCGGGAATGCTCAAAAGCAAACCTAAGCATTCTGCGAAGCCGCTTCTGCTGTAAAATGAGAATTATTTTTCGCGGCAGCTTGGTTACTGCTTTTGACGCCGCAAGCCTTAAAGCGACCTCTGCAAAATCCATAGTCTTTCCTCCTATCCTTTTATGCTGAATGTGTATTTCTTTTTCATAATTCTCTCGGTGACAATATGTCGCCTCACCTGTCTGCTGATCGGATACGGCACTCCATTCAGTAGTCTCGCCGTCATTATAGTGGTGCTTTGAATCGCTTTCAAGCTCTGTTTTTTCTCCCGGTATTGTATTCTCTGTTTGCACAGCTGCCCCCCCGAGGAGTCTGTTTCTACACTTGTGGTCACAGTGCCGCTGCTGCCTTCCGATGTGCTTCCACAGGCGGTAAGTGCAAATGCGGCGATAATTAATGGAATAACTCGTTTTTCATATCTTTTTCCTATCCTGCCAAAAGGCTGACAATGTAAATCAGAAGCTCTACCTCGCTAATATATACTGAGGTGTTAAGCTTCCCCAAAAACCTCGCTTTATTCAAAACAGCTCCTTTATGACCTTGATATACACCGCCGCACCGAAGCCTATCATTATCAGCCCGAACAGCTTATTCATTATTGCAAAGCCTTTCTCTCCCGATTTTTTCTTGATAAGCTGCGAAAGGAAGGAAAGCATTATCCACCAGAGCTGAGTTCCTGTGACTATACCGACAACAAGCAATGCTCCGTTAGCTGCACCAAGCGTTCCGTTTATCCCGAAATATGAGAATGCAAACAGATAGGTGACAACAGCCGCCGGATTTGTGATACAGACCGCAAAGGCTGAGAGAAAAATTCCTGCATATCCGGCTTTGGCTTTATCCTCCTGCTGCCGTGGGCTTTTGATAAAGGTCATAACGCCCATAGCAATAACAAGCGCTCCGCCAAGGATATTTATAACTGTGCTGTACCGTTCAAGAAACCCCGATACAACAGTTATCCCGAAAGCTCCGACCACCGAATAAAACAACTCAGCAGATGATGCGCCAAGCCCAGTAACTATCCCGCTTTTAACACCGTATTTTAAGCTTCGTGAAACACACAGCGCCCCCACAGCTCCGACGGGAACACCGAATATAAGTCCTATCAGAAGACCCTTTATCAAATAATTCATCATCAGATCATTTTAATGGCTTTGTTCAGCCTTTCAAGTCCATTCTGTACCGCTCGTCGGGAATAGTCGAATATCCAAAATTCCCGTGCTCGGTTCGCCTGATAATAGCCTCGGTTATCTTGGGCGCAGTACGGAAGTCCATATCTACCACCCGCATCGGCAGCTTGCCCTCTGCAATTTCCCATTTGTAGTAGTTAGTGCCTGTTCTGTCAATTATATCATCAAAATTATATTTCATATCACACCGCCATGCTTATGCTATTACTGACAAACTCTGTCTTGCTCACATCTACCTTATCGCTCTCCATGATAAGCTCGCCGATGCCTTCGCACTTTATTATACCGCCGAGAGGATTTTTGATACTGTCAACAGTGCCGATAATGTCTGCATTGACAGTCGAGTACTCAAACGCAAGTGTGGTGTTCACGAGCCTGCAATTTATAAGCGTCAGGTTCTCGCAGAAACAAAGCCCCTGTAAGCTCTCGATGGTGCAGTTTATAAGGGTCAGATTTTTCGAGTTCCAGCCTAGGTATTCGCCATTTATATAGCAGTTCTCGGCGGTGATGTTCTCACTGTTCCAAAAAGCGTCCTTGCTCATCAGCCTTGAATTGCGGATAGTGACATTCCTCGCTCCGTCGAAGCTGTAATTGCCGTCGAGGTCAAGGCCGTAAATTTCCATATCCTCGCAGTTCATGGCAAGATAATCGCCCTTTGCGGTTACGTTTTTTAGTCTTACATTTTTACACTGCCAAAGTGTCTCTGCGGCATTTGGGAAATTCACATTTGTGATAGTCACGCCGTCACATCTTCTAAAGCCCTTCGGTGCAATATATTCGCATTCACTGACGGATATGTTGTTTGTGTACCATATTCCCGCACGTCCCATTTCAAAGAAAGTGCAGTTTTTCACTCTGATGTTTTCGCTGTACCAGAGCGGATACTTCCATTTGAACTGCGAGCCCTCCACCTCGATATTCCTACTGTGCTTTAAGGGCGATTCTCCGTCCTCAAACACGCTGTCCTTTATATGCTTATCCTGCGCCATGAAAAGCGCACGCTCGCCTGTGAATGTTCCCATTAATAGCTCTTTCATTTCAAGCCCTCCTTTTTCATAATATACACCAGATAGTCAAGACAGCTTATGTTATCCTCTTTTGAGTGGACCTCGTCAAGCAGCTCGCGCCTGTGCGCCGCAAGCAGCTTTTCGCATTGTTTTGTATCACAAATACAGCTCTCAAATTTGCTGATAAAATCCTCGTCACAGCCTGCATCAATAAGGTTTTGTCTTACGCTGTCGTTCATTTAAGAACCACCTCTTTTTTTCTTTGTTGTATTCATCATACCACAGTCTGTATGTAATTACAAATGCTTATATTAAATATATATCTATGCTTGACAGCTATAGATGCTTGTGTTATACTGTTTGCAAAGGGGGAATAGCTATGGACATTCGTGTACTTAAATACTTTCTTGCCGTTGCAAGGGAACAAAGCTACTCGGTAGCTGCCGAGCGACTTTTTCTTTCACAGCCCACTCTTTCCCGACAGATCAAGGAGCTGGAGGAGGAGCTTGGCAAGATGCTGTTTATCCGCTCCAACAAGGGTGTTGCTCTTACCGAGGAGGGGATGATACTCCGCAAGCGTGCCGAAGAGATCGTAGAGCTTCTCGACAAGACCGAGCAGGAGGTGCGCCACAGCAATGATGTGATATCCGGCAAGGTGTATATCGGTGCGGGCGAGACATATGCCATAAAGCTGATAGCCGATACGGCACAAAAGCTTCAGGCAGACTACCCGGACATTTCTTACAGCCTTTACAGCGGCGACGGCACCGATGTTTTAGAGCGCCTTGACAAGGGACTTATAGATTTCGGTATAGTCTTTCAGGAGGTGGACACCTCGCGTTATGAGCATATAGACATACCGCTCAGGGACAGTTTCGGCGTGCTTATGCGCCGTGATCTTCCCCTTGCTGAAAGAGAGAGGATAAGCCTTTCCGACCTGAAGGGTCTGCCTCTTATCGTTCCCCGTCAGCCAAACCACAGCATGATCGTATCTGAGGTTTTTGGATTTGATGAAAGCGATATTAATATTATTGCCGAATATAACCTTGTTTATAACGGTTCGGTAATGGCTTCTGAGGGCATGGGATATTGTCTGTGCTTTGACAGGCTGATAAACACAGAGGGCAGCAATATGTGCTTCAAGCCATTAGAGCCCGAAATGGAAGTCGGCTGCTCATTTGTGTGGAAACGGTATTCGGTGTTCACTAAAGCTGCGGAGATGTTCCTTTTACAGTTTCAGAAGGATATTGAGGGTTTTAGAAAATGAAAAGGGAGATGTTTAGCACATCTCCCTTTGTGCTTTATTCGTATTCTTCCCACCAATGCTCATTGTATTCCGAAATATTGGTATAGTCAACAGTCTGTCCAATTCTCGGAGTTGCAAGGTCAACTCCCTGCTCCTCAGCTTCCTTGACCGCAAGCGTCGGCGGCTCGTCTCAGGCATGATTTGACAGCTTGAATGCTCCCCAGTGAACAGGTATGAGCCATTTTGCGTGAGCGTCCTTCGCAGCCTTCTTCTTTTTGTCTCTTCGCTGAACTTTTCAGAGAAAAAGTATAGCAACGTTTTGCGGTTATGTACCTTTGACAAATTCAAAGGTACATTTTTGTTCAAAGCGCTGATTTTAAGCTGAACAGTTGAGATTTTTCATGCTTTGAGTGATTATATAACAGGGAGGTGCAAAGGCCTATGCATAAAGATGATCCCAGAAAACAAGATCTTGAAAAAACAATGAATGAATATAAGAATACAGTTTACGGTATCACGCTCACCATGCTGATAAATAAAAGCGAAGCAGACGATGTGTTTCAGGAGGTATTCCTGCTGTATTTCCTGAAACAGCCGTTCTTTGAAAGTCCTGCGGCAAAGAAAGCATGGCTCATAAAGGTCACGATAAACAAGTGCCGGCAGCAGAACTCCTCCAAGTGGAATATGAACGTTGATAAAACCGATGAGTTCGATCACGGAATAAGCCTTGAAACGCAGGAGGACAAGGATCTCTACGCCGCCGTCAGAGCGCTTCCGCAAAAGACCAGAGAGGCCGTTTATCTGCATTATTTTATCGGACTTTCGGTGAACGAGACTGCCGAGATGCTTGGTGTAAGGGCGAATGCCGTGAGCATGAGACTCGCTAAAGCGAAGAAGCTTTTGCAAAAGAGACTGGAGGAAGACTTATGAAAAAGAATGATTACGAGAGAATAGAGAGTCAGCTTTCGCCCGATGAAGAGCTGATGAGATCTGTAATGGACAAAGCCGAAAGCTTTTCAGCCGAGCCGGAAATGGCGCAGGCTTATTTGCAGGAGCATGACATCAGCGAAAGACCTGCGATAAAGCACACGGGCAGATTTGCGATCGTCGCGGCAGCTGCGGCACTGGTGATCGCTTTCGGTGTGGTTGCATTTGTCAGACAAGGTGACGAGAGCATAAAGACCGATCCCTCTGCCGTATCAAAAGCAGAGAGCAGGAACGAATCAGATCCCGAAGCGCAAAGCAAGGCATACAGCACTTCATCAGTTGCCGAAACAACTTCTATTTCTGAAAAAGAAAGCACTGACCCTACCGAAACTTCTGCGCAAACCGCTGAGATATCTCAAGCAGGGAAACAAACAACACATAAGCCCGAAACAGAGCCTGAACAGCACGATGAAACAGCCGATGACGGCAGGGCAGACTGGTTTCCCGATGCGGGATATGACTACCCTGTAACCGCCGAAGAGGGCGAAGGTTATCAGCAGGCAGGAGTGCTTGCATTGCCGACAGGAGAATACAGAGACATTGAACTGAACGGTACAGACTATCATTTTGCCTGCGGAGATTACGGCGAGATCTGGGAATTCTATATCGGCAGCAATAATATTCCGAACAGCTCATATATCGGCGACTTTATTACGACGGTCGATGCAGCCTCGATTTACGGCGATATCCGTCCGAACACGACGGCAGAGATATACAGCCTTAAATATGCACCCAGTGACTTTATGATCGCTGTAAAGTTTCCGTATTTCAATAACGATCAGAGGTATTACCTTTTTGCAAATTATGACAAGACCTATGACGGCTTTGTTGATCTGATGACCGTTCTCAATATGGATAAGTACACCTTTAACGGTCAGGCGATAAACGTGTATAACGGTACGACTAAATATATCGACGGTGACAGTGAGATTGCACAGCTTATCCTTTCTGCGGACGGTGTTCCCGCAAACACCGCTTACGGCGAAGCGCAATGGAAAACCTATCTTGATACGCCGATGTACGGCGCAAGCGTGAACTTCACCTGCTACAGTGGGGGGTATATAGCCGTGAACTATTTTGGCAGCAAAGTGGTCTATAATGTCGGAACAGATGTGACCGACAGCATTACGAACTATATAAATGAAAACAGCCATGAGTAGAACAAAGCAATTAAATATATCGCATAAACCAAACAGCACCGCCGCCCAGTTTATCCGCTATGTATTTGTGGGCGGCGGTGCTGCTTTTGTCCAATTGGGACTGCTGGTGCTTCTAAAAGAGGGCTTTGAGATTGACGCAAACATCGCAAATGCAGTCGGCTTTGTAGGAGGACTTGTTTTCAATTATATCATCTCAACGCTGTGGGTGTTTGATAATTCAACAGTCATGGACAAGGCTGTCGAATTTATCTCATTTGCGCTGATAGGTTTGGTCGGACTTGGGATAAATCAGGGAATGATATGGCTTTTCGACAAAGCATTATCTGACATAGCGCTTTTCGGCGGACTTATACCTGCGGATAAGTATTATCTGATCGGGCAGATAGTGGCAACGGGGATAGCTTTTTTCTGGAACTTCTTTGCGAGAAAATATCTCCTATATAATAAAAAGGAGGAATGAAAATGAAAAAGATCGTAATCATAGGCGGAGGCCCCGCAGGGCTTACAGCAGCTTATGAGCTGCTTAAAGGCGGAGACTGTGAGGTCACAGTACTTGAAGCAAGTGATACACTCGGCGGTATCTCACGGACGGTACCGCACAACGGAAACCGTATGGATATCGGGGGGCATCGCTTTTTTTCAAAGGACGAGCGTATAATGCAGTGGTGGTCCGCGCTTATGCCTGTGCAGGGCAAGCCTTCGTTTGACGATAAGGTACTCGGACATGAAAAGGCATTTGAGAAAAACGGCGGAGACCCCGAATATGAAGATAACGTTATGCTGCTGCGGGACAGAGTTTCACACATTTACTATAAAAAAGCGTTTTTTGATTATCCTGTGAACATGAATATGAATACGCTCAAAAATATGGGCATGTTTACAACTGCAAAGGCGGGGTTGAGCTACTTGTATTCCTGCGTTCACAAGCTGCCCGAGGACAATCTGGAAAACTTCTACATAAACCGCTTCGGCAAGGTTCTGTACTCGATGTTCTTTGAGGGCTACACCGAAAAACTATGGGGCAGACATCCCAGGGAGATCTCTGCCGAATGGGGCGCACAGAGAGTCAAAGGGCTGTCAATAACAGCGATCCTTAAAGATGTGCTGTTAAAGCTGCTTGGTACAAAGACCAACGAAAATGCCGAGATTTCACTGATTGAGCAGTTCTGGTATCCTAAATACGGTCCGGGACAGCTGTGGGAGCTGGTCGGAAAGCGTGTGACCGAATTGGGCGGAACTATTCTGTATGGCAGGGAGGTTACAGAGCTTGTGACCTCCGGCGGAAAAGTCAAGGCTATAAAATGCGGAGATGAAGAGTTTTTCGCCGACGATTTCATATCCTCAATGCCGGTAAAGGACCTTGTCAGCGGCATGGATGCGCCTGTGGATATAAAGCGGATAGCGAGCGGTCTGCCATATCGGGACTTTGTGACTGTAGGGCTTCTGGTGAACAAGCTAAAGCTCAAAAACAAGACCGACAGGCGAACACTCGGAAACATTGTCCCCGACTGCTGGATATATGTTCAGGACAAGGGCGTGAGGCTAGGACGCATACAGATATTCAACAACTGGTCTCCCTACATGGTGAAAGACCCTGTTGGGACTGTCTGGATAGCGCTTGAGTATTTCTGCAACGAAGGCGATGAGTTCTGGGATATGAGCAAAAAAGAGTGTACAGTCTTTGCGATTAAGGAATTGCGCAAAATGGGCGTTATAGGAAAAAACGGAGTTCTCGACAGTCATATAGAGCGTGTAAAAAAGGCTTATCCTGCTTACTTTGATACATACGCCGAGTTTAACAAGGTCAGGGAGTATCTTGATAGCTTTGAAAACCTGTGGTGCGTAGGAAGAAACGGTCAGCACCGATATAACAATATGGACCATTCTATGATGACCTCTATAAAAGCCGCTAAGGCAATTAAAAGCGGCAGTGTGAGCAAGGCGGAGGTCTGGAATGTGAATACGGAGAAGGAATATCATGAACAGAAGTCATATAACAGAGCAAACGATAAAGTCAATAGCAAGACACCCGTATCTGTGGGCGTTGGGGCTTTGTCTGCTCGCTGAGCCTCTTATTGATGGAACTCGTCTGCAATACAAGGGGATATGGGTCTTCACTGTAGGAATGGCAGTGATAGTTTTTCTATATTACATGGCAGATATAAGCAAGTTCAGACAGCAGATCAATTCAGCTTTGATAATCGGTACGGGATTTTTGATAAAGCTCGCCTATGTGATGAATACATCTGTCTATGCAAGGCAGCATGATGTCCGCAGCTTCGGTGAGGACAGCGGTCACTGCGGTTATATAGAATATCTGCTTTTTAATCATCAACTGCCGGATTTTGACGTCCGTGAACGCTGGCAGTTCTGTCACCCGCCGCTGCATCATGTGATAAGTGCTGTATGGATATACATAAACGAGAATGTTTTGGGAGTGTGGCATGACCCCGCAAGAGAAAGCCTGCAAACCCTTACGCTGTTTTACTCGATCTGCATCATGATAACGGCATACAAGATACTGAGATATTTCGGACTCAGCGGCAAGGCTCTTTTTATTCCGCTTCTGATAATAAACTTCCACCCGACCTTTATCATATTTTCCGGCAGCATAAACAACGATGTCCTGTCAGTCGCCTTTGTAATGGGTGCGGTGCATAGTGCGCTCAATTGGTACAGAGACAGGAGAATATCGGACATAATAAAAACAGCCCTCTGCATAGGGCTTGGAATGATGACTAAGGTATCGGCAGCAATCGTTGCTCCGCCGACAGCGCTGCTCTTCCTGATGGTATTCATAAAGCATTTCAGTGGCGAATGGAAAAAGCTGCTTTGCCAGTTCGTGATATTCGGCGTTATCTGCCTGCCGTTGGGGCTTTGGTTCGGAATCAGGAACTATATCAAATGGGAAATCCCCCTGACCTATGTTCAGAAAATGGAAAAAACAGAGCTTCAGTATATTGGAGATCAAAGCTTTTATGACAGAGTGACAGACTTTTCACCAAAACAGCTGCAGAGCGTATATCTGCAATGGGCATGGAAAGACGACGACGGTAATATTCAGGGCTACAATGAATACAACCCTGCAATTTCAGCAATTAAGTCCTCAGTGTTCGGAGAATTCGTAAACGAGCAGTGCTTTGAAAAGGCTCAGTATCTTAATTCTATAGCAAAAATACTATTCTGGGACAATGTTCTGATTGCCGCTGCGGCGTTGATTTGTATGGCAGCATTTCTGTTTGTCAGATGCAGTGCTGATGCCACTCAAAAGTTGTTTCTTGTCAGCTTCTGGCTGGCAATGATGCTGAGCTTTTACAAAATGGCACATGACTATTCGTTCACCTGCACATTGAATTTCAGATATATCACGCCTACTGTGATGACCGGCTGTTTGTTTATTGGTTTTGCATTAAACAAGCTGAGCTCCTGCAGTTCAGGGAAAAAGTATATTATATATACTGCCGAAGCCAGTGCTTTGTTGTTTTCATCTGCGAGCGCTCTAGTATATCTGGCTTTGGCTTAGTGGTTTAGGATGTGGATCCAATGGGTAATAATGCAGAATCTTAGTGAAATAATAAATATGAAAGGATTCTATGTGTTATGAGCATTACAGCTGTAAGGATGAGCATATCACTTATATCGGAGAGATGGTCAGCACATATATCATTCAGTAGCTCAAAGCCCGTAGACTATAGGCGCACCTATATACCGTCGTGCACAAGTTCAAATCATCATTTTGAAGTGTTCCATAATATCCTGATATCTATTGACAAAAAACAAACCCCTTGGAACGTTTCCTAAGGGCTTGACTTAATATAAATGCTATCTTATTTTCTGTTTTTATCTCCCCATTCACACATCATATCCAGAATAGGGATAAGCGACTTTCCGCGCTCTGTAAGCGAATACTCTACCTTTGGCGGAATTTGCGGATATTCCTCACGGTGAACAAGTCCGTCCGCTTCCAGCTCTTTCAGGTTGTGGCTCAAAGTCTTATAGGAAATATCTCCGATATACTTCTTCATCTCGTTGAAACGGACAATGCCAAACTCCATAAGCGTATAAAGAATGACCATTTTGTATTTGCCATTGATAAGCGACAGTGTGTAGCTGAAGCCTGTGGTATCAATGCTCTCATTTGCGATACAGCGTCCTAACATTTCTTACACTCTCCTTTAGGTAAGTATATAACCTGAGTGTGCGTACTTGACATAGGTTTTATTTGTGATATAATTATAATACAGGCAAGCGAAAAAGTCAAGATAAAAATTAGTTAGGAGGAGAGCATTTGGATTTTCTCGAATTTTCAAGAAAACGATTCTCGGTGCGTTCTTATTCCGACAGACAAGTTGAGGATGAAAATATACAGAAGATATTGCAGGCTGCTATGATCGCGCCTACTGCAGTGAATTACCAGCCGCAAAAGATATATGTGCTGAAAAGTGATGAAGCTTTGCGGAAAATTAGGGGTATCACAAAAAGCACCTACGATGCTCCACTTGTGTTCCTGATCTGCTCGGATACGGAGAGAAGCTGGCACAGTCCTTTTGTTATGGGCTATGACAGCGGTGAAATGGACGCTTCTATCGTTTGTACGCACATGATGCTCGAAGCGGAGGACTTGGGGCTTGGCTCGGTGTGGGTACTGCTGTTTGATCCACATAAGGTGAGTGCTGCATTTGGTCTGCCCGACCATATCAAGCCGATATGCCTTTTGCCTGTGGGCTATCCTGCGGACGATGCCGTACCTTATGCCCCGTGGCACGATACATTCCGTGAAATGGACGATATAGCGGAAGAATTATGACGGAGGTGCTGTATGAAAATATTCGTTGTCGGAACAGGCAGAGTTGCGAAGTGTGTGATAGATAAGCTGACCGCAAAGGGGCATACAGTTATGTGCGGCTCTCGTCACCCTGAGAATGTGGCTGAAAGGTCGAACTGCAAGCCTGTGCTGTTTGATCTTCACGCTGAAAGAAATGAGATAGCCGAAACAATCAAAGACTTTGATGCGGTGTATTTCCTTGCGGGCTCACGGGGCAAAGACCTTTTGCAGACGGACGCTTTCGGCGCTGTGAAGCTGATGCAGGCTTGTGAAATGGTCGGTATCAAGCGGTTTATCATTCTCAGCTCTATATTCGCCCTTGAACCCGAAAAATGGGCGCAGGAGAAGTCTTTGCAGAACATCACAAACTACAACATTGCAAAATTCTTTGCGGATAACTACCTTGTGAGCTGCACTGACCTCGATTACACCATTGTCCAGCCCAGCGTTCTGAAAGAGGAAGACGGCACGGGAATGATAGAGCTTGATCCGGAACACGATGGCTCTAACCCTATTCCCGATGTGGCTGAGGTACTTGTATCTGTTCTTGAAAGAGAAAACACATTCAAAAAAGTCATCAAAATGCGGAGCGGCGATACGCCTATCAGCTCTGCACTTGAAAATATCTGATCGGAGGTAATCACAATGAGAAAGAATTTAGGAGTACAGCCCGCGCTGTTCCCGATGCCTGTTGTTATCGTGGCAGCATACGGAGAAGACGGCAATATCTGTGCAATGAACGCCGCCTGGGCGCAGATCTGCGATATGGACAAGATCGCACTGTTCATTGACGCTGACCACAAGACCACAAAGAACATTATGGAGACAAAGGCTTTCACGGTGAGCATTGCCGATGTGCCGAATATGGAAACTGCGGATTTCTTCGGTATCGCAACAGGCAACAAGATGCCCGACAAGTTTGAGCGCAGCGGCTGCCACGCTGTAAAGAGCGAGTTTGTAAATGCACCTATCATCACGGAATATCCCGTGACACTGGAGTGCGAGCTTGCCGAAGAGATAAACACCGAACATATGCACGCTATCGTTGGCAAGATAATCAATGTGAGCGCTGAAGAGAGCGTTGTCGGTGACAAGGACAAGATACTGCCTGAAAAAGTCAATGCGCTGATCTTCGACCAGTACCGCAGCGGTTATTTTGCTGTTGGTGAGAAAGTTGGTCAGGCTTGGAATGCAGGGGCAGGATTGATGAAGAAATAATGAAGAAATAATAAATTCTCATACTGCATAACGACCTTAGTTATGATAGTCTGGGCTGTTGCGCTCGCATCAGCCCAGACTTTTTGTTTTATCCATGACAAAAACGCTTGTAATTTCATGACATTTAAATGTATCATAAAGCCATTGAACGAACCTCTTTCTGCAGATCGGAATACAATGATCTCGGGAGGAGATATTCTATGGGCAGAACGAATCTTGAAGATGACAGGCTTCAAATACAGTATCAGACCTGTCCCAAAAAACTGAAATGACAGAATATCCGCTGAATATCAGAGCTGAAAAAGATTATGCACACAGGTGGGCTTTTTCCCACAACCCTGCTTACTATAATTTCGAGAATATCGGCGGCGACTGCACCAATTTCATTTCGCAGTGCCTGTATGCAGGCGGAGCTGTAATGAATTACACCCGTGATACGGGCTGGTATTATCATTCGCTTAACGACAGGGCAGCTGCATGGACTAGCGTGGAGTACTTTTATCGTTTTATCATAAACAACAAAGGCGTCGGTCCATTCGGCGCAACTGTTCCTCTTGATGAAGTCGGCGAAGGAGATGTCATACAGCTTGGCTCAGAGGACAGGTTTTATCACAGCTTATTAGTCATTGGTGTACACAGCGGCGTTCCTTTCGTTGCAGCTCACACCTATGCAGCATATGACAGACCGTTGACAACATATTCTTATGAACGGATACGGTGCATTAAGATTATTGGAGGGAGAAAGACCTGAACAAGTATAATCATAATCCTTGTTCAGGTCTTGAAAAACAGACTGCTGTATGGCATACTATAGTAAACGCCGAGCCAAATGGTTCGGCGTTTACATAGAAAGGTGAATCAGAATGAAAGCAAAAAGTTTTATAGCCGTTCTGCTGGCAAGCGTTATAGCACTGGGGCTCATATCCTGTGGAAATGGGAAGAAAACCGGAAAGGAAAACGCTTCTGCTTCACAAAACGGCAGCGTAAGCGACAGTTACAGCGATGACTATGCGCAGACTGAACAGAGGTTTGATTCCTTTAAAACGACGTTGACTAAGAAATACGGCGAGCCAAAGTCGGCAGAGATTGATGGCGGTTGTCATTACAAAGAATGCGAATGGGCTGATGAACAGATAAGGCTTGAGCATTCATATAACTATATCGACAAAGAAAAGGTGACTGATCTTCAGACAACGCTGGCGTTTGGAGACAGCGGCGGGGTATGTTTCAGAATAGCAGACAATCAGTGGACATAAGAAAAGACTAGGAGTATCAAAATGGAAGAAATGAAGGGCTTTGAGCGATATTCTGTGTTATTAACTCGACGTCCTTGATCTTATAAAGATTATTTCAGAAATTAACTGTTCTCGGTGCTTGTGTGAATGACGAGAAGGTAGCAGTCGCATTCTTGAAATAAAGCACCTCAGTGTTATCGTCCTCGGCAGAGTACATTGTCTTAAGGTCAGGATAATTGTCAAGCATGTGCGCCTTTGCCTCGACCCTGTCATCACGCACCAGCTCGCCTGCAACTCTCAGCCATACACCGTCCTTGAAAGCGCATATCTCAACCTTCGGATCATCCTGTATCTGCTTGGATACCTCCTTGACCTTGCCTGTCTGAATGTAGAGCTTATCCTCGAAGATATCAACTGTTCCGAAAGGACGCACTCTCGGCTGATCGCCTTCAACTGTAGCAAGATAATATGTACCTGCTGTCTTTAAAAACTCATAAACCTCTTTCATTGTTTGTACCTCCTGTGTTTTATTTCTTGAATTATACCATAATGCTATGTTTATGTCAATATTAAAAAATAACATTTGACAATTAAAGGGATAATGGTGTAAGTTGTATAATCACAGTATATCTTTTTTTATTGTATGAGTTATGTTAAATCTGATTGCCGTCTGTCTTTGAAGTGAAAAAAGGGGTTGAAAAATATTATAAAGTATGATATAATGCAGTTAGTTATAACTAACAAGTGATGGCTTTACCTGATAATTTGAGCATGTCTGTGCAAATGAAAGGCGTTTTTATGAAGTATATAAAACAAGATAAACGTATGACCTGCCTTCTTATCGGCTTTGTCTCAATGCTGCTGTGTGGGGTGAGTGACTGCCTTCTTTCTTTTATGGGAGAAGGTGGACCGTATGCAGTTGATAAAATGGTCAGTATGAATATTTCAGACGTGCCGCTTTGGTATTATCAGGCATCGTTCGTGATAGGGATAATAGCAGCGGTCGGGTATTATCTCGGCGCATCATCGGTGTGGTCGTACGCATATGACAGACTGGGCGCACAGACGTCAAGATCATTGAAAGCATATTCCTTTGGAACTACGATGATGTTGATAGGCATTTTCGGTATACATTCGATCTGCTGTCTTGCACTTATGAATGTAAGAGCGGCTGTCCTTTCAGGCGTAACTGCCGAGAATATAGAGAAGTATTTCTTACCATCGTCACTGCACCCGTTCATCATCGGTACAGCATGGCAGACCACTGCCGACCTTATCTCGGGGATAGCATTTATCATTCTTGTTTGTAAAGGTATCATCAACGTCCGCAAAGAGTGGATAGCAGTTGGTCCTTTGTGTCTGTATGTGATATGTCAGGCGCTGGGTACATTTCTTGCCTCAGTTACAGATAACAGCAGCTTCAAGCATTGGCTGGCAGGTGGTGAATCATGGGGCATAGCATTCATGTTTATGGCAGTCGCAGCTGCTTGCAGAAAGTATAATAAAACCAATAACGGTCACACGATCATAGAATTACAGGAGGAAACAAAATGACAGAAAAACAGTACAAGGCACTTTCGGTAAAAGAATTTACCAAGGCAGCAGAGGTCTATGAGACTGACCACGCAGGAGTTTACAATATGTGCAAAAAAGACTGGCCTGACGTTCTGGCAGAGCTTGAAATGGAACCCTTTAACGAGCTGCTGGACTGCGGCTGCGGAACTGGGCCTATGCTTACGCTGCTGCATGAGAAATACCCCGAAAAGCACCTGACAGGTATCGACCTTACGCCTAAAATGATAGAGGTGGCTAAGGCGAAGAAGATGAACAACGTTGATCTGGTGGTAGGCGACTGCGAGAATCTGCCGTTTGAAGAGAATTCTTTTGATGCAGTGATATGCTGCCAGAGCTTCCATCACTATCCGAATGTTCAGAATTTCTTTAACAGCGTTTACAGGGTGCTGCGTCCGGGCGGACGACTGGTGCTACGAGATATGACGATGAAGAGTGCGCCTGTACGCTGGTTCTGCAATCATATAGAAATGCCGCTTGCTCATCTGGCAGGTAAGGGCGATGTGGCTGTTTACGGCGAGAAAGACGTTGAGGGCTTCTGCAAAAAAGCAGGGCTTAAAATGGAGATATTTGAAAAGAGAGGCTTCTGCCGTATGCACTGTGTGGCAAGAAAGCAGAAATGATAACTGAAACGGGGAGAGTAAAATGAATAATACAGCAGTTGAATTTAAAAATGTAGTAAAGACCTACGGTAAAGGTGAGGGCTTGCAGGTGGCTGTAGATCATGTAAGCTTCACTATCGACAAGGGCGAGTTCGTAGTTATTTTAGGTCGCTCGGGAGCAGGAAAGTCTACAGTGCTCAATATGCTCGGTGGAATGGATGTTCCGACAGAAGGTCAGGTTATCGTTGACGGCAGTGATATTTCCTCCTACAGCGATAAGCAGCTTTCACTTTACCGCGCTGATACGATCGGTTTTATATTCCAGTTCTATAACCTTATACCCGGGCTGACAGCATATGAGAATGTCGCCCTTGTTAAGGATATCAAAAAAGATGCTCTCGATCCCGATGATATGCTTGACCGTGTGGGGCTGTCGGATCAGAAGCGTAAATTTCCATCACAGATGTCAGGCGGTCAGCAGCAGAGGGTGTCTATCGCACGTGCTCTTGCTAAAAATCCTAAGATCATTTTAGGTGATGAGCCCACAGGAGCTCTCGATTCTGAAACAGGCAAGCTTGTCATCGAAATGCTCCAAAAGCTCTCGACAGATGAAGGCAACACCGTTATTCTTGTAACGCACAACGCCGATATCGCAAAATGTGCTAACAAAGTGATCCATATGCGAAACGGCAAGATAAGCTCCGTCAGGACCAATGAAAAGCCCCTCTCGGTAAACGAGATCGAATGGTAAGGCGGTGACGGAATGCTCAACAGAAAAATGCTGCGTGACATCAAAGGTAATTTCGCGCAGTTCTTCTCGATCTTTTTGCTCTCGCTTGTTGCAATGTGGTGCTATACGGGCTTTCAGTCCAACGTTATAGGCGGCAGCAAAGCCAGAGAGCAGTTCAATAAGGATACTAATTTTTCAGACGGCTGGATATACGGAGCAGGCTTTGACAGCCAAAGTGCGGATAAGCTTTCCGAAATCAGAAACGTGAACGACGTTCAGCTCAGGACCGAGGTGCTTGGCAAGGCTGATGAAGAATACAACACCGCTGAGGTCTACTGCTATTTTCAGAACGCCAGCATAGTAACTAAGCCGTACATAATGGAAGGTGACGAATACGACCCGACAGATACTGAGGGCGTCTGGCTTTTTTACCGCTTTGCAAACGCATGGGATCTGAAACTCGGTGACAGTTTTACGGTCCATGTCCTCGGGCAGGATATTGAAAAAAAGATCAAAGGTCTGATCACTACTCCGGAGTATGAGTTTGCCTGCGCATCTACTGACACAGATACTGATTTTCATAATATCGGCTGTGCATATTTTTCTATGAACGTTTTGCCCGATGAGCTTCAGCTCTATAATGAGATGACATTCACCTGCGATACTGATCCTCTGAAATTGGAGGACGACATCTCGGAGGCGCTTGATGGGAACTATGCCTTTCTTGCCGACCGCAAGAGCATTGACGGCTATAACCGCCTTACAGATGAGCTTGCACAGCATGACAGCTTTTCATATATTTTTTCATTTGTGTTCGTGGCGATAGCTATACTCGTCATCACAACGACTATGAAACGAATGGTCGCTCAGCAGCGTACACAGATAGGTACCCTCAATGCCTTGGGAATGAAAAACTCAAAGATAATCCGCCATTACGTAAGCTTTAGTCTTGTGCTTTCAGCTCTCGGCTGTGTCGCCGGGATAATCCTCGGCATATTCACGCTTGGCAGGGTAATGGTCGATATGTTCGGCGGAGAGTTTTATTCTGTTCCGAACTGGTCTGCCGGCTATGACTTTAAGAGCATCGGGCTTGCTGCGACGATAATTCTTATCTGTACAGGATCAGCATTTTTGAGCTGCAGAAAGATACTGAAGATACACCCCTCCGAGGCTCTGCGCCCCGCAGTGACTTCGTCTGCAAAGCCCTGCATTTTTGAAAAGCTCCCGTTCTGGAACAATCTCAGCTTCAACACCCGTTATAACCTCCGTGATGTTTCGCGCTCGAAGCTCAGAGCAGTAATGGGCGTGTTCGGAACTATGATGGGTATGATAGTTATGCTGCTCGGTCTGGGCGCATATGATACTGTTGACTTTGTCAAGGAGTGGTATTTCTCCGACATACAGAATTATTCCTATCAGGTGCTTTTCAATGATAACTGCACGCTTGAACAGGCAGAGGAGCTGAGGGCTCAGATAGACGGTGAGCTTATATCCATGCAGCCTATATCTATCGCAGCATCTTCACGTCCAACTTCAGATGAGATAATCAGCTGCAAGCTGGCAGTTTCCGAGGGTAAGGGGTTATATTGCGTTTCTGATAAGGAGCTCGATGTCGTTCCTATAGAAATGGGGACCGTTGCACTGACTATGAAGCAGGCTGATAAGCTTGGCATCAAAAAAGGTGATAAGGTATACTGGAAGAGCTCAGACGGCAATGAATGGAACGAGAGTACAGTTGGTCTTATATCACGGCACCCATCGATAACAGGTATCACAATGCTCAGAGAGGATTATGAAGCTCAGGGCTTTGAGTTTTCTCCTGCAATGATGGTCTCAAAGAACGATTGTACCTCAGCAAAGGATTCGGACTGTGTCTCGGCTGTACACAGCATGAACGACCTTCGTGCTTCATTTGATAAGAGTATGGAGGTAATGGACCTGCTGGTGTATTTCATGGTGCTGTTTTCTGTTATACTGATAGTAGTAGTGCTTTACAATTCTGGAAATCTATCCTTCAATGAGCGTGAAAAAGAGCTTGCAACATTAAAAGTAATGGGCTTTACAAGCGCAAGGATAAGACGCCTGATCTCAACTCAGAACCTGTGGCTCTCGGTCATAGGAGTGATATGCGGCGTGCCGTTCGGCAGAGTAGCTTTGCAGGCAATGATGGATTCCAACGGAGATGCTATAGACTGGCCTTGCAGTATGGCTCTGTCATCGTATCTGCTCTCGGCAGGGTTTGTTATGGGCGTGTCGATATTGGTTGGCTTTATGTTCTCACGGCGAATAAAGCATATTGATATGGTCGGAGTTCTTAAAGGAATGGAATAAACAGCTGTTGATATTATCTTTCAAGAGCATAACAAAAGGCGTCAGTTATTTGACGCCTTGTTTTGTTTATCATTTTTTATGATCAATAACAAAATCCAAATTGACATAATACGATATCTGTGTTATAATCTTCCCTAAAGGATTTTTGTTACCGATCAAAAGCAGAAGGAAGGGTGTAAACTATGTATAGATTCCCCAAAGGTCTTTATGCAGACATTCGTATCGAACATACTTTGTCTGCGAATTACCGTGTTCAGAACGAAGAGGTCAAAGAGAACAGTGAGACATCAGTGGCAGGCGCCATGATAAGGGTGTATGACGGCAAGATGTGGTATACGAGCGTTACCAACGATCTTGACAACATCCAGTCAGAGCTTGATTCTCTTGCGTCTATCGCTGAACCTGATGAGGATATTGAAAATGATCCGATGGTGAAAAAGTTTGAGATACATAAGGATAAGGTGCTTCGTTTTGACGGAGACAATGACCTTCGCAATGTCACCCGCGGCCAACGTGAAGAGCTGGTGCAAAGCTATATCTCTGCCTGCTTTGAAAACACTCCTCCCGAGATAAAGCAGTGGTATGCAGGCTGCTATCAGTTTCATACAGTTAAAGAGTTTTATTCTAGCAAGGGCTCTGAGATAGTTCAGGATTTTCAGCAGTGCTTTATCAATATGTGGTGCGACATTGTAGTGAACGATGTAAAAACTACTGCCGGAAAAACGGTAGGAGGTATGGATTTTAATATCTTGTACGGTCATGAGCAGGAGGTGCTCGATCGTCTCGACCGATATCTTGATTATGCAAAGAACGCTGTTGATGTTACCCCGGGAGAATATGTTTGTGTTCTTGCGCCGGGTGTCACAGGTATGTTCACTCATGAAAGCTTCGGCCATAAGAGCGAGGCTGATTTTATGCTCAATGACAAAACTCTTCAGGAAGAGTGGGTAATGGGCAAAAAGGTCGGAAGCGACCTTGTCTCAATCTGTGACAGCGGAGATATGCTCCACCGCGGTTACATAGCCTATGATGATGAGGGTACAGCTCCCAAGGAAACATGGCTTATTAAAAAAGGTGTGCTTACCGGCAGGCTACACGATGCAAATTCTGCGGCAACGCTTGGCGAAGAGCTGACAGGAAATGCCAGAGCACAGGATTTCGGTTTCCCTCCGATGGTGCGTATGACCAACACATATATGGAGCCGGGCGATATCTCTTCCGAAGAAATAATCGCAGGCGTAGAAGACGGAATATACGTTTACAATGTCAACTACGGTACTGGTCAGGGTACGTTCACGATGCAGCCAAATTGCTGCTACCGTATTAGAAACGGTAAGCTTGCAGAGCCGCTGAGGGTCAATGTGGTCACAGGAAGCGTTTTTCAGACGCTGTTTGATATTGATGCTGTCGGTAATGACCTTGAGTTCTGTGATATAAGCACCTGCGGAAAGAACGGTCAGTCAATGCCCGTTTCAGATGCAGGCCCGACTATCCGTGTCAGAAAACTAACGATAAACTAAGGAGGAGGTAATATGGAAAGAGAGCTGATAACCAACGCCTTTTCAATCAGTGAGGTGCAGATAGAGGAAACAAAGATAAAAGCCTTCAATAAAGACAGCCGAACTAATTACTCCTATCGTGTTTATGACGGAGAAAATGCAGGCGTGCAGTTTGTTCAGGGTGAGATAGATGAAGAGGCAGGCTTTAAACAGGCTGAGGATAACCTTATTCTGGAACGCCCGTATAAGTTCAGCCTTGAGAGCGGCACCCGTCACCGCAACAAAACAGAACGCGAGTATACTGACAAAGAGCTCATGGATATTTCCGCACAAGCGCTTGAATACCTTAAAACTAAATTTCCTGATTTCATTTTCAGCGGCTCGATCTACACCCATAAAGGTATCAGAGCCATGAAAAACACTTGCGGCCTTGACTGTTCAGACACGGACTGTACTTTTGAAATATCCCTTGGTTTCAAGCATAAGGACAGTAAAGATATTGACGACGGTTGGTTCAGTATAGGCCAGAGGACCTTTGATTTCAAGAAATTTACTGACATGGCTGAAAACTACCTGACAAATTTCACCAATAAGGTAGAGCTTCCTGATGAGCTTATAATACAGACGCAGTATTACGGATACCTTTCAATGCTACATGAGTGTCTGGATGCTGAAAATCTGGCGCTCAAAACGTCGCTTCTGTCGGGCAGGGTAGGAGAGAAGATATTCTCTGACAGTTTTACCCTTATGCATGATGTTTCCGATAAGGAAGCATGGTTCACTCCGTTTTTTGACGGTGAGGGCGTTATGCTGCCTGATGACAAGCGTGTCTACATTGAAAACGGTGTGCTGCTTTCAGGCTATGCCGACAAATATACTGCCGAAAAATACGGTATTGAGCACACTGGAAGCGCTAACTTCAATATGACTGATGTTGCAAACAACGGAAATGTCAACCTGCAGATAGCACGCGCTGATAAGACAGTTAAAGAGCTGCTGGACGGTCGCCTGACAGTTGTGCCTATAGTAGCAGCTGGCGGCGGCTTCAATGATAAGGGTGATTATGTTACCCCTGTACAGACGGCAATGCTCTGTGACGGTGAACGCTTTATCGGAAGACTGCCTGAGTTTGCAATAAAGGGCAATATGTTCGATATGTTTGGCAAAAACTTCATCGGAGTTGGCTCTGATAACCCTATCTTCAACGATAAGCAGATACTTGTGAAAATGGATTACAGCAAGTGAAAATTATATTAAGCTCGATTTGAAAGGAGCAGAGAAATGTACAAAGCAGCTGATAACAGATACGAAAAAATGATATACCGCAAATGCGGCAGCAGCGGACTGAAACTGCCTGTGATATCGCTGGGACTCTGGCAGAACTTCGGCTTCGGCTCGGTGTTCGCAAATGCTGAGAATATGTGCCGCACTGCCTTTGATCTGGGCATCACACACTTCGACCTTGCCAACAATTACGGCCACCCCTATAACGGCTCGGCGGAGGAGAATTTCGGCAAGATCCTAGACAGAGGACTTCGCGCCTACCGTGACGAGCTGTGCATCTCCACCAAGGCAGGCTATGAGATGTGGGAGGGTCCCTACGGTGACAGAAACGGCAGCCGCAAGTACCTCATCGCCTCACTTGACCAGAGCTTGAAGCGCATGGGGCTTGACTATGTTGACATCTACTACCACCATATCTTTGACCCCAATACGCCTTTAGAGGAGACCGCACTTGCCCTCGATCATATCGTAAGGCAGGGCAAGGCTCTTTACGTCGGCGTTTCAAACTATAACAAGGATCAGACTTCGGAGATATCCGCAATTTTCAAAGAACTGAAAACCCCGTTGATTGTTAACCAACCATCCTATTCAATGCTCAACCGCTGGATAGAGGACGACGGGCTTGACAGGTGGGCGGAGGAAAACGGCGTCGGCATTTCGGTGTTCTCGCCGCTTTATCAGGGCTTCCTGACCGACAGGTATCTTAAAGGTATACCCGAGGACTCACGTATCGGTAAGGGGAACACATGGATAGGTTCGCAGCTCACAGATGAAATGCTCGCAAAGCTTAATAAGCTCAATGACATCGCACAAAGCAGGGGACAGAAGCTCTCGCAAATGGCGATAGCATGGATACTGAACAACCCTGCGGTGACTACCGTTCTCGTAGGTGCCAGCCGACCCGAGCAGATAGCCGACAATGTAAAGGCGGTAGAGAACCTTGATTTCACCGATGATGAGATAGAGGCGATCGAAAAAATACTGGTATCGGCATAATGATATACTAAAAAGATAAGGCTGTGTAACCGTAATGGTCATACAGCCTTAGTTTTTATTATGGCATAAAATTGATAATAGCTCTTATCTTATCAGTACTTCAGTATCTTTACATCACCCGATGATGTGTCTATGATGATTTCATTTTCTCCGTTTCCGCAAACATAGGTCTCGTCACCAGTCTTTTTCAGCGCAAGCTCGTAGCTAACATCGCCCGATGATGTAGATATCTCAGCTGTAAAGTCTGCGTTTTCAGGCAGATACAGTTTAACGTCGCCCGATGAAGAATCGAGAGAAATACTTTCTGCCTGTTTTTCAAGCTTAATTACCTGTTTGCCCGATGATGTATCAATAGAAAGTGACTTTGTGTACTCTGCAGTGATATTCATATCACCCGATGAAGAATCTGTGCTTATGCTGCCTGATTCGCCTGTCTGCTCGATAAATATGTCACCCGAAGAACTGTCAGCGCTTATTGTCTTAGCCTCTCCTGTGAAGCTTATATTTCCCGATGAGGTGTCAGCGGTGAAGCTGTCAGCATTTCCGATATATGTCATATTTCCGGAGGACGCGTCCATCACTGCTTTCTTTGAGCTTAGACCTTCGCAAGTTATATCTGCAGATGAAGAATCGATATTTATGCTCTTGTATAAAACGTCCTCAGGAACTGTTATTTCAAGAGTCTTTTCATTGTCCTCATTGTATCTTTCTCCTGACTTGCAGTATCTTACATGAAGGGTGCTTCCTTCTGCCCAGGTGTGAACCTTGTACTTGTCGGCGAGATCACCCTTTGTCGTTTCCTTTATCTGAACAGTGCTTCCGCCTGTTGTCACCTTCACATAACCGCCTATCCAGTCAATATCGAGCTTGTCGATCTTATCAATTATCTCACGGTCTCCTGCGGTGTATTTGTCTGCATTGTCATACCTTACCGTGGAACCGCTCACAAACCCTATCGAACATCCGCAGAAGCACATCATAACTGCGCTTATAAGAGCTGCAAAGACAACTACTCTTTTCATTTTACTTTTTCCTCCTCTTCTTTCCTTTCAGTGCTCCGATAAGAGCAAATACTACACCGATAATAATACAGATCACAGCAGTTAAATTGTATGTGCTCATTTCATATCTCTTGCCCATAGCCTCAATATATATCAGAGAGCTGATCTCTCCGATGTGAAATATCAAACTGCTTACGATCATTACAGCTGCCGTGCAGCCGAGAGCTGCTGCGGTCTTGATAGCTTTTCCTGCTTTCAGATACCTGATTATCAGGAAAAGTATCCATATCCATATAAGTATTGGTATCGAGATCGCTCCTGCAAGCTTGTAGTAGCCTGCCCCCAGACCGTTCGTCAATCCTATGCAAAGCATCATCAGAACATACAGTACAGTATCCAAAGTCATTACCGCAAGCCCCTTGCGGCTGCCGATCCTGGAAGCGATAGGCTTTGCCTTGACAGCAAACGGTGAGAAAAACGCAGATAAGCCGAACAGTGATGCCGATGCAGCTGTGAAAAACCAGCTGCCGCCCGATATAACGCTGCACACTCCCAAAAGAAGCACAAGGCTTACTATAAACGATCCCAGAGTCCACAATGCTTTGTTCTCAGGAACTAAAAGCGGTACAGCCACCAGTGATGCAGGTATCAGCATCGCTGCGAGCACTATCATCACCCAGGATATACCTCCGATTGCCAGCCCTACGATAAGGCATATCAGAACAGGCAGCATAAATATCCCGGCAAACACCGTTCCTAACACAGCGCTTCTGCGTTTGAAGAACTTTGCCTGAGATGAAAGAGCATCTTCTCTTTCAATATCTATTGTGCTCTCGATCTCTCCGCTTGATCTCAGCGTTTCAAGATAATCGCTGCAAGCTTTACATTCTGTGAGATGTTCCTCCACTGTATGACGGCTGCTGTCGCTGCAAACTCCGTCTTGGTAAAGCGGAAGGAGATCTCTTATAACATCACAGTTATACTTCATTGTTGTCTAACCTCTCTTTCAGTTTCATTCGTGCACGGTGATAGGTAACTCTCGCCCATGATTCTGTTTTTCTGAAAATGATGCCGATCTGTTTGAAGGAAAGCTCTCCGAAAACTCTTAGCTGGAACACTTCTTTGTATGGATCCTCAAGCTCGTGGAGCGCTTTATGTATCCGAAAGGTCTGATCCTTGTCTGCCAGCGTCTGTTCAATGCTGTCAGAGCTGTCAGGCTTGTCATCGGGTATCGCGACGCCGTATCTGGAGCTTCTCCGCAGCTCATCAGTATACAGATTTTTAGCTATCGCACAAAGCCACGAAAGCTGCTGTGATTCGCCCCTGAATGTCTGCTTTGAGGTCATTGCCCGAAAGAAGGTCTCCTGAGTTATTTCCTGAGCAGTATCTTTATTCCCTGCCAGCGTCATAACAAAGGAATATACCTTCATATAACAGGTCTCGTACATCTTCTCCATAGTCTCGTTCACTGTCACCGCACCTCCTTTCTTTTGCCTTACATCGGTTAGACGAAGAAAGTGTCGATTCGTTACAAAAAAATCGATTTTTTTAAAATGTTTTTTCGCTATCCCAAACTGCAATAAATATGTCTTTTAAATTTTAAAGATAAGGATATATCAGATAATAACTCGGAGAAATGCCATGTGCGGCACCTCTCCGATCCCTTTCATAAAACTTATATCACATTCTGTTCAGCGCATAGAATGCTACTGCACTTGCTGCCGCTACATTCAATGAGTCAACACCGTTTGCCATTGGTATTTTTACAGTGTAGTCGCTCTCTTCGATCGTTTCAGATTTTAGCCCTTCTCCCTCAGTTCCAAGTATGACAGCGATCTTTTCCGCTTTTTTCAGTCTCTCATCGTCGAGAGCAAGCGTGTCATTTCTCAGCGCCATTGAAACAGTGGTAAAATCCAGATTTTTTAGGAATTTGACATATTCGGGCGATGACAGAGAAAGATATGTCCAGGGTATCTGGAAAACCGTTCCCATGCTCACTCTTACCGAGCGCCTGTATAGCGGATCACTGCAGGAGGGCGTCAGAACAACTGCGTCCATTCCGAGAGCAGCAGCGCTTCGGAATATTGCACCGATATTCGTCTGATTCATGATATCTTCCATAACAACTATCTTTTTTGTTCCGCAAACAATATCCTCAGCCTTGGGAAGCTTTTTTCTTCTCATTGCGCAAAGCGCCCCCTGAGTGAGCTTATACCCAGTTATCTGTGTCAGAACGCTGCTCTCGGAAGTGTAAACAGGTATATTCGGCAGAGACCTTATTATATCCTCTGCCTGACCGCTGATATACTTCTTTTCACAAAGCATGGATATCGGTTCGTATCCGTCAGCCAGTGCCCTGCGTATCACTTTCGGGCTCTCAGCAATAAATATTCCCTCTTCCGGCTCATAATAATGCTTTAGCTGTACCTCGTTCGTACAGCAATATGGCTGCAGCTCAGGCAGAGAGAGGTCTTTTATTTCTATTATATGGGGCATTTTCAGGTCCTTTCTGTGATGCTTTTCACTTGCATCACTGCTGAATATATGTCAGATCTACAGCAAATTTCAAAACTAATAATGTTGACTATATTTTATCACACACCTGATTATAAGTCAATCACAGTCGGATACCCTTGTTTTATGCTACAAAAACAGGTGTCAGTGTTAGATTATCTTGTTTCAAAATAAACAAAGTTTCACAATACGTCAAAAAACAGACTTTTACCGCTTGACATTTGCGCTTTGATGTGCTAAAATTCAATTATAATATTGCTGAGCAATGACGTTCATAAGGGACTTTTAGTCTTTTATGGGCGTTTTTTGTTTATACTATCAAGGGTGTGAGAAAATGGATGATTTCAGAAGAGAAGCGCCGTTCGCGCAGCAAGGCTTGTACGACCCCGCATTCGAGCATGAGAACTGCGGCATAGGTGCTGTTGTCAACATTAAGGGAGATAAGTCCTCAAAAGTTGTTGAGGATGCGCTTTCCATTGTTGAAAAGCTTGAACACAGAGCAGGAAAAGACGCCAAGGGAGAAACAGGTGACGGCGTAGGCATACTTACGCAGATACCTGCCGACCTTCTCAGGAGCGAATGTGCAAAACTTGGCTTCGATATCGGCGATGACGGAGACTTTGGCGTAGGAATGTTCTATTTTCCGCAGAGCGAGCTTAAAAGAAATCAGGCTCGCAAGATGTTTGAGGTGATCCTCAAAAAGAGGGGAATGGAGCTGATAGGCTGGAGAGAGGTACCGTCATGTCCTGCTATCCTCGGACAGAAAGCTCTCGACAGTATGCCGTTCATAATGCAGGGCTTTGTTAGAAGGCCCCAAAAAATATCCAGAGGACTTCCCTTTGACAGAGAGCTCTATATCGCAAGGCGTATTTTTGAGCAGGCCAATGAGCATACCTATGTTTGTTCCCTTTCAAGCAGAACTATAGTATATAAAGGAATGTTCTTGGTCGGTCAGCTCAGGGGCTTCTATCTTGATCTTCAGGATACAAGGTATACCTCTGCCATTGCTATGGTCCACAGCCGTTTTTCCACCAATACAAACCCCAGCTGGCAGAAGGCTCACCCGAACAGGCTCATGGTACATAACGGAGAGATCAACACTATCACAGGCAATGCCGATAAGATGCTTGCCCGTGAGGAAACCATGCACTGTGAAGCCTTCGGTGATGATATGGAAAAAATACTCCCCGCTATAAATGCAGACGGTTCAGATTCGGCAAGGCTCGATAATGCTCTTGAATTTATGGTAATGTCGGGTATCCCGCTGCCGCTTGCGGTAATGATAGCTATTCCCGAGCCCTGGAGCAACAGCAGAAGCATCGCCAAAGAAAAATATGACTTCTATCAGTATTATGCAACCATGATGGAGCCTTGGGACGGCCCTGCCTCAATACTGTTTTCTGACGGTGAAGTTATGGGTGCAGTGCTTGACAGAAACGGTCTGAGACCTTCAAGATACTGCCTGACGAGCGACGGCTTCCTTATCCTGTCCTCTGAGACGGGCTGTATAGATGTATCTCCCGAGAAGATCGTCAAAAAGGACAGACTGCGCCCGGGAAAAATGCTCCTTGCCGATACTAAGCAGGGAAGACTTATAGATGATGAGGAGCTCAAAAGCTATTACGCATCACGTCACCCCTACGGTGAATGGCTTGACAGCAACCTTGTAAGACTGCATGACCTTCACTTCCCGAACAAGAACATTCAGACCTATTCCGAGGACGAGCTTAAAAAGCTGCAAAAAGCATTTGGCTATTCCTATGAGGAGATAATGAATAGTATTCTGCCGATGGCTGAAAACGGCGCTGAGCCTATCGCTTCAATGGGCAGTGATATCCCTCTGCCGCCTCTTGACAAGCAAATGCCTCCTCTTTTCTCGTATTTCAGACAGCTTTTTGCACAGGTCACGAACCCTCCGTTCGACGCTATCAGAGAGCACATAGTTACAGATACCTGTATGTACATAGGCAAAGACGGAAACCTTCTTGAGGACAGACCTGAGAACTGCCACGTATTGAAGGTAAGAAATCCTATCCTTACAAGTACAGACCTTTTGAAGATAAAAAGCCTTACTACCCCTGGCCTCAGATCTGCGGTAATACCTATCACTTATTATATAGGCACATCTCTTGAGACCGCAATAGAAAAGCTCTTCATTCAGGCTGATAAGGCATACAGAGACGGCGCCAATATACTTATCCTGTCTGACAGAGATATAGATGAGTACAGAGCTGCTATCCCGTCACTGCTGGCTGTTGCCGCATTGCAGCAGCACCTTGTCTCAACTAAAAAGAGAACGGCAGTAGCCCTTATCTTGGAGAGCGCTGAGCCACGTGAGGTACACCACTTTGCGGCTCTGCTCGGATACGGTGCCTGCGCGGTAAATCCGTATCTTGCACAGGAGACTATCCGCCACCTGATAGACACAGGTCTGCTCGATAAAGACTTCTATGTTGCCGAGGACGACTACAATAAGGCAGTGCTTGACGGTATCATCAAGATATCCTCAAAAATGGGTATTTCGTCCATTCAGTCATATCACGGTTCAAAGCTGTTTGAAGCTGTCGGCATATCACCTGAGGTCATAGACAAGTATTTCAAGGGAACTGTCAGCAGGATAGGAGGAATAACTCTCGCAGATATCAGCCGCAGGACCGAGGCTCTGCATAACGCTGCATTTGACCAGCTGGGACTTGAAACAAACAAAGAAATAAAAAGTATGGGTGCTCATAAGCTTAAAAGCGGAAAGAGCGATCACCTCTATACTCCCGAGGTGATACATCTTCTCCAGAAGGCGACCCGCACAGGAGATTATGAGACCTATAAGGAGTATTCAAAGAAGCTCACCGCAGAGGACAACAAGCTCACTCTCAGAAGCCTTCTTGACTTTAAGTTCGATGAGAACGGCGGTATCCCGATAGACGAGGTAGAGAGTGTTGAGAGCATCTGTCATCGTTTCAAAACGGGTGCTATGAGCTATGGTTCTATCTCTCAGGAGGCTCATGAGTGTCTCGCTATCGCAATGAACAAGATAGGCGGAAAGTCAAACAGCGGTGAGGGCGGTGAAAGTCCCGAAAGACTTGGCTCCGAAAAGGGCTCTGCTATAAAGCAGGTCGCATCGGGCAGATTCGGCGTTACCTCAGAGTATCTGGTATCCGCCAAGGAGATACAGATCAAAATGGCACAGGGCGCAAAGCCCGGTGAGGGCGGTCATCTCCCTAAGGGAAAGGTATACCCTTGGATAGCTAAAACTCGTCATTCAACTGCAGGCGTCGGACTGATATCCCCTCCGCCGCATCATGATATCTATTCGATCGAAGATCTGGCAGAGCTTATCTTTGACCTTAAAAATGCTAACCGCGATGCTCGTATATCCGTAAAACTCGTGTCTGAGGCTGGCGTAGGCACCGTTGCAGCAGGCGTTGCAAAGGCAGGCGCACAGGTAATACTCGTTTCCGGCTATGACGGAGGAACAGGCGCCGCACCGAGAAGCTCTATCTATAACGCAGGTCTGCCGTGGGAACTCGGTCTTGCTGAAGTTCACCAGACGCTTATCCTTAACGGCCTCAGAACAAGAGTAGTTCTTGAAACTGACGGCAAGCTCATGAACGGGCGTGATATACTTGTTGCAGCTCTTCTCGGCGCAGAGGAATATGGCTTTGCAACAGCGCCGCTGGTAACAATGGGCTGTGTTATGATGAGAGTCTGCAACCTTGATACCTGCCCTATGGGTATCGCAACACAGAATCCCGAGCTCAGAAAGCGCTTTGCAGGCAAGCCCGAATATGTTATAAACTTTATGCACTTTGCAGCTCAGGAGCTGAGAGAGTATATGGCTAAGCTTGGCATAAGAACAGTTGATGAGCTAATTGGCAGAACAGACCTCCTGTATTGTAAGGACACCGATGCAGGAATAGACTTTTCACAGATACTCACAAGCGGTATCGAGACAAAGGGTCAGCTGTTCAAGCCCGCAGATGTGTTCGATTTTGCCCTTGAAAAGACTGCTGATGAAAAGATCCTTATAAAGAAGCTCGGCTTTGCTCTTAAAAACAAAACACCAAAGTCAATAGATGTAAATGTTATCAACACCGACAGAGCCTTTGGTACATCTTTCGGCTCTGAGATCACAAAAAAATGGGGCAGTGATGCACTCGATGATGATACCTATACAGTAAACTGCAAGGGCAGCGGCGGACAAAGCTTTGGGGCGTTCATTCCGAAAGGACTGACCCTCAGACTGAGCGGAGATGCCAATGACTATTTCGGCAAGGGTCTTTCGGGAGGAAAGCTTACCCTTTCACCTCCTAAGGGAGCAGGCTTCAAGGCTGAGGATAATATCATCTGCGGAAATGTTGCATTGTACGGTGCTACCTCAGGCAAGGCATTTATAAACGGCATCGCAGGAGAAAGATTCTGCGTAAGAAACTCCGGTGCATATGCAGTTTGTGAGGGCGTCGGAGATCACGGCTGCGAATATATGACAGGCGGTAGGGTCGCAGTCCTCGGCAGGACAGGAAAGAACTTTGCTGCCGGAATGTCAGGCGGTATCGCTTATGTTCTCGATGAGGGCAGAGACCTTTATATGAAGCTCAACAAATCTCAGGTCACCTCCGGTGAGGTAAAAGACAAGCACGATATCGGAGAGCTTCGCACGCTCATCACAGAGCACTATGAGGCAACAGGTTCTCCGAAAGCAAAAGCAATACTTGACGATTTCGATAATTATCTGCCCAGCTTCAAAAAAGTTCTGCCGCATGATTACGCAAAAATGCAAAAGACCATGATCGAGCTGGAGGAGCTTGGCAGAAGCCATGATGAGGCTGAGATCGAAGCATTCTACAGTCTGGAGAAGGAGGCGTGAGCAATGGGAAAGTCAACAGGATTTCTTGAATATACTAGAACCGAGAATACAGCGGTCGAGCCGCTTGAAAGAATAAAGACCTATGATGAGTTCCACCGCATACTGCCTGAGGAGGAACGCAGAGTTCAGGCTGCTAGGTGTATGGACTGCGGTGTGCCATTCTGTCAGAACGGCAAGATCCTTTGCGGTATGATATCAGGCTGCCCTCTCAACAATCTCATTCCAGAGTGGAATGACCTCGTCTACAGGCAGCGCCCCGAGCTTGCACTCGAAAGGCTTTTGATGACAAACAATTTCCCCGAATTCACATCGAGGGTTTGTCCTGCTCTTTGTGAAAAAGCTTGTACCTGCGGCGTGTATGACGAGCCTGTCACCGTCAGAGATAATGAGAATGCAATAATCGAATACGGCTTTGAAAACGGACTTATGGAGCCTCAGATTCCTGAGGTCAGAAGCGGTAAAACCGTTGCCGTTATAGGCTCAGGTCCTGCTGGCCTTGCTGCTGCCGATACCCTCAACAAAAGAGGACATACAGTAACAGTATTTGAAAGGGAGGACAGAGCAGGCGGTCTGCTGATGTATGGTATCCCGAATATGAAGCTCGATAAAGGCATAGTCGGGCGCAGGATAAGTCTTATGGAAGCTGAGGGAGTAACTTTTGTTTACGGGGCAGATGTCGGCAAAAACACCTCAGGTGCAGAGATATGTGAAAAATACGATGCCGTAGTGCTTGCCTGCGGTTCATCAAAACCAAGAGATATAGCTGTGCAGGGAAGAGATGCCGAGGGTATAAGCTTTGCAGTTGATTTTCTCAAAGCAACGACCAAAGCTCTCCTGTCAGGCGATGAGCAGGGACTGTCTGCCGCAAAAGGCAAAAACGTAATAGTCATCGGCGGCGGTGATACGGGTAATGACTGTGTAGGCACCTGTATCAGACAGGGCTGTGCATCAGTTACTCAGCTAGAGATGATGCCTAAGCTTCCCGATACCAGAGCTGACAATAACCCGTGGCCCGAATGGCCGAGAGTCTGCAAGACAGATTACGGTCAGGAGGAAGCTATTGCAGTGTTTGGTCATGACCCGAGACAATATTGTACAACAGTAAAACAGTTCAAGGCAGACGAAAACGGCAAGCTTGCATCTGTTGTAATTGTCAAGCTTGATTTTTCAAGCGGTAAGCCTCAGCCCGTAGAGGGCAGCGAGAATGAGCTCCCCTGTGAGCTTTGCCTTATAGCAGCGGGCTTCCTCGGCAGCGAAGATTATGTTGCCAAAGACTTTGATGCTGATTTGGACGGCCATTCCAATGTGAAAACCGAGCATGGCAAGCATCATGTCTCGGCAAATATTTTTACAGCAGGCGATATGCACATAGGGCAGTCACTTGTAGTGAGAGCTATCCGGGAGGGCAGAGACTGTGCAAGCCAGGTAGATGAATACCTGATGGGCTACACAAATTTGTAAGAAGATAAAAATAACAGGCGGTCGTTTCAAGCCTTTCACAGCTTGAGTCGACTGCCTGTTTTTTGTTTGATTATCCGATCATCCTCTGTTTTGGGCAGCAACAAGGCTCTCGCCGCAGTATATCTCGCGAAGCTTGGGCTTTTCGATCTTTCCTGTCGGGTTTCTCGGAACATCTGCAAATATTATCTTGTGAGGTCTCTTGTATCTTGGCAGCTTCTTGCAGAACTGCTGTATATCCTCCTCTGTGCATGGGTGATCGGGCTTCAGCTCGATGATAGCAGCTGCGATCTCGCCCAAACGCTTGTCAGGCAGACCTATGACCGCAACGTCCTTTATAGCATCGTTGCTCCTGAGGAAGTCCTCGATCTGAACGGGGTAGAGATTCTCTCCGCCGCTTATGATAACATCTTTCTTTCTGTCAACAAGGAAGATAAATCCGTCCTCGTCCTCCTGTGCCATATCTCCTGTGTAGAGCCAATCATTGTGCAGCACCTCTGCCGTAGCCTTCGGGTCACGGTAATAGCAGGTCATAACTCCCGGTCCCTTGACAGCAAGCTCTCCGACCTGTCCGCGCTCAACGGTGTTGCCGTTCTCATCGATTATCTTTGCTTCCCAGCCAAAGCCTGCCTTGCCGATCGCTCCTACTTTGTGTATGTTCTCAACTCCGAGATGTACACAGCCTGGTCCTATAGACTCGCTAAGTCCGTAGTTAGTGTCATACTGATGATCTGGGAACACTTTCTTCCAGCGGGATATCAGAGACGGCGGAACCGGCTGAGCACCTATGTGCATAAGCCTCCACTGAGAAAGCTCATATTTTGAAAGCGTTACCTCACCGCTGTCTATTGCATCAAGAATATCCTGAGCCCATGGCACCAGCAGCCATACTATCGTGCATTTTTCGTTAGATACTGTCTCAAGTATGAATTCAGGCTTTACACCCTTTAAAAGCACTGCCTTTCCGCCCGATAAAAGGCTGCCGAACCAGTGCATCTTAGCGCCTGTGTGATATAGCGGCGGTATGCAGAGGAACACATCGTCCTTCTGCTGACCGTGATGGTTCTGCTCTACCTTGCACGAATGCATAAGGCTTTCGTGATTGTGCAGTATAGCCTTCGGGAAGCCTGTGGTACCCGATGAAAAATAAATGGCTGCATCGTCCTTGTCTGTCAGCTCTATGTCAGGTGAGATGCTGGAGCAGTTCACTACAAGTCTGTCATAATGCTCGGCGAAGGTGGGGCAGTTCTCGCCAACGTAGAAAAGCAGTCTGTTCTTGCTTATCTCCTCTGCGATCTCCTCAATCCTTCCGATGAACTCAGGTCCGAACACTAATATATCGACCTCAGCCAGATCGAGACAGTATTTGATCTCGTCAGACGTATATCTGAAATTCAGCGGCACAGCCAGCGCACCGGTCTTGAGTATACCGAAGTATATCGGCAGCCATTCAAGACAGTTCACAAGCAGGATACCTACCTTATCACCCTTTGTTACCCCGCGTGAGAGCAGCAGGTTTGCAAATCTGTTTGCTTTTTCATTAAAAACGCCCCAGGTTATCTCTCTCCTGTAATGACATTCGGGATCGGGCTCAATGAGCTCGTATTCCTTCCATGTAACTCTTTTTCTTTCTTTGATCTCTGGATTCACCTCAACTAAGCTCACATCGTTCCCGAATTCGCGAGCATTTCTTTCAAGCAGCTGGGTTATCGGCATTTTTATCGTCCTTTCATGTAATAAAGTTTAAAAGCTTAAAAGTGTTAAATTACAATAAGTATACCATATTAAGTAAGAATTGTAAAGTGTTTTTTTGAACAAAAAACAAATTTTGGCTGTACTGATATTTTTTTTTGAAAAAAAGGCTTGATTTTTTCGGTCGGATAGTGTATAATATCATACGTGATTGATTGGAGACGTATCGAAGTGGTCATAACGGGGCGCACTCGAAACATAGTCGGGTCTGTCACGGTTCAAGCCCGCAAACCGCGTATTTTCGTGGGTTTAGTTGCCTGATACATCGGCTTTGCCGGGGTGTATCTCGCAGTTTTCTCGCATTTTTCTTAATAGTTTTTTGTACGGAGAGTTGTCCGAGTGGTCGAAGGTGCAGCACTCGAAATGCTGTGTGGGGTAACTCACCCAGGGTTCGAATCCCTGACTCTCCGCCACCAGGGGCGAGCCCCTGGACCAATGCCGCCTTTTGCGAATGTGCAGAGGGCGGCTAATTTTATTTGACGGCGGTGTTCCCACTTTGAAATCTCTTTTACTGTCCTATTCAGAAAAAAAGTATCTGTTCTGTCCATAATCCCTCCCTGTCCTTCCGGACAGGGAGTTCTTTTATATAGTATAGTTTAGGCTCCCTTTCTTTTCTCGCCTTCTTCCTCATCATCTTCATCATCATTACCAAGCGCCCTCTCGATAGCTCTTGCCGACAGCTTCTTGCTCTCGCTGTCAACATGGGAGTAGACGTTGCTGGTGGTGCTGATGTCGCTGTGGCCTAACCACTCTTGAATGAGCTTCATCTGAACGCCGTTGGCAAGGAGCAGGCTGGCACAGCTGTG
>JAFUTU010000029.1 GCA_017484095.1 Ruminococcus sp. | reverse complement strand
TTATTATCGCTTCGATGTCGCAGTATCGACTGCGGTCGCTGACAGTATGAAGTACGACAAAAAGAGAAAGGTTGCGTAACCAAGGCAGTTACGCAACCTCATCTTCAAATCATAAAAACTTCTTTACGAGTACCCGTCTTTCGGGGAGCGTTTTTTGTTATAGGTGATTTAAGCACTTCTCAAATGAGAGGTGCTTTTTCTTTTTGCAAGCATTCTGTCATTTACCCTATGAGCAGGAACATCTCAGGTATTCACTTTTCGGTAGTTACATTTATAGCGAAAGCTAACAATATCAAGAAAAATTTACAAAATCATTTTTAGGAGGAATATCTATGCCTGAGCGTCAGTCTATCACTCTGAATGATAATAGCCTTTCCTGCGAAGCAACGGCTGTTCTTTTGAAAATGCTCAACTCTCCTGAGATAGATTATCATAAATCTGAGGAATTCTGCTCGTTTTTTGAGAACGATTCTCTTAAAACGATCAGGAAGGCTTTAAATGAGCTGGTTGAAGCGGGCTATCTTCTGCGTATCGGTGAAACTTATGCTGTAAATAAGCTGAAGATCACTCAGATGAAGCTCGTCTGACATCAAATGGGAGGAAACAGTTATGACTCAGACTAAAAAAATATCTAAGACAGCTCCTTCCTCGGTGTGCCGTGTGAACAAGAACTCTAACTTTACTGTTATGAGCAATTATCACCTGCGGTCAATGAATCTTAGCCTGAAAGCTATAGGGCTTTTGTGCAAGGTTCTTTCTCTGCCGGAGGAATGGGACTATTCGATATCGGGGCTGACTTCAATATGCAGGGAAAAGGAAACGGCAATAAAGGCTGCTTTAAAAGAACTTAAACAGTGGGGCTACCTTAAAGTCACCAAACTGATGCCCAATGAAACTATAAGCGGACGTATTGAGTATGTTTATGATTTCTTTGAGTATTCTGAAAAGGATAAGCCCGGGGCAGTTCTTGACAGTGATGATACAAATAATGACGGAGAGGTATCAACATCAAAGATCAGCTCCGTAAAAAAAGTTCATCAAGGGGCAGGAAAACAAGATATAGATAATCTGCCTGTTGAAATTCTGCCCATAGAAATTCAAGAGGTAGAAAATCAGGAGCAATTAAAAACTAAAGAAGAAATAAACAAAAATAGAATACTGAGTGATAAAGTATCTATCAATCAATCATCTGCTGACAGACAGATGGACGGATATATGCATAAAAAGCAGATATATACGGAAATAATCAAGGATAACATCGGGTTTGATGAACTTGCAGACTGGCTCAGTAATGAGACCGATGATGGCTATGGAGAAGCTGAAAATATAGTTGACAGCATCGTAAGAGCTATTTGTTCTACCAAGCCTTATGACAGAATATGCTGACAAGATTTTCCGAGAGAGGTTATTAAGTCAGCTATGCTTAAACTTGACATTGTTTGTGTCGAGAATGCCATTGAGCAAATGCGTGAAAACCCTGAATATGTACGCAATACTGAGAAATATCTTATCAGTACGCTCTTTAATGAAGCTAATAATCGGTATTTTAAGGCAAATGCAGAAAATCGCTGGGTCAATACAGCTTTTAAGCGTGACTTTGGTTAATGATCCGTAAGTATGCTGATTACCCAATATGGATATAAATAATATTTATTATTCAGGAGGAAAAAGAAATGCACGATTACAAAAAAGTACGCAAAGTGGTGGACGGTATCCACGCAGAAATGGCATTGCTTGTCATGGATAGACTCGGTGATACGATCAGTTTTAATCTTCTCAGCTCAATTCTCAGTGATTTTGACGAGATACATGATGATTTCTGTGATAAGCTCGACAGCCTTTACAGCGAAAAGGATCGCTATGAAGCAAGCAAAATGATAAGTGTTGTCAGAAAGGAAGGTGAGAAAAATGGCTAAAACAATTGTTACGCAGTTTGGAGAGATGCTCAATTACGATAATATCGTAAAAATAAGCGTTGTTACAAATTGGGAAGATGCTGAGATCAGCAAAGACGGAACTATCAGCCCCGATTTTGAGATGATCGGCAGGGATATAACAGGAACGGATAACCCTATGGGTGTCTATGATACCCCTGAGGATGCTGAAAATGCGGTGAAGGCGCTCTACAAGTGGCTTTCGTCCGAAGCATATTCCGTTTATGAGATTCCTCAGCCGCAGGGAGCTGATAACTAATGGCTACAGACTATGAAAGCGGAACAAAGAAAACGATAGACCTGACTATCAAGGCTGAGAAGCTCAGTGCAGATATTTTCAAAGAAGCCTTGCAGGAGTTTATGGCAGGCAAAGCAGAGAAGAAGGGCAAAATGTCCTACCGTCAGCTTGAAAAGAAGTCTGACAGCAAGCTCGACAGCATTGAAGTGAGTGAGGACAATATCGGAGACTTTCTGAAATCAGCAAGGAAATATGATGTTGACTTTGCCTTGAAAGCCGACAAGTCCACAGAGCCTACCACATATCACGTTTTCTTTTCAGCAAGCAAGACAGAAAACTTCAAGAAAGCATTTACCGAGTATGTCGGGAAAAATGCCAAGACAAATCAGCGTGGGGAGTTCACAAGAGAGCAGTTAAAGAGAGAAGCTGCCCGTGTAGCTCAGACAACACACAAGAAACACAGGACAAAAGAGAGAAAAAGGGAGACACACCGATGAAAAAGACACCTTCAAATGCTCAGGTACTGAACGTACAGAGCGATAACTATTGCCTTAAAATCTGCTTGAAGATAAATTCTGATTTGGATAGGCAGTTCAAGGCTTATTCTTACAGAAAGGTCAGGCTGCCTGAATGCAGATCGACACCCGAAAGCTAAAAAAGGCTATCCTGAAAACGCTGCCGTATGCTATATTTGCGTATGCAGGAGATCTTATAGGATATGCGTACCGCACGGCTGACGGCAGCGGTTTTCAGGAAAAAATGCTCCCTTTTATGCAGGGCCTCGGTGTTGCGTTTGCTAAGGTATTTCCAAGTTTTCACCCGTTTGATATACTTTTCGGACTGGCTTTGGCTGGTGTAATGAAACTTGTTCTCTATATGAAGTCTAAAAACAAGAAGAAATTCCGCCAGGGCGAGGAGTACGGCTCTGCCGTATGGGGTACGGAAAAGGATATTGAGCCGTATATGGACTTATCCTCCCCCGAAAACAATGTGATCCTCACAAAAACGGAATCGCTGACTATGGGAAAGCCTTCTGCCCCAAAGTATGCCCGAAACAAAAATATCCTTGTGATAGGCGGTTCAGGCTCCGGTAAAACACGATTCTTCGTAAAGCCTAATCTGATGCAGATGCACAGCAGCTATGTTGTTACCGATCCGAAAGGTACAGTGCTTGTAGAGTGTGGGAAGCTTTTGGAAAGAGGCAGTCCTAAGAAAAACAGTGAAGGGAGGATAGTGTATCAAAGAGACGATAAAAACAATTATGTTAAGGATAAAAAAGGTAAATACATACCGGTTTACGAGCCTTATAATATAAAAGTTTTTAACACTATCGACTTTGCTAAATCTATGCACTATAACCCTTTTGCGTATATCTCAAAGAAAAATCGTGAAAAGGACATACTCAAATTTGTGGAAGTCCTTATCAAAAACACTACTTCCTCTCGGCAGCCCAGCGGTGATGATTTTTGGGTAAAGGCAGAAAAGCTCCTATATACGGCATATATCGCTATGATATTCACTATCTATCCAGAAGAAGAAAGAAACTTTGAAACACTTATCGAAATGATAAACGCTTCCGAGTGCCGTGAGGACGATGAGGAATTTAAGAATGCTATCGACATTCAGTTCGGTATGCTTGAAAGCTGGCTGGACGGTACTTTTCCTTCTGAGGAAGATATTGATGCAGCCTTAGAAAAAGAAAAGCAGAAAAAGACTTCGGGAACATCTGACGGAAACTCAGAAGGTCCTGAAGAAAACGAGAGCGAACTTCCGTTTAATGCCTCAGCATATGATGAATACCGCTGTTGGAGCAGAGAGTCTCCGCAAAGTGATCAGCAAAGGCTCGGTGCATTTGCTCTTAAACAATTCAAGGCATATAAGTTGGCGGCTGGAAAAACAGCTAAGTCTATTTTAATAAGCTGTAGCACCCGACTTGCACCTTTTGCTATAGATGAGGTCTTGGAGATCACCTCCTACGATGAGCTGCACCTTGACAAGCTCGGTGATGAGCTGAGTGCGCTTTTCATAATCATCTCCGATACAGACGCTACATTCAACTTCCTTGTAGCGATCATGTATTCACAGCTTTTCAACCTACTCTGCACCAAAGCAGATAATTCCCCAGGTGGAAAGCTGGACTATCATGTACGCTGTTTGTTAGACGAGTTCGCCAATATTGGCGAAATACCGCAGTTTGAAAAGCTCATTGCGACTATCCGAAGCCGTGAAATATCGGCAAGTATCATCTTGCAAGCTAAGAGCCAGCTAAAGGCTATCTATAAAGATAATGCAGATACGATCGAAGGCAACTGTGATACGATGCTGTTTTTGGGCGGTAAGGAGAAGTCCACTCTGAAAGAGATTTCAGAGAGCTTGGGTAAAGAAACGATCGACAGTTTCAATACCTCCACCAATCGTGGACAATCGGAAAGCTACGGTATGAACTATCAGAAGCTCGGAAAAGAGCTGAAAAGTCAGGACGAACTGGCGGTCATGGACGGCGGTAAATGTATCTTGCAGGTGCGAGGAGTGCGTCCGTTCTTCTCGGACAAGTATGACATTACCCGTCATAAGCAATATCCAATGCTCTTGGACGATAATCCTGAGATGGGGTTCAACATCGAAAAATATGTGAGTGACCAAAAGGCGATGCGTTTGAGACTGTCTCGACAGGAAAAGTTCACGGGGTATGGTGTTGATATGACGGCCGCCGTTAAGGAAGTTACAACAGTATCAGCAACAGAAACAGAAACCGCTGATGCTCAAAATTCTGAGGAAACCGACGAAAAAGAGATATATGTCGGATTTTAACTCGGACAGTGAAGAAACCGAATAAAAGAGAAACGGTTGAAGCTGCGGACACTACTTTTTTTATTTTGAGGGAGACTTTTTACCTATGAACGAACTGAATATTTCTGCGGTCGATGCTACCGCTATGGAGACAGCAACCACTACCTCTGCACCTAAGCACAAGTGGCTCTCTAAGCTCACCCGTGGTGCAAAGAAGGCAACCATGTTTGCAACCGTTGCAGGCGTTATGGCTATGACCTGTACTACTCAGGCATTCGCAGCAGGCACCGGCGAGGTCGATACCTCGTCTTTCATCACTACTGCCTGCACCGTCCTCAAGTCCGTTATCTGCCTGATCGGCGGCGGTGTTTCGCTGTGGGGCGTGGTCAATCTGCTTGAGGGCTACGGCAACGATAACCCCGGTGCGAAAGTACAGTAGAGATATAGAAGTTTTTTCTCCCTTAATACAGACCGCATAACATCGGCGTTATGCAGTCTTTTTTCCATAGTGACCAGTTTCCACCTCGACCGAGGAAGTCGCAACATCAAAGCGATAGATAATGTCGATCTGCTGAAAACGCTTGCCACTCGACTTGTCGGCTTCGTGTACGATGATCTTGTCAATCAGTTCGTGCATGATTTCGGGAGTGAGCTTTTCGATACGCTCATATCTATGCACCACCTGAAGAAAAGAAGTAACATCGGAGGACTTCTGCTCGGCGGTATCAATGTAGGCGGTCAATTCCGCAACGGTTTCCTTGAGCTTGTTCTCCTCGTCCTCATATCCCTTTGACATCATCGCAAAACGCTCATCGGAGATTTTACCCAACACATTATCCTCATAGAGCCTTGTAAAGAGCCTGTCCAATTCAGCGATACGTTTCTGTGCCTGTTTCAGCGTTTTCTTTGCTTTTGTCAGCTCGGAGGACTTTCGCTGAACGGAATTGCTCATAGCTGTCTGCACAAACTCGTCCTCATTCTCCCTCACGCTTGCAAGGAGCTTGTTCAGCTCGCCAAGCACGATCTCATTGAGTACGCAGGTGCGGATATAGTGAACGGTGCATTTGTCTCCGTCCTTTGCGTATGTGGAGCATCTCATGTGTTCCTGCTCTGGACGCTCATTCTTTCGTCTGCTCAGATACATCTTCTCCCCGCAATCGGCACAATAGACCATTCCTGCAAACGGATTGACTACATCGCTCCTTTGCGGTCTACGCTTGTTCTTGCGAAGCTCCTGCACCAAATCAAACTCCTGCTGACTAATAATCGGCTCTTGCGTATTCTCAAAGATAAGCCATTCCTCTGGGGGATTGTAAACGATCTTATGCACCTTGTAGGACTTCATTCTTGTTCTGAAATTAACAGTATGACCACAATATTCAGATTTTTCAAGAATGTGGCAGATAGTCTGCGCTCCCCAACGGTGTGTGTTAGCGTTATGCCGTCCGTTGTCCCTGCCTTGCGACAGAGCATAGGCGGTCGGCGTGGGGATACCCTGTTCCGTCAAAATTCTTGCGATTTGCACCGGACCGTAGCCCTCAATGCAGAGCTTGAAAATCTTGCGCACCACTTCGGCGGCTTCATCATCAATCACCCACAGATTTTTGTCTGTATCGGACTTCTTGTAGCCGTAGATCGGAGGGCAGAGGTGTTTGCCAGCCTGCCCCTTTGCCTTGAATACCGCACGGATTTTCTTACTTGTGTCACGGGCATACCAGTCATTAAATATGTTCTTGAAAGCCATCAGCTCATTTTCGGATTTGAATGTATCAACGCCGTCATTGATAGCAATGTAGCGAACATCATAATCGGGAAAAATGATCTCGATATATTCACCCGTTTTCAAGTAGTCACGTCCTAAACGGCTCAAATCTTTGGTAATGACCGTTGCGACCTTGCCTGCTTCAATATCGGCAAGCATAGCCTTGAAGCCCTCACGCTCCCAAGTTGTCCCACTCACTCCGTCATCGACATAGAAAGTCGGATTGGGAAAGCCGTTGTCCTCGGCGTACTTTTTGAGTATCGCTTTCTGATTAGTGATACTGTTACTCTCACCGTCCAACATATCGTCCTGTGAAAGACGGCAGTATAAAGCTGTAATCTTGTCTGTCATTTTAACCTCACTTTCCGACAGATACAGCAAGCTATGTTATAAGTTTAGCGCGCATTGCCGAAAAAGTCAATACCCACCAAGCTAAAATTTTACACAGCCTGCTTGTCCTGTTCCTGTTCGTTATCACCGAGGAGATTTTCACAATCCCTTGTAATCAGCCTTTTCAGAATATCCGAAAGGCTCTCCCGAAAAGCGGGGTTAAAGGTTGTTGTCACTCTGTATGTTGTATGCCCGATATGATATTCGGACACGGTTGCAGTTGTCTCATTCATAGCGAATTTTCTCCTTTAGCTTGTCTGTTTCTATGCTTATAGAGTTGAGGGCATCGCTTTATCTCTCTTACCCTCGTTGTTGTCTGTTGTGGTTATAGCCGTGCGGAACGGCATTGCTGCCGCCCCATTCACAGCTATCGTTCTGTTGTCGGATATATGTTAATCCGTGTAGGTGTTACCCTCAAAGAAAGAAGTCTGTCCGACAGTTTCATCATCGTCCGAGCTGTTGTCGGTATCATCATCGGCAGAGCTATCGTCCGAGCCATTGTCGGCATCGTCAGCCAGCTCACCGATCTGCTCATAGGTCATACCGCTTGCGGTCAGCTTGCCGATAAGTGTATGCTCCGCAGTCACAGCATCGAGAAGTGCCTGTCCCTCTGCACCGCCGTAAAGCTCCGAGAGCTGTCCGTAGGTGTAGAGCTTGCTGTCCGTAATAATCTTACGGCGGCGCTCATAGGCAGCCTGAATAGAACTGTTCAGCTTGTTGAGCTTTGCCTGATTCTCAGACAGCACTCCGTCCATGACGGCATCAGCAGAGTTATCAGCGAACTCAGCCTTAGCTTTCTTACTCATTCACATCACCTCTTTTCGGGTTTGAGTATCGCAGGATATGATTTTATCCCACGATAATATTATAGCGCGAAACATACCCCCATGTCTATTGATATTGCGCTCAAACTTTCTATGTCAGTGAAATTATCCAGTTCGACAAATTGTTATGAGGAAAATGAAAAAAGCTGCGGAGCGGAGAACGCTCACACAGCTTATGGGGATATTCGGTTTTGTTATCGTAGCGAGGTGCTACTAAGACAAATCAGAATTTGTCAATAGAAGCTATTATTATCATGATGACAGCCCAGATTGGAATGCTCAAATTTTGATATCTGTTACGACCCAGTCATTTTCCTCGGTCGGATAGTTGTTGTCACAGAACGGGCAGGCTTTGACTTTTGCCGCATCGAAACTTCCACCGCAGGATGGACAATTGACAGCCATGATAGAAAATCCTAGATCTGTAGGATTTTTGATGACTTTCCGCAGGCTCATGCGGATCTTGTCGGACTTTTTACAGATTTTGCCGTCACAGTAGTGCAGGGAATCCATATAAAACGTAAGTGATACATCACAGACACCGTCCTTGATGCTGTATTTGTTCACGCCGGAATTGTAATAAGTCGTATCCACGATTTCAAGAAGTTTTTCCGGAATAGGCTTATCACACTGGCAGACAGTTAATTCCTGCGGATTCTGGCTATAAAGCATGAGTTTGAGAAGTGACAGGGACTTGTCACGGAAATACTCTGTCGAAAAGTTGGGGTCGAGCTTTTGCATCTTCCGGCAGAACTGCAGGGACGATGCAGTTTTTCCTGCACCACGAAGATCTTTGCCCATCTCAAAGAATGTGCTGATGAACCTGAAAAAGAGCCATGGCACGAAACCGAAGACCGCACCACCAAAAAGCACACCAACAATATCCAGTATCCCGACACTTTTCCCGTTCATGATCTGACTGGCAATGCCAATCACCAAACAAAACAGTGCTGTTCCGATCATACATTTCACGAGCTGATTCATTTCCGTTCCGCTCTTGTGTGCCTCCTCAATGGAGTAATACATGACTTTCGGATAAAGTTCATCCATCAGGAATTTCGTATCGCAGAATTCGCAGCCGGATTCGAGTTTGCCAAGCGTGGACGGCGCACCGCAGTTCGGGCAGCAAAACGGCGTATCAGGTGGCGGAACAGTACCTTCCTTTGGGTATTGCATGATGGTACAGATGACACTATCAGCGGTTTTGTTGTAAATTTCCCTTTGTGTATTGCGGATGGTCGTGGTGATGCGTTTGTTTCCGGCAACACTGGAGTTCACAAAGACATTGTCGCTGTAAGACATGGAAGAAGGTGCAGAATCATGCTCGGCAGGTTTTCCGACCTGTACCTTGACATCCAGACCGAGCGACTGGAATTTCTGTTTTTGCAGTTCCAGTGTGAAGCGTGTGTCCTGACTGGCAAGCTTCGGTGTTTTTCCGAGGTCGTACCAGATCGAGAGCTGTTGTGCGAAACTGTGAAATTGCTGGTTCAGTTTCTTATTATCCGAGAAGTTAATGTTTACTCCCAAAATTTCCATAACGCACATTCTCCACTTTCTTTTATACATTAAAAACACAATCTATATTAAAATCATTATAAAAGCCATTGTCTCATGTCATATCTCTTAATAGATTGCTACCAATTACGATTTACACGAGCAAGCCAAGTGCTTACTCTCACTTTTATATTATACCATACCGCCCCCGAAAATGCAATACCCATTTTCATCAAACTGCCGCCAAGACTGCGCAATAACTGCACCGTACCAGTTTAGAATATTGTCACCGATGATATTGAGGGCATCACGGCAGAGCGTGAGCGAAAATGACCGCCGACCAATGCGGCGGAGGGAATGAAAGTCGCACAGCTCCAATTCGCTGATAGAACAGCGAAAGCCTGAGTAGAGGGGAAAGCTCAGGCGGAAAAATATGCGCCATAGCGCAACAAAAATAACAAGCATAGTATTTTGCGCCGCACACGGACGAAAATACCAATGCTTGTTGGGGACACCCCAAGCCCCGAAATATGACCGCACAGCGGTCATAAAAATCGGCTAACGCCGAAATACAAAGATTGGAGACACCGCTATGAATACGGAGAAAAAGAAAAGGGGCAGACCGCCCAAGCAAAAGGCTATGGAATTTGAGGGAATGACCTATGAGGGAGCTATCAACAATGCTTTGGATAAAGAGGTCAAGTCCGAGCTTGATGATACCCTTGCACATAAGGACGAGAGCCAGCTCACCGAGGGCGAACGCAAGTACCTGAAACGCAAGAGGGAGAAGAAGTCCTACACCCTCAATGTTCGTTTCACCGAATCGGAAATGCAGGATATTCTTTCCAAGTGCGAGCAGTACGGTTACAAGAACAAGACGGAGTATATCCGTGATTGTGTCAGGGCGAGGGTTGACCTTGTACCCGATACCTCTGATATATCGGAGTGTAACCGCCTTATGAAACGCATAGGGAGCAACATCAATCAGATACTCATTCGTCTACACAGCACAGGTCACATCTATGCCGAAGATATTAGCGAGATAAAGAGAGGGGTTAATGAAATTTGGCATACACTTCTATCCATTCAATCAAAGCAACAGACGGGGCGGCTCTCCGCTATATCACAAACGGAGATAAGACCGTCAACGGTCTATATGTCCAGTCTTATGCTTGCCGAGCCGACAGCCGAGGTGCTGCCGCCGACTTCCGAGCCGTCCGACAGCAAGGCACAGGGCGGACACAAATCCTCGCACACCACATAATTCAGAGCTTTGCTCCCAATGAAGTCACACCCGAACAAGCCTTGCAGATCGGAGAGGAATTGTGTGACCGATTTCTGAAAGGCGATTATCAGTATGTGCTTGCAGTCCACACCGACCATGACCATATCCATTGTCACATCATTTTCAATAATACAAACCTCTATAACGGACTTAGCTTTACAACGGAGCATAATCAAGGCAAGGTCAGCGAAAGATCATGGGCGCAGTTACGGGCAATATCGGACGAGCTATGCAGAGAAAACGGTCTGTCCATCATCGAGCCGAAAGGCAAGGGCGTATCTCATTTTGAGCGTGATATGCAGTTGCAGGGTAAATCGTGGAAAGATAAGCTCCGAGCCAAGATTGCCGAAGTCGCATTTTACAGTAAAGATTTTGCAGATTTTCTTCAAAATTGTACCGCCAGCGGTATCGAGTATGTGTATAAGCCAAGTAATAAGGTCAAGCTGAAATTCCGTCTATCGGGCGAGGGACAGC
>JAFUTU010000028.1 GCA_017484095.1 Ruminococcus sp. | reverse complement strand
TCCGAGGAGCTGTCGGTATCTCCGCAGGCAGCCATTGACATCGTCATTACAAAACAAACAAGACCGATAATGTATTTTTTCATAAGCTCAGATCCTTTCATGAGTTCATATCTCGTGTTTACATCTGAATTATACACTATCGGTCTTAATATTAATATCAGTTTTTTAATCTTCGTATCGTATTTGTGTTATCAAGTCTGCTCGGGAGAGCGCCAGTTGAGACGGAAGTATTTCTCTCTGTACTGCTTTGGTGTAAGCCCCGTATGCTTTTTGAAGCACGCGATAAAATGGCTGTGAGAACTGAAGCAGAGATAATTGCCGATATCTATAGGGTCATAATCGGAGAATTTCAGCATATTTTCCGCAGCATTTATCCTCTTTGACATTATAAAGTCTGAAATGTTCATACCTACTTCTTTTTTGAACAGCTTTGAAAGATACTGAGGCGTAAGCCCCAGCTGCTCGGCAAGCTCACCCACACGAATACCCTTATAAATATTGTCATAGATAAGGTCTATACAGGTGAGAACGTGCTTTGAATACGCCTGCCCCGCAGTTACGCGCTTCATCCTCTTGGTATACTCCATTATCACATCACGGTGCAGCTCACGCAGACCTGCTTCTGTCCTGCATATATCTATCTTATTTATATATATGTCACTGATAGTGTAAGCAGTTTCAGAAGAAAGGCCTCCCTCGATGCAAAATCTCGCCAGCATCGCAACTGTGATTATAAGATGATATTTTAAATTCCTGATATCGTCCTCGCTTATCCTGCCGTAGCCCTCAACTGCCAGCGGTGTATATGTGCGCTTTACCGCATCAAGGTCACCGTCTCTGACTGCTGCGTAAAACTCAAGCTCCTTTTCATAAGGAGAATGATGAATGTCGTTTTCGCTCTGGAAGAATTCGCGGTGAGATAATTCTTTATTTATACCCATGCTCCACACTCCTTTTGGCGCAAACATTATACTAGTAACCATAGTTTATCACACTTTCGCATTCTTGTCAAAGCATATAGGCGGAGAACCGACCGCTCTCCGCCTATAGCCACTATCTGTTTTGGAGGATATTATTCAAAAAGAAAGCGGTAAGGGTATGGGTAAGTCTGATCCTTATACTTCCTCTTTACTCACTGATACTATCAGCCCATATCTGCCTGTGCTTCATCGATCAGGTAGTCGATAGCTGCCGAATTGGAAGCTACTACGCTGCTCCATGTCTCAGCCTCAGCAGGATGCATAGTTGCCTTTGTTACATTATCGGAAAGGCTTGCAAGATCCTTTGAAACGCCCTGACTGAATTCAAATACGGGGTGCTCAGCTGCAAGCTGATATATCTCCTCGCGCATATCCATCATTTCGTCTGTCCAGCCGTAGTCCTTCTGATACTGCTCAAGAGTGATCTTATGAGCAGCCTCATCAGTCTCGGCATAACGTGTGCAGTCAAGGAATGCTGCCACGCCTTCGGGGTTCTTTGCATTTTTGCAGATGCAGAAGCCGTGTATTCTTGAAGGTATGTACTGTGCGTCGGAATCAGCTGCGCAAGGAACAGGAACGAACATTACCTCGCCCGAATCAAGGTCGCCGTAAGGCTTTGTTACGGAAGGTGCGTCCTCAATAGCCCAGAGACCTATCGGATAGAACAGTGTAAGTCCCGAGCCAATACCCTCACCGAATACATCTCCTCTTACCTTCCACTCATGCTCCTGCTTAGGGTAAACAACGCCGTTTTTCTGAAGCTCATACATCATATCCTGTGCCTTTGCGAGCTTGGGATCACTGATGTTGTTGGTGATCTTTCCGTCATTCATGCCGATGAGCGGCAGACCTGTTGACTGAGTAAGAGCATTCTCATAATACCAGCCGTCAAGCGCGAACTTGTCTTCCTCTGCATTTGTGAACTCGATGCACATCTCGCTCATGGTATCCCAGTTCCACTTGCCCTCATGGAAGAGGTCAGCAGGCTGATCGAAGCCGCAGTCATCGATAGTGTTCTTGTTATATATCCAGATATAGCAAGGATCTATCCTTGAAACTGCAACATAGTGACTGCCCTTGAACATGAACTGGTCTGCTGCTGTTTTCATATCTGCCCAGATAGGAGACGAAAAGTCGATATAATCGTCGATAGGCTCGATCATACCCTTTATAGCGCCCTTAGGAAACATATCCATATCGTCAGCGCCGATAAAATCGGGTGATTTGTCTGCCATTACGAGAGCGGCAAGGTCATCGAACTTTGTATCCCATGTGGTCGAATTGTAATTTATAACGCCGTTATACTTAGTCTGGAACAGAGCAAGGTCAACACCGATATCCTTATCCTCAGATGCTGTAGGATTGATATCCCAGAATGAGAACCACTCGATAGTGCTGTTCTCGAGCTCTCTTGTCTCCATGCTGCCTGTAAGTCTCTCGACGATCTCCTGCTGGTTCTCTTCGAGCTTCTTTTCGGGCATTGAAGAGCTTCCGGCAGTTGAGCTGTCAGAGCTTCCGCAAGCTGTAACAGCTACACACATCAGCGCTGCAAGAGCTGCGCCCAAACGCTTACCTGAAATCATCATTAAGTCCTCCGTTCATTACTTTCTCTTGGAAACTACAACGCCTGCTGCTGCAATTGCAACACCTGCAAAGAGGAGACCCTCTGCTGCGCCTGTCTCAGGCTGTGCTGACTTAGCAGTGTCATCGCTTGCTGCTGCAGTGCCGCCGCCTGTTGTGGTAGTAGTTGTTGTAGTTGACTTAGTGCTGTCATCCTTCTTGGAGGAAGTGTCCTTTGTTGAATCGTCCTTCTTGGAGCTGCTGTCGTCTTCCTTCTTGGAGCTGCTGTCATCTGCACCTGCTGCATCAGGAGCACCGAAGTCAAGTGTCATGTAAAGAGTACCGCCCTCGAAGTTTCCTTCCTGATCCCAGCCTGCTGCCTCGGGAAGAGCCTTCTTGGTCACTTCACCTGTTGTCTCGTCAACCTCATCAGTAGGACGGATATGGAAACGGATACCGCCCTCGGGATCCTCCTGCATCTCAGTGATCGAATTGAGAGAATCGAAAACTGTCTCTGTGCCGTCCTCAGCAACGAACTTAGCGTTGGATACTTTTACCTCGTAAGGATACTTGCTGGGGTCGTCAGGCATATTGCATACCATAACGCCCATATCGCCGAGCGTGCCCTTGCCGTCAAGTGCGCCGTCAACAATAGCCTTGCTGATCTTGTACTCTATGATGAACTTACCGGGCTCTTCCTCGCTCCAGCCTACCCACTCGCCCTGGTTCCATTTCCACTTCTGGCTCATAAAGTAGCCCATGCAGCCTACACTGTAGTAGCTGTCGTTCATTTCCTTGTCGTTCTCGTCAGGATGGATAACGTCATTCAGCTTAGTAGCTGCAAATGCGTTTATTGACATACATGATGCTGCGATAGCCGCTGCTGTCATACCTACGAATAGTTTCTTCATACTTCTCATGATATATTCCTCCAAATAATTATTATTGCAGACCTCCTCAGCCTGCGGTTTTCGTTTTCGGCTTTCTGCCGTCGAGTTAATATTATCAAAAGAATTAATATAATTATATCAAAAAGTTAATTTATATAACAGAAATCAAACCTATTCAGACACAAAAATCCCCGAAGGACAGACCCTCGGGGACATAGTGCGTTTTTTTGAATATGAAAGAAATTATCTCTTGCTGAACTGAGGTGCTCTTCTTGCAGCCTTCAGACCGTACTTCTTTCTTTCCTTCATTCTTGGGTCACGAGTGAGGTAGCCCTCTTTCTTCAGAAGCGGTCTGTAATCATCGCTTACCTGGAGAAGAGCTCTTGAAAGGCCGTGTCTGATAGCGCCTGCCTGACCTGTAACTCCGCCGCCTGCAACTGTGCATACGATATCATACTTGCCCTCTGTAGCTGTTACGCCAAAAGGCTGACGAACTATCAGCTTGAGTGTCTCAAGGCCAAAATAATCGTCGATATCTCTGCCGTTTATTGTGATCTTTCCTGTTCCCTCGTAAACACGAACACGGGCAACAGAATGCTTTCTTCTTCCTGTACCATAGAAATATGGCTTCTTAGATTCGTACATATCCGTTCCTCCTTACAGTTCGTACTTAACAGGCTTCTGAGCTGCGTTGTTATGCTCAGCACCCTTATAAACTCTGAGTCTCTTTGCTGCAGCTCTGCCTAGTGTGTTGTTGGGGAGCATTCCCTCAACAGCGATGGTCATAGCTCTGTCAGACTGCTCAGCCATAAGCTTGTCATAGCCGATCTCCTTAAGACCGCCGATCCAGCCTGTGTGCCATCTGTACTTCTTCTGTTCAAGCTTCTTGCCCGTCAGAACTGCCTTGTCGGAATTGATGATGATAACATGATCTCCGCAGTCAGCATGAGGTGCATAAGTTGGCTTATGCTTGCCTCTGAGAATGTGAGCAGCCTTTGCAGCTACTCTACCGAGGGACTGTCCCTCAGCGTCGAGAATATACCATGTGCGAGTGATCTCGCCTGCCTTTGGCATATAAGTAGACATATTTTTTCCTCCTTATGATTTAAAGGGTCAAATCCCACGTTAAAACGGTCTGAGCCACACAAAAATGGTCTGAGCCCGCAATAAAATGGTCAAAGCCCCGTTCTTTTGCCCTCAAACGTACCGCACACACCGCAGAATACGCCCTTCGGGACTCGCAACATTAGCTATTATACACTACCGAAAAATGAATGTCAATAGGCAAATTGCCGAATTTTTAATTTATATCCCTCATTCTCTTGATTTCTCTGCGTTTCTCTTCGTTTTTCTTCATTTCTCAAAATTCATTTTATTTTGTTTTCATTCGCCATATCAGACCGAAAATCAAAGGAAAATCACGAATAGTAGAGTTCTCGGGAGATATTTGCCGCTAGGCCCTACTTAATCACACGAATAAATAAAATTGCAGATATATCAGTTATACTCTCGCCCTGTCAGGGGGCTTTCCGGTCGCCCCCTAGCAGCGACTGCGTCAGCCGCTACCCCTTCGGACGATCAATAGTATAGGACCTGAACGAAAGAAATTACCCGAAAGCCTGAGCTCCCGGGCAAACATCACATCATAGTAAGTTTTATATTATCTCTTGCGTCTCTTGAGAACGTAAGCACTTTCAAAGCCTTTGCCGCAAAAGTCTTGTCCTCTATATCCTCATAATCAGATACGAGAAATTCAATATTCTTATCTGTTTTCAGAAGATAATCATAAAGCTCATCAAGGCTTTCGATCTCGCAGTCGGAAAATGTTGTGTTTATATATCCGATGAATACATCTTCCTCACGCATTTTTATGTCGTCTATAAGTACAAGCATCATTATGTCTCCTTTATTACGAATATGCTGTAATTATACACTATCATAATAAAAATGTCAATAGTCTTAACTTATTCCACGTTCTTCAGCGCCTCGTCCAGAGGTATGCTCTTTGTCTTCTTCGTAAGCACGAATGCCACAACAAAGTATGATATAAGTCCCAGTCCGAGTACCTTTACCATTGTCAACGGCGGGCAGTTATATTCAAGCCACCCGGGATAAGCCGAGAACACATAAACGAACACTTTTTCAAGTATCTTGTTCATTATCGGCAGGCAGATAAAGAGCGACAGCACTGTTATTATCGACGTTGTATGTATATACAGACTGTTTATCTCCCTGTCATTATAGCCAAGTATCTTCGTCATAGATATCGACTGTGCGTTCTTCTCAATGATTATCTTTGCGAGCAGGAAGATTATCAGAACGAAGATTATTACTCCGAACACAACGAATATCAGCATCATATCACCCATTGAGCGCGTCAGCTGGCGTGATGTTTTTGTAAGGTCGTCCTGAGTTATCGTTGTAGCAATCAGCTTTTCGTCGATATCTTTGATCTCAGCGTTCGACATATACATATTGTAATACTCTGCATCATTGCCAAACACTGTATTGAACTGCTCCCTATCCATAAATATGGCTATCGTTGACGGATACTCGAAGAAGCCCCCGACCGTGAACTTGTATTTCTTGTCGGTATACTTTTCTTTGAGCGTTATAACGTCGCCCACCTCATAGCCGAACTTATGATTATAGGCTGTTGAGATAGTTACCTTATCGCCGTGTGCGGCAAGCTTTACAAAGCGGCTGTCAGGCTCAACTCCGTAGATAGACACGTCCTCCTTCTTGAAAGGTGACTTGTAAGTCTCCAGCGAGGTTATAGCTGCCTTTTCAGCCTTATTGTTCTCAGTCTCGACAGGCGCCTTGAGCACATACTGATACTTCGAGAACATACTGTTCACTATATCGTCCTTGAAGTCTGCAAGCATTGGCTTGAACACAAGGCCGAACAGGATAATGAACTCTGCAAAGAAGATGCCAACGAAGATCGTTACATAGTTAGGTATGTTCTGGAAGATGACTCTCAGCCTGAAGCGCGTCATAATATTGATCTTTGTGTTCAGCTTGAAGGCTTTTTTCTTAGTCTTCTTGCCGATGTCACGTCTGATAAATCTGAGAGGTGATATCCTCATCTTACTGGAAAGCATGATAAAGTTTATCACTACCATTATGATGAACGGAACTACCGTTGTGAGCACAAATGCGTTAGGAGTCCAGATCACCTTGTATGCAGGCAGGCTGTAGCTGTGCAGGTAAAGCTTTGCGAAAAAGCTCTCAAACACTGTATAGCCGAGAACATTTCCTATCAGTGCAGCTATGAGCAGCACCACCATCGGCACTATCATATAGTGTCTTACCATTTCGCTCCTCGAATAGCCCGAGGCTCTCAGCGTGCCTATGACGCTCGCTTCTTTATTAATGGTATTGCTTATAGTGATTGAGAAAACGAACGCCAGAATAACTATCAGCGCATACAGGAACACAGTTATAGAGTTCTTGTCTCCGCCGAAATCGTTGCCTGTGAAAATGATAGCCTGGTTAGCATATTCCGGAATGAAATTCACGAGCTGACCGTTTGCAGCCATCACCTTCATAAGGTCGTTGGCTCTGTTATTGGCAGCCTTGTCATCGGCAGGCTTTTTATCATATATCCATGAATATACATAGTGAAGATGAGTGTCGGAGAGCTTTTCAAAATACTCATCGGTAACAGTTCCGATACCGAACTTGTCGTTATCGAACATCAGGTCGGAATTATCACTGAAAAGCGTAGAATAGTCTGAAAATGCCACCGTACCGCATATGGTAAGGGTCTCTCCCTTTATGTTTATGGTGTCGCCGATCTCAAGCTTGTGGTTCTCACCGTAGAGTCTGTCGATAGCGATCTCACCGTCGGCAGCGGGGAACTCACCCGTCAGAAGGCTGAGCTTATCCACCTCATGCCTTTCACCGAAAATACGCAGGTTGCTGGTGAAATCCTCAGTGTCAAACTCTTTGTAGTAGTTTTTATATACAGTCAGACCCTCAGCCTCAATGTTCTGCTTGGCTTCATTGGTCAGCTCCTCATAATACTCAAAGTTGCCGTCCTCGATGTTATACTTTTCAAAGCTGTCGTCATAGGCTTTTATCAGGCTGTTGTCAGCAACTAGGAAGCCCGAAACTGCCGAGATCGTCATTACAAAGAACAGAAAAATTATCAGATACTTTGAAAATTCTCCTTTAAGCTCTCTCGGCAGACGTTTATTAAGGGGATCACGCATATGTATACCTCCCCTTACCACTCAAGCTCTTCGGCGGAGATCTTGTTCTCGTTCATATAGTTCTTTCTGATAACTCCGTCTCTGAGCTTGATAACTCTGTCTGCCATGTTCTTGATAGCATCGTTATGCGTTACCATTATAACGGTATTGCCATACTTTGCATTGAGATCGCCAATGAGCTTCAGTATCTCTTTTGAGGTGTTGTAGTCAAGCGCACCCGTAGGCTCATCACAGAGAAGTATATCTGGGTTCTTTACCATAGCCCTGCCGATAGCCGTTCTCTGCTGCTGACCGCCCGAAAGCTGATTCGGGAGCTTGTGCCTGTGCTCATAAAGCCCCAAAGACTTCAGAAGCTCGTCAGTATCGAGGGGGTTATCGCTGAGGTATGCACCCACCTCAACGTTTTCTTTGATGTTAAGATTGGGTATGAGGTTGTACATCTGGAATATGTAGCCGAGATGCTTTCTTCTGTACTGAGTGAGAGCCTTCTCGTTCATATCGGCTGTTTTCTCTCCGTTTATGGAGATATAGCCGCTGTCGGCGTTGTCTATACCGCCGATGATGTTCAGCAAAGTTGACTTGCCCGAGCCCGAAGGCCCAAGCAGAACGCAGATCTCGCCCTTTTCTATCTGGGCATCTATCCCCTTGAGGACCTCTACTCTGCTCTCTCCTTCACCGAACCCTTTTTTTATGCCGCTGATCTCTAGAAACATAATATCACTGCCTTTACGGTTATTTTTGGCGCGAGTTAGTGTTATCTAACCCACGTTCACATTATAAACCATCTATTGATAAAAGTCAAGCAATAAAGGCATACAAAACCGCCCAAAAACGCATTTTTGTAGCTTTGTACAATTAAAATATCGTTTAATTGTTGTATTATAGTGATTTTTTTATTAACAGAAAGGGCAATAAAAAACGTCCGCTGCAAACGCAGCAGACGCAAAGGGTGGGTAGTGAGATTCGAACTCACGGTCTTCAGTGCCACAAACTGACGCGTTAGGCCAGCTACGCTATACCCACCATACACTTATAAATATCGCCGTTACCGTCAGTATCCTGACAGTTCCGACGTAAATACGCCATGCGGGATTCGAACCTGCGACCTACCGCTTAGAAGGCGGTTGCTCTATCCAACTGAGCTAATGACGCATAAAACAGAGCGGGTGATGGGAATCGAACCCACATGGCCAGCTTGGAAGGCTGGAGTTCTACCACTGAACTACACCCGCTTGGTCTCAATTGACGATAATTATTATATCACAACGAAAACTCGTTGTCAAGAGATTTTTTCAAAAAATTCGCAGGAACGCCATTTTTGTAAATAACAGCCTCATTTTTGTTTTTTTCGGCTCTTGATTTTATTCACAATAACGTCCTTATACAAAAAGCCGAATATCGCTATTATAAAACCAACGCCGACAAGCACGATAACAGTTTTGAAGTTGCCCTGCTTCATATTGCTTCCCATTATGGTGGAGAGCATTATCGCAGGGAGCCTGCAAGGCATAACGTAAGTGAAAAAGTCTTTCTTGCTTATGGGAGTGAGCGGAACAAGATAAGATATAACGTCTTTAGGAATACCCGGGATAATATAGAGGATCATCAGAACGGTTGTAAGCTTTTGCTCGTTTTGCAAAAATTTGAACTTTGTAAGATTTTTCTCATCAACGAAGGCTTCTACCACAGGTCTGCCGAACTTTTTAACTATCGCAAATATCGCAAGCGTACCGAGCAGCGTTCCGAGGAACGAGAGGAGACCTCCGAAAAACCAGCCGAAAAGAAGTCCGCCGACCACCTGCACGGGAGGTATGACAGCAATTATCACCTGCAAGGCCTGAATAGCTGTGAAAACTACAACTCCCACAGGGCCGCTGTAGCCGTCAAGCGTTTTTTCAAGCGCTTTTAGACCCTTCTTGCCGGAGAGAGCTTTTATCATAGGTATACTTAGCGCTGTAGCCAGAGCTATCACACCGACCAGCGCTATCAGCGTTATGATCTGAACTTTTCTTTTTTGTTTGGCTTTAAGCCTTTCTGCCTCCTGATCTACGGCAGTCTGAATGTTGTTTTGTTCTTCCATTTTTTTATAAATCCCCCACCCGTTTTTCAGTAGCGGCAAGCTACTAAACCGTTTGCCCTCCACGGAGGTTGACACGACGCAGTCATGCCCGGTGATAATTCTGTTTTAAGCTATTAAACAGTAACGATGCGCGAACCTTTATCATCTAATTGATAGATGTGTACCCGAATGGTACATAACTAAAATGAGTGAAGATAATTTAACATGAATACAAACGCAGCGCTCTCTATTCAATGCAAACGTCTAGCTGTGTTCTCGCAAATATTTTGAAATATTTTGTGCCACAAGGCACTAAATTTTTTTGAAGCCACTCCTGCAACATCGGTTTTCTCCGAATTTACGCTGTTTTGGGAGAACCAGTGGTAGATAAAAATTTTGTGTCAAGCCATTTTTTCTACCAAATCGTCTACCAAAACCATTCGATTTTCTTTCTTCTTTGCTTTGATTTTATGACCAAAACTTTTTTTGGTAGATTTGATCATGTTGCATTCTGTGTCATTTCAGGGGTATCTGTACCCCCATTTGTGCCGTCAAGTCCCTCTCCGCTGAGAAGCCTTGCAATCTTGTCAGCCGACTCGATTCTTGAACTATACTCAAGGTGACTATAATAGTTAGCAGTCACATTAAAAGTACAATGACCGAGCCACTCCTGCACTGCCTTCATCGGAACTCCGCTTGCAACCAAAAGACTGGCACATGAATGACGGAGGTCATGGAATCTCAGCGGTTTCAGGTTATTGTGCTGAACCATATAACAAAAGTGACCTGTCACGAAGTTCGGTTCAAGGAGCTTTCCGAGGTTATCACGGCATACAAAGCCGTCATACTCCCTGTCAAACTCACTTCCGAGCTGTTCAGAGAACATTTCTTCCTGTCTCTTGCGTTCCAAAAGCATACGCTCAATATGCGGAATCAGCGGGAAGGTTCTCACGCTCGACTTTGTTTTCAACTTGTTCTCAACACGGATTTCCTTTTTGCCGTCAGTAAAGACACATACGACCTTACGGCGAACCGTAAGCGTTTTATGCTCAAAGTCGATTGCATCCCACTTCAAGCCGATAATCTCACACTTGCGCAAACCGTAATAGGCAGCGATGTGAACCACAAGTTCCAACCTGTCCCCCTTGAATACTTCAAAGAGCTTGTCAAGCTCCTCCTTATTATAGAAGCTTGATTCGTGCTTTTCTGCTTTAGGGAGATCGGTCTTGTCATCGGGATTGGCAGGAATTATATCCATCTTGACAGCGTATTTCAGCGCACGGTGAATATTGACATGATACTGTCTGATTGTACTGCCCTTACGCCCCAGATCATAAAGGTCGTTATAGAACTTCTGGAGCTGAAGCGGAGTGACTTCGCTGAGAAGAAGATGCGGAAATTCTCTGTCGAAGTATTCTGAGATTCTGCCGATACTGTGTCTGTACGAATCATAAGTGGTAAACGCAATAGTAGGCTTTGCACTTTCAAGCCAATGCTTGAGGTATGCTGTAAACTCATATTCGGAGCTATCCGCAGTGCCGTCTGCGTTGGCACTGACAGCCTTGCTGATATTTGCTACCTTACCCGACATAAAATCTTCACTGAACTTGCTGACAATTTCATCAACCTTTGCCGAGAGGACTTTCTTGGCACACTTTTCGGGTAGGTCTGTTCCTACCCATTTTCTTTTTCTCTTGTTGTTGACATCTTTGTAGTCGAAAACTACATAATGTTTGCCGTTCTTCACGGCGGTAATGTACTTAAAAGGCAGACTTGCTTTCATTTTCAATATCCTCCAATCACGATGAAAGCGGTAGAATAGCCTGCTGTTGACTATTTAATCATAGCGCAACACAACATTTTTTTCAAGACTTTTCTACCAACTTCTCCGAAATCTGTAATTTGACCGGATTTCGGTTTTCATTCTTGTGCGCTTTGCAGAACGTAATATATCACAGCCACCTTAGCGACCTTGATGTTCCGTCCGCAGGGTATTCGCTTGATCTGCCCACTATTGATTAGAAGATAGGCACGTCTGCGCCCAATTCCGAGCATCTTGCAAATATCATTCACGCTTAGTATTTCGGGATACCCCTCGTACATTACCCTGTATGCTTCTTCTGCTGTTAATGTATCCATAGGGACACCTCCGTTTATTCAACAGAAGAAAGAAATCGTATAGCGTTGATGTTTCATATTCAGTTTTCAAGGTGCTGTAATACATCGTCTGTCGGTTATTTTTATGTCCAAAGATTGATGTACTGTTGGCAGCTCCTACTCAGAGAAGTAGAAGCTCCCGACGACACATCGACCGTCGTTCAAAACAAGGAGGTGTGTGTGAAGCACCATAGGCAGTACCCGATGAACGGATACTCCCGACAGCGTTTCAGCTATCGTCCTGCTCTATGAGGGGCAGGATACCCTCTTTCTTCAACTGTTCGTAAATGAACATTCTTCCGCGCTGCGTCCACTGTGTATTCGGCTTGGCAATGGAATCACCGTTTTCGTCCAAGACAGTAAAAGTCTTTGACTTAACATAGCCACGATCGGCATACTTTTGATACAGAAGCCATACTTTACCGAGCTTGTACTGTATGCCGTGTTCGTGAAGCCACTTGTTAAGCCACTTAGCGGACTTTCCGTAGTCCTTTGCGATAGTGGTTATGGGCATAAGCCCTGCGGATTGCAGAACCATATCGCAATATGTCGCCTTCGGCTTCATTTCCTCGATCTGCTTTGCCTGAACAGCGGTTGTCTCGATAAGACTGCCGTTCTGCTGTTTGGCAAGCTCCAGCTTCTGGTCTGCGATCTGTAACGCTCTCGCCATGACTGCATCAGGACTGTTCCATTGCTTTTCAAGGTTCAAGAAGTATTCACGACAGCGCTTGCCAATCTCGGTACGCTGTATCATACAAAGCTCCTTTGCCATATCAATGGTGAGCTGATGATCTGTTACTTCTCTTGAAACGCTACGGCTTCCCTCAATTTGAACCCGGACATTTTTGTCCGAGTTGAAATCTATGCCCTCGGCAAAGCCGTATTCACACATTCTCGGAAACCATTTGTGATACGGTGTATCAATCATGAGTGCAGCGTGAAGTTCTCGTCCGCTGACGGTAGGATTATCATTATCGTATTTCACAGTGATTGTAATTTCATTCATATAGAACACCCTCTCTCTATCTTGTCGGTGTTTATTGTTTATAATGGTACTCCTGAGTTTTCGGGAACGGAAACCCGTCCCCGACGCAGGAGTGGCAGTATTCCTGCCAATATGAAAATAGGAGAAATGGAACTGTCGCATTCAGAGATGTTTTTGGCAGAACCCAAGCCGTCAGCTCAGGCTCTCCCGACAGCTTCTCTGCTGTCATAGTGAAAGGAGTCAATTATGTCTGGAAACTATCTCGTTGGAAATTAGGCTTATATGGAACGGCACAGACTGAAAATGGACAAAGAAACTGTACCGTTCCGAAGCCCTTATATGTAGCCTTTCAAACCGAAAGGAGGATAGAGGGTGCCAGCCTTTCAGGATATTTGTTTAGCTGTTGTCCCTCTATATACCAAATGAGAAATTTGCGTTTTCGGGAAAGAATTTCACGATTTTTTTGCAGCTAAAAAGAAAAATCAGCATTATGCACAATTATCTGTTTACCTTTTCGTGCAAATCGTAATACTCTTTCAGCTTTGATTTGGCAAGACCTATTCTGTATCTGATTTTATCCACGCTCATCGAATGAACCTCAGCCAAAGCAGCCATTGTCACCTTTTCATTGGCAAAGAAGTATTCGATAACAAGCGTGTACAGTTCCGGATGCTCGATCTTGAGAAACTGTAACGCCTTTGGCAGATACTCAAGCCTTTTGCGGTGAAGGCGTTCCTTCTCCAGCTCAAGTTCATATACAGGAAGCGATGCAGGATCAGGAAAGAACTCGGCTACTTCACAGAATTCCAATGTCTGCACACGGTACTTCTGTTCTCTAACTTCCTGATTATATTCCTGTATCAGAAGTCGGTTGTATTCACGCTCAATAGATGTTGGAACTTCATCGCCAAAGTGCTTGTAAAAGAATTTCTCCATTACTGCTCGCCCTCCTTTTCGGAGGTGAGCTTTGTAAGTGGAAGTTCTCCATTGGCTCTGAGGCGGTCATTACATGATGTCACGGTCAGATTATCGTCATAGTAACAGCCGTCAAGATACTCTCTTATGATATAGCTCCTGACAGTATGCTCAACAATGCCGTCACGCAGATGATGCCGCAGTCTTCCGAGCAAATATCTCTGCTTTACGGGTTTGAGCCTGAGAGCAATGCAGATTGCACAGAGATAGTCCTCCTTATACCGCGCAGTACCATTGCAGTAACGGGTGATCGTGGCTTTGGGGATTCCGGTAAGACGAGACAGCTTGTTAGTGCCGATCTTCGCATCTTCCATATATCGGGATATAGTCTTTGGAAGAGTGTCTGTATACTGCTCAGAATAATCCGTCGTACCGAATACTTCATGCTCATATCTTGCCAGTTCTTCATTCTGGCGGTCAGGCGTATCCTGATGAATCTTATATGTATACTCCATAAATAACATCGCCGTCCTTTCCTGTCGGACGGAAATGTTCAAATGAACACAGTAAGACTGTCATTCGGCCAAAACCGTCCGACAACCAAACATTACTCGTTCATTTGATCGTACCATATTCAATTACCATACAGTGATCGAGTAACCCTTGCGCAATAGGCTCACTATACGGTCATCACGCCCTTGAACGTGCATACTACCATTATGAACCATAACGCCCGAAAAAGCAAGATATAGCGCCGTTTCAGGTGTTTCAGTACTGAAACACCCCTGATTTTGAAAACCGCCTTTTACCGTAGGTTTTGAGCTTTTCACTTATTCTGTCAGAATATGAGAATAAGCTCATACAAACACCGTATTTGCGATGAAAATCCTGTGTCTGAATGAAAATATAGGTGTTCCACACATCACAAGACTTTCATCATTCTATCACAATACATACATAGAAAAAAGCGGCCTGTAACTGCACAGACCGCCTTTATGCCGTTGAAGCCGCATACCACTTCTCAATTTTTGTAACAGCATAGATAATCCGCAAGGCAATCAATGCAGAGCGAGATCTATTGTCATTGTCCAGTACACGTTTACCACCTCCCATCGAAAAATCTCATTCGATTCGTCTGTATGGAACTGTCAATGAACGTACAAAAACCGAGCTGTATGCTTGTCTATCTTCATTATAACAAATCAGTTCGACAGAATTTCCATAACTGCAAACATTCTTAAAACCTTTATTATATCATTTCAGATAGACAAAATTTGTGCTTCTGAGTTATTCGAGCAAAAAAGAAAGAGCCGTTTTGCAACAGCTCTCCGAGTTATCCGTCATAGATTGTATTTCTTGATGTAAGAAGAAACATCGACACCGCTTTCCATGTACCTCAGCAATATCTCCGCACAGGCGTGAGCATCGCTGTCCGCCTGGTGATGATCGAGGGAGATGCCGTAGTGATTGCACATCACATTGAGGTTGTGCTTCATATCGGGAAGGAAACGCCTGCCGATCTGGACCGTACACAAGTATTCCGCTGACGTTTTCCAAGTGATACCATAGCTCCGCAGGCAGGAGCGAAGAACACTCATATCGAAGACAGCGTTATGGGCAACAAGGATACCCTTGCTCATGATAGGCTCTATCTTCTTCCAAAGCTCTGCAAAGTTCGGAGCGCCTTTGACCTTATCCGAATCTATTCCCGTGAGCTGCGTATTGAAGTAATCGAAATGTGTTTCGGGATCAACAAGTGAAAAGTAGTTTGCAACGATTTTGTTATCCTTTATCGCTGTTATGCCTATCGCACTCATACGGTCATTCGCACGATTAGGTGTTTCTACGTCAAATACGATATAGACTGCCATTTCACATCACTCCCGATACAGTAGTTCTTAGGATAATTATACCATACCACGGGTAAAAGGTCAATCGGCAGGAAAAGAAAAAGCCCTCATCGCTGAGAGCTTCTCTATCATATGCTTTGAATCCAGTGGTTTCAAAGTTAGAATTATTTTACAGGCTTTCTTTTACCTGTTATGCTTTCTACCTCAAAGGCATACACAAGCGTTCTCGGTATAGCCGCCGTGCTGAACGGCATATCTTTTCCGTTATGATAATGCGCCATCAGCAGTTTCAGCGCAGGCAGTTTTTCTTCTTCCGAGAGGATACGGATATGTCCTCTGCCGATCACACTTTCGTATGCCATCGTGCAGTAGCCTTTATCCTCAAAGTATTGCAGCTCATGCTTGCAGTCCATTTCAAATGATGCTCTATTATCCTTCCGGATAAGCCCGACCTTGTAGCCCTCCAAAGCACTATGAAAATAGAGTGTGATCTTATCTCCGTTCACCGCCATACCGAAATTCAGCGGCAGAATGTACGGAAAGCCGTCATCATTCAGAGCCAGTCTGCATACATCGCAATTTTTCATGATCTCTATGATCTCGCTGAGATCGGTCACTTCACGGTCTTTTCTTCTCATAAGCCGAAAATCCTCATATCCTCGTCAACGGTTGTAATTCCTGCAATGCCGAAGCTGTCTACAAGAACCTTTGCCACATTCGGAGACGGGAACGCAGGCAGTGTCGGTCCGAGGTGAATATTCTTCACTCCGAGATACAGCAGAGCAAGGAGAACGATGACTGCTTTCTGCTCATACCAAGCGATATTATAAACAATAGGCAGATCATTTACATCATCAAGCCCGAATACCTCTTTCAGCTTCAGAGCAATCAACGCCAGAGAATAAGAATCATTGCACTGTCCTGCATCAAGAACTCTCGGAATACCGCCGATGTCGCCTAAGTCGAGCTTGTTATACTTGTACTTCGCACAGCCTGCGGTGAGAATAACTGTATCTTTTGGCAGCTTCTCAGCAAATTCCTGATAGTAGCTTCTGGACTTCGCTCTGCCGTCACAGCCTGCCATGACTACGAACTTACGGATAGCTCCCGATTTTACAGCTTCTACAACTGTATCGGCAAGTGCAAATACCTGTTCATGGGCAAAGCCGCCGATAATAGAGCCGGTTTCGATCTCGGTAGGCGGAGGACATTTCTTAGCCTGTTCGATGATCGGCGAGAAATCCTTTACTTCGCCGTAGGGTGCGTCAATATGCTTACAGCCCGGATAGCCTGCGGCACCTGTTGTCCAAAGCCTGTCCTTGTAGCTGTCCTTCGGCGGAACGATGCAGTTTGTGGTCATCAGCACCGGACCGTTAAAGCTCTCAAATTCCTCTTTCTGCTTCCACCACGCATTGCCGTAGTTTCCTGCGAAATGCGGATACTTTTTGAAGAACGGATAATAATGCGCAGGTAGCATTTCCGAGTGCGTATAAACATCAACTCCCGTATCCTTTGTCTGCTCAAGGAGCATTTCAAGGTCTTTCAGATCGTGACCTGAGATCAGTATTGCAGGATTTTTTCTCACGCCTATGTCAACGCTTGTGATCTCAGGATTGCCGTATGCTGTAGTATTTGCAGCATCAAGGTCAGCCATACCCTGAACGCCGTACTTGCCGACTTCCAGCGTGAGAGCCACAAGGTCATCGACCGACAGACTGTCATCAAGTGTTTTAGCAAGAGCCGACTGTAAGAATGCATCAAGCTCCTCATCATCATTCAGCAGAGCGTTAGCGTGTTTTGTATATGCCGCAAGTCCTTTCAGACCGTAGGTTATCAGCTCACGCAGAGAGCGTATATCCTCATTCTCTGTTGCAAGTACGCCGACAGTCTTTGCTTTCTCGGCATAGTCCGAACCGTTCCAAAGAGCTGCTTCGGGGAGTGATTCTTTATTCTGCACCTGTCCGAGCAATTTTTCTTTGACTGCAAGTGTTTCAGTAACCTTAGTGGTAATGCTGTCGAGATCAAAATTTGCATTGGTGATCGTGATAAACAGGTTCACGCTGATAAGATGATTAACAGTCTTATCGACAGTCTTTCCCTCTGCACGGAGCTGAGTTGTCACCGCAGACAGCCCCTTTGTAACGTACACAAGCAAGTCCTGCATTACTGCGACTTCGGGTTGTTTACCGCAGACACCGCAAGCGGTACAACCTTTACAGCCCGCTGTTTCCTGACACTGATAGCAAAACATTTTCTGTTCCATGATATATTCCTCCATTATTTTCTTATCTCAACGATACTGCCGTCCGGCGATATAACAGCGACTTTAAGCGGAATGTCCTTACCGCTTGCTTCGATTGCTTTTTTTATCGCATACTCCATACCGCCGCAACACGGCACTGTCATTCTTGTGAGAGTGATGCTCTTTATATCGTTATTACGGAATATCTCTGTCAGCTTTTCGGAGTAATCAACAGCATCGAGCTTCGGACAGCCGATGAGCGTGATCTTCCCACGGATAAAATCATGGTGGAAGTTCCCGTAGGCGTAAGCTGTGCAATCGGCAGCGATAAGCAGATCAGCACCTTTGAAATAAGGTGCATTTGTGGGCAGGAGCTTTATCTGTATCGGGAACTGTCGCAGACAGCCTGGAACACGAACATCGCTGTCATCTTCTTTTGGCGTAAAGCTCTGCAATGCAGAACCCGGACAGGTGAAACCGCTGCAAGCCGACTTCTTCTGCTTGCTTTCCTTAACCGCCTTTTCGTCATAAGCCGCCGCTTCACGCTCGGTGAAGTGGATAGCGTCCATAGGACAGGCAGGGAGACAGTCACCGAAGCCGTCGCAGAAATCGTCACGCATGAGCTTAGCCTTGCCGTTCACAATAGCGATAGCCCCCTCATGACAAGCCTTAGCACACAGACCGCAGCCGTTGCATTTTTCTTCGTCTATCTCAATTATTTTCCGTATCATAGCCATACCTCCTTGACTTTCTGTATCCATTATAGTATAATCAAAGTAGAAAGTATGTTGTAATTACAACATTTTGGGAGAAAAATATGGATATTTCAGTTTTGCATAATTCGATACTGTTCAAGGACTTTGATGATACCGAAATATCTGAGCTTCTGAAAGCCCTTAATGCAGCCGAAAAGAAATACAATAAAGGTGCGATGATATTTTCATCGGGAGAGATCACCGATAAGCTCTGCTTTGTCACGGCAGGCGGTGTTACTATTGAGAGCAACGATATGTGGGGAAACCGCACGATACTCAACCTTGTAGGTAAGGGACAGTTCTTTGCAGAAAGCTATGCACTCCTGCCCGATGTGCCGATGCTTGTTGATGTATGTGCTGCCGAGGATTGCAGTATCGTGTTTCTGAGCATGAAGTCGCTCGCTGACCTCAACGATACGATAAGGGCGAGACTGCTTGCAAATCTTCTGACTATCACCACAAGAAAAAATCTGCACCTGTCGAGCCGGAGCTTTCATACTGCCCCGAGACAGGTGCGTGGACGTATCATGGCGTATCTTAATACCGTATCGGTTCAGAAGCATTCCCGTGAGTTTGATATACCCTTTGACCGTCAGCAGCTTGCGGACTACCTCAATGTGGAACGCTCTGTGCTATCAAATGAATTGAGCAAGATGCAGAGGGACGGACTGATACGATGCAGGAAGAACCATTTTGAGATCATATAACAGAAGCGCAGATGACCAATTTTAGCCATCTGCGCTTTTTTATGTTCCTGTTTTCTCAAAGCCCTTTAATACCTGTTTATCCGAAAACGAGGACAGCTTCCCGTCCGACCATTCTATGAAAACATTGTCCATTTCGTCTATGTAAATAATCGTTGCCGTAGAGCCGATAGGATAGTCGTTGGTGACTGTCTCGGTCATTTTGATCTTAGCACCGACTGTGATAGAGTTCATCATAGTTATAACCTCCTGAAATTCACACACTTGATTTATTATACTACAATGGTGACTGAGTGTCAAGGCGTGGATTGCTGTGTAAACTCAGGATATGCTCCGAGCATCTTCCTTACCTCAGTTAAGAAGTCAGCCCTTAAATTTGAAGGAGACAGCAGCTCGATTCCGTCGCCGTATTTCATAACCCAAAGATAGAACCTCCGGTTGATACCGACACGAACGGAAATATTCACGCTCTCACCGTCATCGGTATGCCGAATGATTGAAGCATATTCTCCGAAATGCTCCATCATATCGTCAAGCAGATATTTCCTGATCTTCAGCGTGACAGTTTCATAATACTCCGGTTCAAACATATCGGTCACGAAGCCTTCCTGTTTCGTTTCCTTTGGTATACGGTGTCGGGATACGTTGCCTTTTTCTATGTCCTTCATACGGTCAATGCGGTAAGTGCGCCACGCTTCTGTTTCTTCGTTATAGCAGCGGAGATAGAAGCGTTCATCAAAATATATCACCCTCACAGGCAGGAGGTTACGCTTTTTCTTGTAATACTTGATCTTCTTGTCGGTATCATACTTTCCGTACTCAAAGTTAATCTTTCTGCGGTCTGCGATCAGCCTGTGTATCAGGTCTAAGTTTTCAATCAGATCGAGTGACGGTGAACACTTTTCGTTGAGCGTGATCCTGCTGATGAGCTGCCTGATCTCAGCATCGGAACACATACACTCAAACTTCTTGATGAGCTGCCGCTTTTGCTTTGAAGTCAGGAACTTGTTTATGGAGATAGAATCCACAATGAAGCGTATCTCATTGAACGAGAAGCCTTTGTCGATCAGAGCATAGTATGCCGTATTATGTTCACCGCTATATTTGACGATGTGATTGCCTGCACTGGTGAGCCTGTCAAGGTCACGGCGTATGGTCACATCATTCACCATGGACAGGTTGCAGACATTGGCAAGGTGATGCTGTATATCTTTTATGGTTACAGCCTTGTTCTCATCGGTATACCGTGACAGATAATCGAGTATGAATATAATCCTCTCCTGGTCCATAGAAAATACCTCCGCATACAATCAAATGCCCCGTCCCGAATGACTATCCGGACAGGGAGCATATCGCTAACAGACCTCACTATTCCGAACGCTCAGAACAGTGAGGTTTTCTTCATTTATATTTTACCATATCGGACAGGTTTCATCAATCAGGTTCGGAATATTACATTATGATGTTCGGTAAGTCGAAGTATATGGGCTTTTAATTGTAAACTTTCTGTGAACATTTGCGCTTTTCTTTCCCGAAAATCTCATTTTCTTATTAGGTAAGTGAGGGGGTATGCGCACTCAGTCGCACAGCTCCAATTCCCATACAAAGTGGGAAAAATCCGAGAGCCGCAGGCTCAATTTGAAAAACGCCCGATCAGGGCGGTTTCAAAACCAGCAAGCACGGCATTGATGCACTACAAATTGAGATTTGAGTGACTTTCAATGCAGATGCTTGTCAGAGGGCTCTGCCCCTAAAACCCCGAATAGAAAGGAGAGAGAATGGAAGAAAAAATCAAGCGAACACGGAGCGTTCAGGTTAGGTTGACACAGGAAGAATACGACTTCCTTGAGCAGAAGTTTCAGCTCAGCGGTTACAAGTCCAAGAGTGAGTTTATGCGTATCGCATTCTTTGATACACTTATCGTGAAATTCAGCACTGAGGATATGCAGGAACTTCTACGGCTTGTCCGCAGTATTTCCAACAACGTGAATCAGATAGCAGTCCGTGTAAACAGTACCGACAAAGTGTATGTTGAGGATATGAACAACATCAAGGACGGAGTGGAGAAGATTTGGCAACAACTAAGATATTTCCAATCACAGCTACGGTCGGTCAAGCAATAGCCTACATTGCTGCCTCTGCTAAGACCGACAACGGCAGACTGATCAGCACCTATTTGTGCAGTCGTATCCCCGATAAAGCTGCTAAGGAATTTGCTGAGGTCACGGCAACAGGTACAGGCAGAAGCAAAGTCCTTGCACAGCACTTCATTATGGCGTTCAAGCCCGGTGAAGTTACTCCCGAAAGGGCTATGGAGATCGGCAAGGAAATGTGTGAGAAGTACCTGAAAGACCAGTACCAATACTTTCTTGCCGTCCATACGGATAAAGGTCATGTACATCTTCACTGTATCTTCAATAATACGAACATCATCAATGGTCTTACGTTTGAGACATTGGAGAACCGCAGATTTACCGAGAAAGACAGGTCATACAACAAGCTCCGCACACTTGCTGACGAGGTATGCAAGCGGCACCATCTATCCGTAGTCGAACACCCTGAAATGGGCAAGGGCAAGAGCCATTGGGAGTGGGATATGAACCGTCAGGGACTATCGTGGAAAGCAAAGCTGAAATACACGATAGATCAGGTCATAAAGGAGAGCGAGGACTTCGATGATTTTCTGCGGAAGTGCGCTGATTTCGGAGTGCTTATCGAGTACAATCCCGACCATAAGATCGACCTGAAATTTATGCTTGCCGAGCAGAAAGAACACAATCCGAGAGCGAAGATGACTCGCGCCCGAACGCTGGGCTGGTTTTATGAAACCGAGCAGATTAAAAGTCGTATCGCACAGTATCAGGGAGTGCTGGTCTATGTGCCGAGGTCGAAGATAAGAGTTATCACGAAAAAGCCCCCGAACAAGTTCGTTCAGGACGCTATCGACCGTGGCAATATGAAGCTCGCCAGTATCGCAAAGAACGTGATAGCCGAGTATGGTGTTGAGCCTGATCAGATAAAACAAGCGGCCATATCGGAATACGCATACAGCCGAGGACTTCTCTCCGAGCTGAACAACATGAAAACGGAGATCGAGGACTTGCAGGTGAAGCTGAAAGTCCTGCGGAAATACCGCAAGCTGAAAGTGTACGGCGAGGAACTGAAAGCTCTCAGCGGAAGTGCTGCTAAGAAGTACCGCAAGGAACACAGCGCAGAGCTAACCGAGTACGGGCAGATCCGCACTAAGGTATTCGAGCTTTACCCCTCCGGTCATATCCCGACCGTGGAGAGCCTGGACAAAAAAATAAACGCCCTCATACAAGAGCGTTCATTGAAAGATCAGCAGTTTCGTGAAGCGGACAAGCGGGCGCGTGACCTTGCCGACGCACAGCGTACCATTGAGGAGTTTCTCCGTCAGGAACGCAACGAACAGCAGCAAGACCGCAAGCGTAAGAAGAATGGGGATTTGGAATAAATTATTTATTCTATTTTGATTCCTTGCTTTTTTGCTGATTCTTTTGCGGCAATACTTTTTTCAATATCTATTGGTTTATCTGAGTAAACTCTTGGATATAGAATGCTACATTCCATAAGCATAGAGTATTCCTTTTTAGCAAATTGAATCAGTTTTCTTGCTCGACTATAAAACTCACAGTTTGATAAGTACAAATTATTAAAATACTCATATGTTACATAGTTATAATGCGTTATTTCCACAGGATTCATAGGAAATTCCATTTTGCCTTCATCAACTCTTTTTAATTCTTCAATCAATAATGATTCTGGAATATGATTAAGCCAGTTTCTTTCTCGGTTAAATTGAGTTAAAAGCTGTGATATTTCTTCAGTTGCTTCTAATAATGGAATATCTGTGTTTCCTTTTTTTACTCGTTTTCTAATATGTTCTCGATACTTAAAGTACGATATAGATACTTTTTGTGAATCGCCAAGCAAATTGACAAGATACGATATTACATTATAGGTTTTATCAGTCATTTCGCTATATATCTTATAGGGAACAGTATCTTGTCCTTTGTATTTATCAACATATTCTTTAAGTTCGGTATTGTAAGATTTCATTTTATCCATACACAACTCACAAGATGAAATGATCCTATAAAGATAAATGCAGCAGTTCTTTTTCGAGTCAAGTGGAAATTGTTTATCTTCTTGATTCATGTTTATTAAAGTTCCTTTCTATGATTTGATTTGTATTCTTCCAAAGCCGTGAGCAGCAGCTTATTCACGCTCATACCGAGCGATTCTGCATAAGCCTTGATCTTCTCACGCTCTCCCTTTGGGACGTTGACACGGATATAATCGTAATGCCCTTTGAGGTACTCCGTGTTCGGAGCGGATTTCTTCCGCTTTTTGCCTGCGGTACACTCCTTGCAATACTTCTGAGAGCCGGAGGTCACGGTGTAGGTCTTACCGCAGATCGGACAAATCTGTTCGCTGCCGATCTTCATGGCAGAACCGGACTTCTTCTTCTCCGCATAGGCTCTGTTCCTCTGGACCTGAACCTTATCACGGCAGTAGACACAGTATTTGGCACGGGTGTTGTTCGTCTCAAACTCCAGTCCGCACAGTTCACATTTATGCTTAAACAAAGGTTATCCCCCCTGAATATAGGTCTTTACACCTATTCTATCAAATGTTGGGTGCAAAGTCAAGTATAATCTGAAATTTAGTCAAATCACACTGGGGAAAACCGAAAATCGGGGTGCTGATTGCTGCGCCCCTACAAAGATTCCAAAATGCAGAAAATTATACTTGACATTGGGTGTAAAGTCAAGTATAATAAAAGCACAACAGGAACACAGAAACCCGAAACCACGAAAGGAAGGTAAATCCTATGTTAAACAAATTCTTAGTCGCAGGCAGAATGACTGCCGATCCCGAAATCAAGACCGTTGGCGAGAATCGCCTCTGCAAGTTCACCATTGCTTGCGACCGCCCGAAGCGTAAGGGCGAGGAGAACCCCGAAACCGACTTCTTTCCCTGCACCGCCTGGAACCGCAACGCTGATGTGATCGTCGATTGGTTTGGCAAGGGCGATATGGTAACGCTCGTCGGCTCAGTCCACAATAACCGCTACGAAAAGGACGGTCAGAAGCGTAACTCCATCGAAGTCAAGGTCGAGGAGATACACTTCTCAGGCGGTAAGAAGAAACAGGAGAACACCGCACCGACCGACAACGGCAATCCCTACGCAGGAACACCGGACGATCCGCTGTTCTGAGCCGAAATCACAGGAGGATAAGAAAATGGAAACTACTATCATCGCAATCAGTAATCAGAAAGGTGGCGTCGGCAAGTCCACCACAGCTTACAACCTCGGAGCTTGCCTTGCCCTGAAACACGATAAGAAGGTGCTTCTCATCGACTTCGATCCGCAGGCTAACCTCTCCGAATACCTGAAATACGAGCCGGACGGCAACCCGACCATGACACAGCTTATCATGTCATTTTACGCAGGAACTCCCGTCATCACTGAGACAGCTCAGAGGGCAATCCGCCACAGCGAAACCGCAGGAGTGGACTACATTCCCGCCGACATCAATCTCGCCAATGCGGAAACGCTCATGGTCACGATGATCTCAAAGGAGCATATTCTCCGCAGGATACTCACGGAAGATGTGGTCGGAGCTTATGACTTCGTGCTGATCGACTGCCTGCCGTCCCTCGGAACGCTCCTTATCAATGCTCTAACCGCTGCGGACAGAGTGCTGATACCCGTACAGACACAGAAGTTCAGTATGGACGGCTTGCAGTCCCTTGAAGCTCTCACACAGCTCGTCAAGGCAAACACCAACCCGAAGCTGAACCTCATCGGAGTGCTGCCAACTATGGTTGACCGCACAAAGGTCAGCAGAACGGCGATAGAAACCCTCAACGAAAAGTACGGCGAAATGCTGTTCAGGACAAGCATCAGCAAGTCCATTGAAGCGGCGAAAAGCTCCGAGAACGGCACACCGCTTTGTCTCACAGGTCACAAGTTAGGTCAGGAATATGATGAATTGGCT
>JAFUTU010000004.1 GCA_017484095.1 Ruminococcus sp. | reverse complement strand
GAACATTGAATATCTATTTTTAGGTGCGACCACTAAGTTAAAGCCAAAGCAAAAGTACGGCGTGAATTAGCCGCGCGGCGAGCGCCGCTGCGCGAACATTTGCACTCTGTTTTTTATCGTAGGAACACACTTTTGTAAAAAAGGAGTTATTTCAAACAACTCCCTGATTTTTATTAAAGCGACCTCCTCACGCACCCCACAAGGGGGTACATTCGTCTGTCGCCGCGAGAAGATGGTGGTTTTACTCTCCGTACTGGTCGCCTGTCAAGGGCGAGAACCCTGCAAACGACGATACCACCTCGGAGAGGTGGCTAGACGTTTGCACTTTAGCAGTGGGACTGCGCTTGTTATTTAAAATTGTTTTTTTATAAATATTTTTTCAAAATATTTCCGAGAACACTTCTAGACGTTTGCATTAAGATAATTGCGTTGCACTTATTTGTTTGAAAGTACTCTTTGCTTTGGTATCGTTACTAGATAAATCAGAATTTATATTGTTGACATTCAGCTTTGAATATGATAATCAAGAAAAATATAACTGCCACCGGGTAGTGTAATGCGCATGCATTCGTTTACACATCGTTAGGTCTTAGAAGATGTGTATGCGGATGCTTTTTTATTGGAGGCTTTATGAAAAAATTAGTTGAGTATTTTTCAAGGGCGGAGATAATTTTATGGTCACTATCTGTCTTTTCGATCGTTCTGTCATTTTGCATTTTTGATCGTGAAAGCTATCTGTCTCTTATTGCATCACTTATTGGAGTGACCTCTCTTATCTTCAATGCAAAGGGCAACCATATCGGACAATTATTAATGGTAGCTTTCAGCTTGCTCTATGGTATTATTTCATATAGCTTTGCTTACTACGGTGAGATGTTCACATACCTTGGTATGACAATGCCGATGGCAGTTGTCGCTCTCATAGCTTGGCTGAAAAATCCATACAAAGGGAACAAGGCAGAGGTCAAGGTGAATAGCATAGGAAAAGCAGAACAAATACTTATGTGGTTTCTTTCTATTGTGGTTACGGTGGTATTCTTTTTTCTTCTAAAGTATTTTAATACCTCAAACATAATACCGAGTACCCTTTCAGTAACGACAAGCTTTATAGCCGTGTACCTCACTTTTCGCAGGTGTCCGACTTTTGCATTGGCTTATGCCGCCAACGATATTGTTCTTATAATTTTATGGATAATGGCAAGTAATACAGATATTCGCTATATTTCCGTCGTTGTTTGCTTTGCTGCATTTCTGCTTAATGATATTTACGGATATATCAATTGGCAGCGAATGAAGAAAAGGCAATCTGCCTGACTTCTCTCACCGATAAATCAAATTTATACAAAAATCTCAGTACAGGAAATGACCGTAAAGCTGCGGACAGTTTTTATTATGATGTTGAGAGTAAAACCACTGCTTTGAGCGGTGGTTTTAATTTTTTTGTAAGGGGTAACGTTTACATCGTGAAATGGCTATTGACATTTTTTATATTTATGTTATGATATTATCAGAGCAGGCTTTTAAGCCGTTTTTTGGAGGTTATTTATATGAAAAACAAAATGAAAAGAGGTGCGGCGCTTTGTGCGGCACTGATGATGTCGGCGGCTGTTGGCTGCGGCAGTGAGACAGGTTCATCCAGCAGCGAGTCAAAGGCTCCGACCGATTCAAAGGCTGCAACCACTACCACTGCGCCGATAGTTGAGGATCTCGGCAATTTAGACCTTTCGGACGTTACTAACATTTATGATGTACCTGCTGACTTTTCTCTTACCGTAGAGGCTGAGGAAGGAGAGCTCAGCGGAGGTGCAGCAGTGCTCGAGCAGGCGTTCCTTGGTGACTTTACCGGCTCAGGCTTTGTATCTATCGCAGGCTCAGGCGATGAGGTAGCCATTGCGGTAGAGGTGCCTTCAGAGGGCAGCTATAATATAACACTTAGGCTGGCAGCAGACGCTGAGGGCATGAGCAACCTTATTACGGTCGACGGTAACGCTCTCACATCGTTCACTTCGCAGAGCACAGCCTTTTCTGATACTGTAGCCGAGAACGTGCTTATATCCTCGGCAGGCAGCCACACTATAGGCGTCAGGGGAGATAAGGGACATATCTATATCGACAGCATAACGATCACTCCTGCTGCACCGCTTGATCTGTCACAGTATAAGGTAGAGAACAAGCTCTCAAACCCGAACGCATCAGATGAAGCCAAGAGACTTTTCAACTTCATGACCGATGTTTACGGCAAATATGTTATCTCGGGTCAGTCAGCAGGCGACAACGAGGGCAAGGACTGCCGTGAGTTCAAGGAGATATTAAAGCACACCGGCAAGACCCCTGCGATACTGGGCCTTGATGTGATGAACCTTGGTGTAAGTGCCGTTAATAAGGGTGCAGGCGGCGGAGATATGGTACCTCTGCAGGCTATGGACTGGGTAAACAACGAGGGCGGTATAGTTTCTATGCAGTGGCACTGGTATCCGCCAGAGCAGTATATGGAATATAACGGCGGCGCATGGTGGCAGGGCTTCTACACCGAGTATACTAACTTTGATCTTGCCAAGGCTATGAACGGCGAGGATCAGGAGGGCTATGACGCTCTTGTAGCAGAGATAGATAATATGGCTCAGCAGCTCAAACCTCTTGCTGAGGCTAACGTGCCTGTACTTTGGAGACCTCTTCACGAGGCGGCAGGCGACCCTGACTGGCCTCAGAACCAGTGGTTCTGGTGGGGCGCAGGCGGAAAGGACGCATATATCAAGCTCTGGAAGCTTATGTATGACAAGTTCACAAATGAGTATGAGCTCAACAACCTTATCTGGATATGGAACGCTCAGAACCCGAGCTGGTACCCCGGTGATGATTATGTAGATATCCTGAGCTTTGACTGTTACCCTGCTGAGCACGATTATTCTTCTCAGAAGAACCGTTATGATCTTCTGAAAACGGCTACCCCGACGAACAAGATAATTGCAATGAGTGAGAACGGCACTATCTTTGATCCTGAGACCGCTTTCAATGACGGCGCACGCTGGGCATACTTTATGACATGGAACGGCGAGTTCTGCCTGAAGGACAAGCAGCTCTCTGACCAGTATACCGAGATAGATCAGTGGAGCAAGGTATACAACAGCGAGAGAGTGCTCACCCTTGATGAGCTCCCGAATCTCAAGACCTATCCGCTTGACACAGAGTCTTTCCTTGCAGGAGGACAGTAACGCAGCGTAAGTATTGATAACAGAATAAATTCCCGAAAGCAGTTAAGTGCCGCTTTCGGGAGTTTTGTTTTTTATAAGAGATCAAATAGCTCTATCTCGGCAGTCAGGTAATGCTCTGAGCTGTCAAGGCAGGCAGATATTTTATCATTGTCAGCGCCGCTGTTTAAAAGCTCTTCTATCTCAAAGTCTTTTCTTATCGGTTTAAGACAGCGGTAAAGCATCAGCGCATACTGTTTTTCCTCTTTTGAATATTCATAGTGTCCGGCTGTTATTTTCAGAACTTTTTTGATCTTTTCGATCTCAGTCTCAAAGTCTCTTGCAAAGTTTTCTCTGAAAATATAATTTAAAAACACCTCTTTGCCGCAGAGATTATAGTCAAACACTCCTGCAAAATGCCCGTCATCATCAATAAGAAGATTAGTAGTGTTCAGGTCGGCCTGAAATACCGATGAAGGCAGAGTATGATATACTTTTTCAAGCTTTTCTCTGTTTTGCTGCCAAAGTTTCCAGATGCGTTCGACCTGCTCTCTGAACTGTTCGGGCAGCTTGTCGGCTTTTTTCTTCCAGTCCTGTGCCTGCTCTGTCACCTCATCAGTTTTGTCGCTGGGGCAGAATCTATCAAACAGGCAATAGGCAGAGGGAAACGGTGCATAGTCAAAATGCTTTGCTGCGACCTTTGCGGTCATTATCCATTTTTCACGGGTAACTTCCTCGCTTTCGGCAATGCTTTCGGCACTGTCGTCACGCTGCTCTAAAATGTGGTATTTTACATACTCCTCAGCATATGCTATACACCTGTGCCCCTTGAAGTTCACATAGGGAAAATCTCCCTGCCTGCTGCATAATATCTCAGGGCTGTAGTATCCGAGAGCTTTGTATTCTTTCACTGTGCGCCGCCAGATCTTTATCCTTTCGGGCGAGGTGAAATCATTATCGCTGAGCTTTATAACAAGCCTGTCATTATCTGCTGTGGTGAAAATAACAGCATTTCGGAAATCCGTTTCCGAGCGCCCTGTATCTATGAGCTCGGCATCGGTCGGCTCCTTATCGGAAAACAGGGCGAACAGATCTTTTAACTCTTTGTCTATGGGTACGGTCATTAGTTTGTTCCTTTCTTTGTTCTTAACTGCAAACCAAAAGCCCCCGCCATAGGGCGAGGGCTATAGTACAGATATTCTGCAGCCTATGTATAGTTAACGTCAGATACTGTCGCCGTTTACTATATTACTTGATGAACGACTTGAATTCCTCGTTCTCTCTCTTGAGACCCTCGATGTCGCCCTTTACCTGGCCGATCTCGACATCGATCTTTTCCTTCTCGCTGCTGAAGCCCTTAGCCTTCTCCTGCAGAGCTATGATCTGAGAGTAGATCTCGTCAGCCTGTTTGCCAAGCTCTATAGACTTGTTCTCCTTGTCAGCGATACCGAGCTGCAGCTCGTCGATCTTCTTGTTGTTCTGCTCGATCTGCTCCTGAGCGAACATACGCATTTTTTCCTGTGGGCTCATGATCTCTTCCTCCATATTCTTACTGAATTTTGTTATTTCTTTCTTTTCCTCTTCAAGCTGCTTAGCTTCCTCAGCGCGCTTAGCCATTTCCTCCTCTATTGAAGGCATTGTGGACTCGGGCGCAGGCTCAACGATGAACGCATCGTCAAGCGCTATCGGCTCGATAGAGGGCATTTCGGGTTCAACATCATCGTAACTAAGGTCGGGCAGTGCGATCTCGTCCATAGTTATCGGCTCTTCCGCCTTTGGTGCCTCTGTCGGCTTGGGAACGTTGTTCTCGACAGGCATAGGCTCGGGCTCCTTGACAGGCTCAGGCACCTTTACAGGGCTCGCATCAGCTGCTCCTGTCTCATAAGAGGCACTGCTGTTTCTCTTTGCAATGTTGTTTGCAATGCTTGCAGCCTTAGGATCGATCTCAGGCGCCTTAGGCTCTTCCTTGGCAGGCTCTTCCTTCTTGGTCTCGGCTTTCTTTGAATTAACTACCTTCGGTCCCTTGTGCTCGTTGAGTCTTGAAAAATGCTCATCCATTACCTGCTCAACAGCCTTGATATCATTTATATCCTTGCCAAAGAATTCAGCGACCTCCTTGGCGCTCCTGCCCTTGTTAAGCATTGACGCTATTCCTGCTACGCTGTGATCTACAAATCCGTCATCGTCCATAGCAAGGTTGAGCGACGGTGTGAACGGCTCACCTGTTACAGCAGGCTTATCATTCTTACCCTTTCTTCCGAATGGAAGTATTGAGCCCTTCTTCTGTGCAGCCTCAGGATCTCTCTCAGGCTGTACATAGCTCTGGTAATCAGGCCAGTGCTTTTCAAGGATATTCGGAACATTGCCCGCAGGCATCTCCATTTCCTTTGCGATCTCAGCCGTCGAATAGCCTTCCTTGTACAAACGGATGATCTTGTCGCTGATGCTTTCCTGTTTCTTTGCCAATTATATCAATCCTTTCAGAATAGTCGTTACGCCGAAATAAATTCCCGGCTACCAATAACTATGACTATTATACAACAATTATTTCATATTGTCAATACAAAATATTAATCTTTAACACACTTTGGCGGCAAAAAAATACACAAAAAATCCCTCCCATTTTTGTGAGGGAGGGATCATTGAGCTCTTATTCGTAATCGTCGAGTCTGCCCTAGCTGTCTGCCTTCTTGCCGAAGATAACGCTCTCGTTGACATCTGTAACGGGGAACGGATACTGTCCGACGTAGTTTACACCGTCCTGAGACCACTGAACGAATTCGAGGTTGCCGTCTCTGCTTATCTCATAATAGATATAACCGGGGTCAACTTCAACTCCGTATTTGAAGTTATCATAGAGGGCACTTTCGATAGGATCGGAGGGATCATAATTATCAAGGTCATACATAAACTCTCCGTACTTTGTATATCTGTTGCCCTCGGCTTCCTTTTCAGCAAGTATGCTTTCTATCGTGGTATAAGCATACTTGGCATTTGAGTTTGCTGATTTCATTTTGCTCTTCTTGACATAATTCATAAGTGACGGTACGAGCACAGGGTCGCTGATGTCGCCGCTCAGCTCCTCAAATTCAAGGTCATCATCGCTGATATCATCGTAATCACTGAACTCTGCGCCCACGGTGGTGAGCTTATGGTCATTAATGATTATACCTGCCTTAACGCTTTCGAGCCTGCCGTCTGAGGTCTTGACGCTGAGGTCGATCGTGATATCCGGATCTATTTCGTCCTCGAGGTTGTCTGCGAGCTTTTTGACGCTCCTGTCAAAGTCTAGGGTTTCGTTATCAAGGAATGCTTCCAGGAATTTTACAGCGTCTATCTTATAATTATAAGCGCCGTCCTTTTTCTCATAATCGAGGACATAATCCGCACCCTTATCATTGAGCATTTCTATGAAAACGTCTTTTAGCTTATCATAGTTCTCTGAAACGTGCTCAGTGAGTAGCTCGTCAAGCTCATCATCATCTGATACTGCCTGAATGATATCTCTGCTTGAAACTATATCGAAGATACGTCTGTATTCCTCGGGAGTTTCGATCTCCTGCTCAACGTTCAGACCATCAGAGGTGCCGAGCAGGTCTACGGAATTGTCGTTGCTTATCATATAGGATACGCCGTCGCTGTCAAGCTTCACCTGCAGCATATTTGCCCAGATGAATCTCAGCTTAAAGTCGTCGTCCTTGCCCTTGACGTAGACCACAGCTTCGCTTTTGAAGTCATCGGCAGACATTCCCATTTCTTCAAGCTGAGCTTCAATATCCTCGCCGTTGCTCTCGCCCATTTCGTTCATAAAGTCCGATATGCCTTCAAGGTCGTACTCTACCGTGAGCACCGCCTTGAAGCTGTCAGCCTTTTCGGTGCCTTCCGCTGCGCCGACTATATCATCGCCCGGCTTTGAGAAAAAGCCTGTCAGCCAGAAGATAAGTGCTACCACGCCTGCAAGAACTGCAAGCACTATAAGCGCCAGAACGACCTTTATACCGCTTTTAGGCTTTGCTTTGGCAGCGCCTGCGCCTTCGGGCACACCTGCAAGGGCAGGCACCGGTTGATCAAATATCTGTGGTACAGGCTGCTGATACTGGGGCTGTTGATACTGAGGCTGCTGTATCTGCTGCTGTGCGGCTAACTGATTGCCGCAGACTCTGCAGAACTTGGCGCCGTCAGCCACCTGGTTTCCGCATTTTGGACAAAACATTCTGAACGTCTCCTTTCGGTTTCTAATCAATAGTCGTAATAATAATCGTCGTAGTAGTAATTGTTGTAGTCATCGGGGTCGATCTCAAAATCGTCCTCATCGACCTTGCCGATGTTCTTGATCTTCAAGGTCATGCTCTCAGAATCCTTGTAGTCGCCGTCTTTAATGGTGACTGTTCCCTTGGCAGTCTTAATATATCCGCCGTCTAGAGTAACTTCAAGCTTGAAGATGAGGCTGTCGAGGTCATCATCTATCTCGTTCATCATTCTTTTAAAACTGCCGCTGAACTGTATGCCATCGCTTTTTGCAGCCTTATAGAGCTTAAAAAGGTCGATCTCGAACTTATATGTATCACCGCTCTTTTTGTATGACTTCATGTAGTTTGCGTTAGTGTCATTGAGAAGCTTTCTCGCGGTCGGTATAAGGTCTTTATAGTTCTTTACGAACTCTTTTTTGATTTCTTTTTTGATCCGGCTGCTGCCCTCAACTGCCTTTTCGGGGTCTCTGGTAGCTATACCCTCCATAAAGTCCAGAAGCTCACTGTTGTTTTCCTCTCTGCCGTTTTCTGTAAAGGTACCATCTTCGTAGAGCAAATAGTTGCGGCCTTCCGTAACGAGCACCTTGAAGTCATCGTCCTTGCCCATTACCTTGCCTTTCAGCTTATCGTTGTGGTCGTATATAAGCTCGAATTCCAAGTTGTCAGCTTTTATGGTCTTATCTATCGCACCGAACACTTTATCTCCGGGACCGCCAAAAACGAATTTGAACAGCACAAACAATACCGCTATAACGCATAATGCAGCACAGCAAACGATGACCAGCTTTTTGCGGTCAAGCTTTTTTATGGAAGCTGCCGTGTTCGAGACGGTGTTCTGCACACCTGACGGCTGCAGGCTGCTGTTCTGCTGAGGCTGATAATAATTATTCTGCGGCTGAACATCAAATCTTGCGCCGCAGACCCCGCAGAAAAATGAACCCTCGGCGACCTGACTGCCGCATTTTGGACAAAACATTAAAAAGACCTCCCGATACAGATAAGGATATGAATGATCTGACGATATTACGACTGATCTATCCTTAAAGAGTATAACATCTCAGACACATTTTGTCAACGGAATGCTCATTACATTTCTATTACATAGTTTAATATTGCTTTGTTAGTTCGGTATATTTTTCCCGCAAAGGGGAATAATGGTACTGACGGACGGAATTTCCGTCCGATATCGAAAAGGAGGGATCATCTATGACAAGCAAGGAACTTCTCTATATCGGAGATGCTCTGGGACATGAAAAATACTTTCTTACCAAGTGCAAGGAGCTGAGCGAACAGCTTCAGGACAGTGAGCTCAAGGAGCTGGCAGGCTCTATGATGGCAAGTCATCAGCAGATCTATTCAAGTATGTTCAGTCTGCTGAACAACTAAAAAGGAGGGATTTAAATGAACGATCAGGAGCTTATGGAAAATATGCTCATGCTTGAGAAGGGCGTGTGCGATCTTTATCTTCACGGAACTATCGAAGCGTCGACAGATAACGTAAGGTCAAGCTTCGGGAGCGCTCTGAACAGTTCTCTTTCGATGCAGGATCAGATCTATTCAAAGATGAGTGAAAAGGGCTGGTACAAAACAGACTGCGCCGAGCAGGACAAGATCAGTCAGTTAAAGCAGCAGTTCAGCTGAAAAAGATAACAAAAAACCGTCCTCTGCCGATGACTGGCAGGGGACGGTTTGGGTTATAAATGGGTCGGATATGGCTTGTATTATTCAAAATAGACATCGGGGAGAGGTGCGGTAACTGTAGTAGTGGTAGTTTCAGGCTTCTCCTGAGCTTCCTGTTCTGCTTCATCAGGGGTCTCGTCAGGGAGCTCCTCTGTGGGCTCGGCTGAGGTCGTCGTGGTCGCTGCAAGCCCCTCGGGGATATCGTCTGATGCGGACGTATCACTTTGCTCAGGCTCATCTGCAGGCTCTTCCTCGGTGATATCGTTGCCGAAGATGTTCCTGCGGTAAACGCCAAGCTCAAGATAATCCTCATCGGCGCTTGTAAAGGCGAGCTCCAGGTCGCCTGTTTCTTCGTTGAAGAACGTGTTGCGCTGATCTGAATTGAAGAACAAACTTGCATCCGTCAGTGTGTCAGACCATACGAGCGACATGTCCTCTGTGAGGAAAACTTCAAGAACCGTCTTATTTGTTGACTGACTGCTGCTCATTCTGATAGTATACTTGCCGCTCTTAGACATATTGTATATCTCATATCTGTCATTGTTGTTTTCAACGTCGGTTTTTTGCAGCGTGTGTGCTTCTACGCCGTTTACGCTGTCAAGAGTGTAATAGGTCGGGAAGTCTGATTCAAAGAGGTACAGAGTGCCGTTTATCAGGAACATATTATGACCGCCTTCCCAGTCGAGCTCGCTGAAAACATAGTTATGATCTATTTCGCCGTCACGGTGGATAGTTACCATTTCGGGCAGTCCGTCATCAGATATGATAGTATCGGTGATCTCTGTTATGTCCTCACGGCAGAGATAATACTTATCGCCTGCCATAACGGTCATAAATATCTGAGAGCCGTCCTCGCTGAGCAGGAAACCGTCAACAACAGGAGCCGCAATATGTGACTGCCAGTTTTCTTCTTTATAGGGTTCAAGCTCATAGAGTTCGCCCATTTCCCTGACGATGATCTGATCGTGCTTGATCACTGCTAGGGTGCTGTTGCCCTTCCTGTCACAGAAAGCGACAGCGGCAGTGTCTGCGGTCTTGTCAAAGGTGAGTTTGCTCATATAGAAGCCGAGGTCTTCAGAAACGGTCGCGGTATAAGTGCCGTTATCGCAGTAGACTGTCAGCTCGGGCTCGTTGTTTTCACCCATTACAGAGATCTCAAAGTTATCTTCGGGCACTTTTTTGTTCAGGTCAAAGTCATAGATGTCCCAGCTGACCGCCGCGGTAGAGTTCTCCTTGCTTATCATAGAATAGATTATAACGGCATTGTCTCTTATCTGAACTATCGGGTTGCTTTCCGTTATTTTGTTTTCGCCTATGGTGTTTGTGTTGGCATCATAAATGCGGTAAGAGGAATTCTGGAAGCTGTCGTCAAGCGCCTGCTCCACAAGATATTTTCCTCCGCCGAGGTCGAATATCTGGGTAGTTCCACATATAATGCCGTTGCCGAATTTACGGAAAATGCTGTCTGCATCGGGGTAGAAGAGCTCTTCTAAATTCGGGTCTGCGATCTCTTGCGTGATAAGGCCGGTATCCTGGTCGCTCTCGGGTATAACTGCCGCTGCCGAGCTCGGAGATGAGCTGTCTGATGACTTGATGTCGCTGCCGCTTTTAAGGAGGAACGCGCCGCCGCCTATAAGCATAACTGCTGCGGCTGCCGCTGCGACTGCTTTGCTGCCTGTTCTTACTTTTGCTCCCTGTCCATAGGTTTCGTTTTTATCTTCCGCTTTGTTCAGGGTTATGTCTCTTTCTCTGTTTATCATAGTATCACCTGTCAATCCTGCGCGAATGCGAGCCTTGACCTCAGGAGACGGATCGACCGCATCAAGTTCTGCTTTAAGGCTCGTTTCGAGCTGTTTATCTGTCATAATGCTCACACTCCCAGCTGTTTTGTTAGTTTTTTCTTTGCTCTGTGGATATAGGAATAGACTGTGTTCTCGCGGCAGCCCATAAGCTTTGCTGCCTCCTTGGCTGTATAGCCCTCATAATAGCAGAGGAGCACCGCGTTCTTCTGCTCATAAGGCAGGCCCATAACTGCTTTCAGGGTGTCGCCGTATTCAAAGGGCGCCTGCTTATCGGAAGCGGCATCAAGCGGCAGGTTTTTACGCAGTGAGCGCCTGAGCATACTTTTGCAGGTGTTCTGTGCGGTTACTATGAGCCATGCTTTAAGATGCTCCGCTTCATCGGGTGCGCTGTGAGACGTCATAAGCTTTAAAAACACCGTCTGCACTGCGTCCTCGGTATCGTGAGAGTTTCCGCTGAAATACACAAAACATATTCTGTATATCATGTTGAAATATTTTTCGTAGACCTTTTCAAAGTCTGCGCTGCCGATCGGCATAAAACCACCCCTTCACAACGAGCCAAGGGGAGACCCGTCATTTTGGTTTTCACTAATAATACGCTTAACAACATTGTTTCCTTGCAGCAAATATAAAATACCCCCGAAAAAATTCGGGGGTATAGTTGTTGCAAAGCCCTATTTTAGTCCTACGTTCAGAATAACTGCTGATTAATAAATATATTGTCGCCTTGTCAGGGGGCTTTCCGGTCGCCCCCAATCCCCTTCGGATAAATAAATAAATAAAAACAGTACTTTGTAGACAAACTGTTATTTAATAATTCCGAGAGAGCCCAGCAGCAAAACAAACAGCAAAACAGGTGCGATAAACTTTACCATTACGATATATAAGCCCTTTCTGCCCATTTTCTCGCCGTTTTTGGTGGCTTCGTCGATCATGGTCTTAGGCTTTATGAGCCAGCCCACAAGTATGCATGTGCTTATTGCTACTATCGGCATAAAGATATTGTTACTCAGATAGTCAAAGATATCGAGCAGCTGTGCCGAGGAATCCTTTGCAGTGTTAGGTAGTTTTGCCTCGAAATACAGTGCATTATATCCGAGACATATCATCACGCCCAGCCCCAGAGCTATAACGCTCTCGATTATAGTGGCTTTTTTTCGGCTCCAGCCGAATTTATCTATAAGGCTCGATACAACGGCTTCAAGTATGGAGATGCAGCTTGTAAGTGCCGCAAACAGCACCATTATGAAGAACACAGCGCCGACTATATTGCCTACAGTTCCCATTTTTGCAAATACCTTTGGCAGTGTGGCAAACATAAGGGAAGGTCCTGCTGTGTTTTTCATCTGCTCCGTGCCCATGAATGCTACCACGGGAGGTATTATCATAACGCCTGCCAGAAAGGCAACGAGGGTATCGAAGATCTCTATCTGGTTTACGGATTTGATAAGGTTGCTGTCGTCTTTGAAATAAGAGCCGTAGGTGACCATGATACCCATTGCGACGCTTATACTGTAGAAAAGCTGTCCCATTGCATCAATTACTATCATAAAATAGTCTTTGATGCCAACACCGGTGAAGTCGGGCACCAGAAGCACTTTTAAGCCGTCCATGCCTGTTCTGCCGTCCTCACCCGTTATGGTGAGGGAGAATATCGCAATGCCTATGACGACCAGAAGAAGTATAGGCATAAGCACCTTTGAGATCAGCTCTATACCCTTGTTTACACCCAAATAGATTATAAAGGCAGTAGCCGCAAGGAAGATGATATCAAAAACTATAGGCGAGACATAGCTCGTTATAAATCCGCCGAAATAGCTGTCATCTGCGGCGTCTGTGCCGTGCCCTGTGAGAAATACGACTGCATACTTTAACACCCAGCCGCCTATTATGCAATAATACGGCAATATAAGAAACGGCACTAAGCTTGCAAATATACCTATCCAGCCTGAGGGCTTATGCAGCTTTGAATAGGCTGTAAGGCAGCTTTGTTTTGTTTTTCTTCCGATAGCTATTTCCGAAACTATCAGTGTGAAGCCAAAGGTAAGTGCCAGCACAAGATATGTGACAAGGAACAGTCCGCCTCCGTCCTTTGCAGCAAGGTACGGGAATCTCCATATGTTTCCGAGGCCTACAGCACTTCCTGCTGCTGCCAGGACAAAGCCAAGCGAGCTCGAAAACGAATTTCTTTTTTTCTCCATTTTTCTATTCTCCATAATCAGATTTGCCGCTTAGCAGCAGGTAGTTCTACCATTAGAAAATCAGTCTGCTGATATAATATCACATTACAAAAGAGTATGTATTACATATTTGTAAATATTTGAAAAACCGTACAAAGCCGTATATCCCTGCACATTTTGCAGGGATATACGAAAGCTTATTCTTTGACATACATATTTATCAGGCAAGGTACCGCATATACCACTATAAGCGTTATCAGGCCTGCAAGCTGCAGCAGCACGGAAGAGACTACGATCAGTTCTTTGCTTGCCTCAAGCTTTTTGATCTTTACAGCGTAAAGCACCGTCAGTGCTATGCCGATGAGTGAGATCACAAGCCCCGGGATGAAACCCTTGGATGTAAAGCTTATCTCGATATCGTTATTGCCATCATTCAGATCAAACGATATCAGGTCGGCAAACGGACGGTCGTACTTAACCTCCTTACCGTTCACCTTTACGGTAAGCCCGTCATTGTACGGGATACTGAGCACGCACTTATCGCCCTCGGAAGCCTGTATACTGCCTTTGAGTTCAGAGCCGTCCTCTTTGATGTTTGCGGTTTTTACCTCTGAGAGCTTGCTGTCGAGCAGAGCCTTATCGAGACCGAACACGCCGAAGCTTTTTGCATCAAGGTCGTGCTTTATAGTCAGTTTTATTGTAACGGTCTCATTCTCAAAGGTACCGAGCTTCAACAGGCCGTTAAAGCTCTTTGAAGGATAGTCTGACTGTACGGTATAACCGTTCACCTTAATGTCAAAGGTGCCGTTTATATGCTCTGTAAGGGCATTTGAAAGTTTATCGAAGCAGTCAAAATAGATAGTCTGCTCATTCTTGATATCAAGGATATAATCGAAGGTGGTGTCCTCGGTGTCCTCCAGCCTCTTGAAGCTATAGCTGGACTTGGAATTTTCGTTATCCACAACCTTGTTCCTGCTGATAAAGTTATATTCATGAATGAGCTGCTCATCGGTATTGAAAAGCTTCTCAAACAAGATCTGCTGGTTCTCAGCTCTGGTGTTCTTGGTAAGGTCGGTGCCTGAGAGATCAGCCTGTGTGATGATACCGAGCGGCAGATAGTATTGGTTTTCAACTATCTGATATTTGCTGTTATTATATATCTTTTTCGTGTCACTGGTCTGGTCGAGAGGCTCGATGCGGTACTTAACATTCATTATCGCATCGGTAAGCTCCGTTCCGCCGTAGGGTCCTACCTCCATCCAGTAGGAGGAATAGCCCATCTCCTTCATCATGAACATATAGTCCTCATCGGTGAGAGAGGTATAGTGTCCGAGGGAGTTATAGCCCATAGCTCCCACAAGGTTCACATCGAACAGCTTTTTGCTCGTATTGACACGGTAGAAGCTTTCATCATCATATATCCTGTCGGAAAGGTCCATTACTGCCTGCTGGTTCGCTGAAGCTTGCTGATCTCTCTGAGAGGGTGAGAGCATATAGATATCCGTGTTGGTATAGCCCTCTATCAGGAGGCAGACGCCGACAAAGATCGGGAATACGTTTTTGGAGATGTGCCCCCTCTTGTGCAGGAAGAATATGATGCCCTGCAAAATGACAGAGACAAAGAAAAGTTCAAACAGCAGCATGAACGAATCGCCGCTTTGCCAGAGACCCCTTGTGAACTGGGTGAGGCTTTCGTAATTATTAGTGACAAAGCCGCTGAAAAACATATAGAAGCAGTAAATAACTATAGCGCATACAATAAAAGCAAACGGTCTGTCTGACTTTTCGTTAGGCTTTTCGATGAAGTGCGTGCTGTCTGACAAGAAGCCTGCGGCACAAATTATCAGCATATAGACGGTGATAAAGCCGTATCTTGACGGGAAGGACATATAGCTGCCTGTGTGCCACATTTTGTTTATAGGCTCAACTATCAGCGGTACGAAGGTAAGAAACAGAAGTATCAGATAGGTGTTGAGCTTTTTTGTTCTCTGCTTTGAATCAAATGCGCAGACCATCACGATCAGTATTGCCAGAGTTGAGGGGAATATCGTGCTCAGAGTGGTCTGATAGCTGCCTAAGAAATTGCAGTTCGCAAGCTCATGCACGAGAGAGGTAGTTCTTCCGCTTGAAAGATACTGCGTAAAGCAGGGTATCCAGACCACTGCGGACGCCATAGCCGCAAGTATACACGAGAGGATAAGGTCTGTTGCAGCGTATTTGTATTTGTCGTCTTTTCTGTATCTGTAGCAGAATACGCCCATCAACAGCAGCAGGAATATTATAACCATATAGCTGATATAGTAGTTCACTATAACGGTAGCTGCAAGCACTGCTGTGAAAGGTACTATATTTCTTTTTTCAAGAAGTATATCAAAGCCCAGTAATAACATCGGCAGAAGATACATCTCATCGAGCCAGATATTGTTCTGAAAATACAGCATACCGTATCCGCACAGGCCGTAGCTTGCAGAGAGCAGAACTATCATCATCTGGCTGAGGCGGCCCTTGAAATGCCTTTTCATATACAGCGATGAGGTAAATGCCGAAAGCCCAAGCTTCACGACTATCAGCAGGTTCACCATAAGGACTATCTCAGTCTTTTTGAACAATACCACCAGAAATGAAAGGGGACTGGCTATGAAGAAAAAGAAAACGCCCCAGAAATTCATTCCGCCTGCGTTGTTGAGATTGAAAAAGATGCTCTGCTTGCCCGAAAGTATATCTTTAAGATCGGTCAGCAGAGGTATCACCTGCTGGTACATATCACACCATGCCGCAGAATGGTTGCCGAAGGGGTAAAGTCCGCCCTTGTAAAACACTGCAAGTATCAACGCCATAACTATCAGCGGAGATGCAAGCAGCGAATAGTTCTTCCTTAGTTTATCCATATATCATTTCCTTTCAAAAGCGAGAAATATCTACACAATAAAGGCGCAGCATAGCCGCACCAAACAAAGTAATTATACTCCTTTTTATGGTAGTTGTCAACAGCAAAAGAACCAAAAGCAGGCAAAAAAATCACGCCGCGTCAGTTGACGCAGCGTGTGCATATATTAAATCACTCCTCCGGAAGAGTGATCTGTCCATCGTAAAGGGTATCGTCTGTCAAGGTGTCGATGACAGTGCAGCTGAAGGTGCGGCCGCCGCCGTAGCCTACATCGTATCTGAGGACAGAATCCTCGGTGACAGGGCTGCCGTCAGCCAATGTGAAGAGACCGTCAAACAGATCGGCATAAACTGTTGAGCTGAGAGTGTGGCTATCGGGATCAAAGGTGTAGTTTATCACCTTTGGGAAAATGTTGTTCTCGGCGGTCTTGAATTCAAACTTCACGATAGTGCCGTTATCCAGTCCGAAGTAATTGGCTTCGCCGCTGAGCGTCTGTATAAAATCGTCGGCAGTCTCCCAGTTCTGACCGTCGCTGCTATAGTGCAGGGTGTAATATACGCTGCCTGCTCCGCCGCCGTCGGGAACGATACAATAGAAGTAGCCGTCAGCATAATTTGCATAGCCGTAGTTCCTGAGCTCTCCGAAGGTGAAAACGGTGCCGTCAGGGCCTGTGAACTGTGCGTCGTTGACAAGAGAATTGTCAGGTATATCGATATCGGGTTCGACGATGTATGTTTCTACCCCCTGATCGCTGTTCTCATCAACGGCAGCCTCTGAAACATCAGCGGCACTTTCGGCAAGCTTTGCAGCTTCATCTGCCGTGACCGATGCATCAGAACCGCTTTTTTCCTCCTCAGCAGGCTGAGGAGCTATCGGGCTTTTCGTTTCTTTAACGCTGCTCTCATCAACGCTGCCGCAGGCTGTAAACGCAGCTGCAAGCGCCAAAGCAGCTATAATAGCTATTATCTTTTTCATAATGATACTCCTTTCAGGGCAATGCTCTTTATCTTTCTGCCTGCATTATAGCACTGTTTTTACCCGTTGTCAATTACAATCGGGTAAATTTGATTTCGGTTTGATTACAGTTTGGATAAAAATCAAAGCAGCGGTTGCCTGCTGCTTTTATACTGTTCATAAATTGCACTTGAAATAATGTATAGCTTATGCTATAATAAATGAAGCACAGACAAAATGGTCTGCGCTTCATTGTTTTTTGGAAAGGACGTGAGCCTATGCCACATGAGAAAATACTTGTGCTCGACTTCGGAGGTCAGTACAATCAGCTGATCGCAAGACGTGTGAGAGACCATTCGGTATATGCCGAGATAAAAAGCTATGACACCCCGCTTGAGCAGATAAAAGCAGAGGGCTACAAAGGCATCATCTTTACGGGAGGACCAAACTCTGTCTACGATGAGAGTTCACCTCACTATGACCCCGAGATACTGTCTATAGGTGTGCCTGTGCTGGGCATATGCTACGGCTGTCAGCTTATGGCGTGGATGAGAAAGGGCGAGGTGTCCTCATGCACAAAGAGCGAGTACGGAAAGATAGAGATAGAAGTTAAGGCGGAAAGCAAGCTGTTTAAAGGCGTTTCCGAAAAGAATATAGTATGGATGAGCCATACCGATTACATAAGCCGCGCTCCCGAAGGTTTCAGAGTAACTGCTGCTTCGGCTGACTGTCCGTGCGCTGCAATGGAAAACGAGGCTGAGGGGCTCTATGCGGTGCAGTTCCACCCTGAGGTAACACACAGTGAGTACGGTAATGTGATACTTAAAAACTTTCTGTATGAGGTATGCGGCTGCAAGGGCGACTGGGTAATGGATAATTTCATCGAGACGACTGTTGCAAAGCTGCGAGAGCAGATAGGCGGCAAGAGAGTTGTGCTGGGTCTTTCGGGCGGAGTAGATTCGTCAGTTGCGGCAGGACTTTTGAGCCGTGCCGTAGGCAGTCAGCTGACCTGTGTGTTTGTAGATCAGGGGCTTATGCGAAAGGACGAGGGTGACTTCGTTGAGAAGACATTTACCTCACTTTTCGATATGAGATTTGTAAGAGTTAACTGTCAGAAGGAGTTTGTTTCAAAGCTAAAGGGCGTGACTGACCCCGAGCAGAAAAGAAAAATAATCGGCACGGAATTCTACAAGGTTTTCTGGGACAAGATAAGAGAAGAGGCGGGCGACGGCTTCTTCGCACAGGGAACTATATACCCCGACCGTATAGAAAGCGGCAAGGGTGACGCTGCAACGATAAAAACTCACCACAATCAGGTGAAAATGCCTGAGGATATAAAGTTTGACGGTGTTATAGAACCTCTCGGAGATCTTTTTAAGGACGAGGTAAGGCGTGTTGGTGAAAAGCTCGGCATACCTAAGGAGCTCGTCTGGAGACAGCCTTTCCCGGGACCAGGGCTTGGCGTGCGAATAATCGGAGAGATAACCGAGGAGAAGATAAAGATACTTCAGGAGGCAGATGCAGTTTTCCGCGATGAGATCAAAAACAGCGGCATCGAGCAGGAGCTTAGCCAGTTTTTCGCAGTTCTGCCTGATGTGCGCACTGTTGGCGTAATGGGAGATCACAGAACGTACGATCATCTTATAGCTATACGTGCAGTAACTACTGATGACTTTATGACCGCAGACTGGGCAAAGATACCGTATGACGTGCTTGCGAGGATATCGAACCGCTTGTGCAATGAAGTTGAGCACGTAAACAGAGTAGTGTATGATATAACCAGCAAACCGCCCGGAACGGTGGAGTGGGAATAATGAACAAAACTCCGAAAACCGCGCATCAGCGCAGGTTTTCGGAGTTCATTTTTTACTTTGATAACAATTTGATAACACCTTAAAAACGGGAAATATTCCGAGTACAAAGCGGCTTGGAGGTATTCTTTCTCAATTTTAAGATCAGACCTTGCTTAGTGGATTTGAGCGAGGTCTTTTTTGTGTCCTAAAACGGAGGTGTTATCATGAACAGCTCATAGCTTTGTGATCTTATGAAATGCACCTGAGGTGTCGGAGTTGGGATAGTTGTAGCGCCAATCGTCATACTGCTCCTGTGTTATCTCTCCGCTGCGGAGCTTTGCAGCCTGCTGCTCCCACGCGAGGAACATTTCGAGCATATTCTTAAAGTCGGGGCTGTCCTTGTCAAGACGTATGCAGACCTCGCCGTCAAGCTTGTCTATCTTCAAGCCGTAGTTGTCCTCCAATGCAAAGAGAGTATGCATAACCCCGATGTAGCTTTCGATATTGGGTACATCAAGCGCTTCGGGTGCTACTCCGAGTACATCAGCTATCTGCTTGGTGAGATCAGCTTTCGGACTGCGAGTGCCTTTCTCATACTGCGCCATACGGACATCGGCATTGTTAGCCGGAAAGCCGACAGCCTCGCCAAGATATTTGAGTGTCATGCCGCGCATGAGACGTATTCTTTTGATTCGTTCACCTATTGCCATGTTTATCGCTCCTTTACAAATATAGGGGTCACAATCGTATTTTTACCATTATAGCATATTTGTTTAGAACTTGTCAAGAGAAACTTAACAAAAAAGTTTAAATTTTCTGTGAGAAAGGGGTTGACAATAGCAAAAATGCAAGCGTGGTTTCTCCACAAAGAAAGAAGCTCAGGCGTGGGAGCGTGAGCAGATGAACAAGGTGGAATCAAGCCTTGACATGACCTTTGACAGCTTTTCGGAGATATACTTTGAGGACATGAAGAAACGTCTGAAAGACAACACATGGCACACCAAGGAGCATATCCTCCGCACCAAGCTGATCCCGTTCTTCGGGAAAAGAAGGATGTGCGATATTCAGCCCAAAGACGTGATAGCGTGGCAGAATGAAATGCTCGAAGGTTCAACCAAGACAGGCAAGCCTTACTCGCCTGTGTACTTGAAAACGCTCCATAATCAGCTCAGTGCCGTTTTCAACTATGCGGTGAAGTTTTACGGTCTTCCGAGCAATCCCGCAGCCAAGGCGGGCAATATGGGCAAGGCAAAAAGCCGTGAGATGCTGTTTTGGACGCAGGAGGAGTACAAGAAGTTCGCAGATGTCATGATGGACAAGCCTGTTTCCTTCTATGCCTTTGAAATGCTGTACTGGTGCGGTATCCGTGAGGGTGAGCTTCTCGCTCTCACGCCTGCCGATTTTGACTTTGAAAAGCAGACGGTCTCGATCACAAAGTCCTATCAGCGTATCAAAGGGCAGGATATTATCACCGACCCGAAAACGCCTAAGAGCAACCGTGTGGTGAAAATGCCCGATTTTCTTTCTCAGGAGATACAGGACTTCATTAGTCAGCTTTACGATATCGGAGAACATGACCGTATGTTCATGATAACCAAGAGCTATCTGCATCATGAGATGGACAGAGGGGCGAAAGAATCGGGCGTGAAGCGTATCCGCATTCATGACCTCAGACACTCGCATATCTCTCTGCTCATTGAAATGGGGTTCTCGGCTGTTGCGATAGCTGACAGGGTAGGTCATGAAAGCATTGATATTACATATCGTTATGCTCACCTGTTCCCAAGTACACAGAATGAAATGGCTGACAGGCTCAGCGACCTAAGAAACGATGATACGGAGGGAGGTGATGCAGATGTCAGCGAAAAACCTTGACAGCAAGGGACGTTTCAGGGCGAGAACGATCGGCTTTCGTGTCTCGCCCGAAGAAGATAAGCTCATCAACTCGGCTGTTGCTCTTTCGGGACTGACGAAACAGGACTACATCGTGAAACGGCTGCTATGCCGTGATGTGGTGGTGCAAGGCAATCCGAGAGTGTATAAGGCTCTGAAAAATCAGCTTGCGGAAGTCCTTGACGAGCTGAAAAGGATAGAGCACGGCTCGGCTGTTGACGATGAGCTGCTGTCCACGATACAGCTTATCACAACAACTCTGAATGGTCTGAAAGGAGATAGAGAATGACCGAAGAAAGAGAAATGACCGCCTCTATGACCTCTGTTGGCGCAGAGATCGGGCAGTCACCAAATATTACTACTGATATTATATCAGATTATGGGGAGAATTTCAACCCCACAGCCGAGGAAATTTTCCTCGCACAGCAGGAGTACGAACAGGAAATGCAGGCACAGGCTCAGGCGGAGCGTGAATCCGCCCCAGGCTTTATGCAGACAGTTTCGATGCCAGAGCTTTACGAGATGGTCTACCCAGGCAAACCGCCTATTATTGACCACTTCCTCTACCCAGGCACTTACCTGTTCGTGGGCGCTCCAAAGGTCGGCAAGAGCTTCATGATGGCTCAGATCGCCTATCATGTCAGCTCGGGTACGCCAATGTGGAATTATTCCGTTCGCAAGGGTACGGTGCTGTACCTCGCTTTGGAGGACGATTACCGCAGATTGCAGGAACGCCTGTACCGAATGTTCGGAACGGAAACGACACCTGATCTTTTCTTTTCAGTTGCTTCAAAATCGCTGAATGAGGGACTGCTCGATCAGCTCGACACGTTCATGAACGAACACCCTGAAACCTCGCTTGTTATTATCGACACGTTGCAGAAAGTCCGTGAAACCGAGGGTGACACTTACAGCTATGCGAGGGACTACGATATTATCGCAGGATTGAAAGCCTTTGCGGACAGGACAGGTATCTGCCTGATACTTGTTCACCACACCCGCAAGCAAAAGTCCGATGACAGCTTTGACCGTATCTCAGGCACGAATGGTCTGCTCGGTGCAGCGGACGGGGCGTTCATCATGTATAAGAATAAACGCTCCGACGGTGATGCGACTATTGAAGTCTCGGGCAGAGACCAGCCTGACAAGAAGTATATGCTCTCCCGTAACAAGGAAACGCTGTGCTGGGACTTCAAGGGCGAGCGTTCTCCCGACTATGCCGAACCGCCTGAGCCTGTGCTTGAAGCAGTCGGCAAATTCATCAATGTGGACAATCCGACTTGGGAGGGTACGGCGACCGAGCTGATCGAAAAACTGGAGCTTGACATCAAGCCGAACGCTCTTTCTTTGAAGCTCAATGTCAACGCAGGAAAGCTGTATAATTTGTACTTCGTGCAGTACCGCAACAAGCGTACACATAAAGCAAAGCTGATTCAGCTCCGCTATGATACTGAACACCCAATTGTTGTTGCGCCCGAACCTGTTGATGAAGAATCTCCTGTGGAACAAAAAGGAGCAGATAATACTCCCACTGTTCGAGGGGAAATTATCATCAGCGCCGACACGGTTGATGATATTGCGGGCGAGGACTATGACCGAGCCTATCAGGAGATGATCGACAACGCTTTAGCGTGACGATGTGCGTCGATGCGTCGATGGTTTTAGGGCGGTGTAAAACATCGTCACCACCGACGCACATCGACGCGGACTTGCTGTATCATCAATCTCGTAACACCAGTGTTGACGAAATGGCACTCTCAAAAAACGGCAAAATCAGTGAATTTGGAAGTTGCGATTTTGGAAAATGTACCCACATTTCAGGCTGCTCCGACAGCCGTTCTTCTCCCGTCAGGGATAGCCCCGCAGGGCGGAGTAGTACTTGTGGCGGTCTGATGCTGCCGCAAGTACTACAGAGTTACAAGCGGCGCTCCGCACCGTTGTAACTGCTGCTCCGCAGCTTTTTCCCTGCGACCATACCTTGTGTCGTTCAGGGGAAATTGCCCGTCAGGGCTGGCGATAGCCATTCCGCCTTAGCGGTCATGAAAGGAGTTGATGCCTATGATTTTTTGATTGGATTTCGTAGAAAGAGAGAAGTAAATCCAATAAAAAGAGAGGCCAATGAAATGAAAGAGAAACGTATTTCATTCGGTCAGGGAAAGGGTTCTCTGACTCACAACAATAGAGAGTTCGTGGCGGACAATGTTGATCCGCTACGCACTCCGCAGAACATCACCTTCGTGCGTCAGCCGATAGGTGATGCTTACGATCAGCTTTTTGCTGAATCCACTGAGCGTTACAATGCAAAGCAGAAGCGTAATGACAGGAAAGTTCACGGCAGCTACTACGAACACCTCTTTGGTGTGAAACCCTGCAACACCGTCCGCACTGCCGCTGACAAACGCAAGAGTTTTTATGAGGACGTTGTTCAGATCGGCAAAAAGGAAGATTCAGGTTTCGGAACTGAGGACTTTCAGCTCGTGGCTGATTGTCTGAAAGAGTACATGGAGGGATTCCAGAAACGCAATCCTAACTTCTACGTTTTTAACGCCGTCCTGCACATGGACGAGGCGACTCCCCATTTGCACATCGACTACATTCCCATCGGTCACTACAAGCGAGGACAGGACACGCAGAATGGCATTGCTCAGGCTCTCAAAGAAATGGGCTATGGTGAGGGGAAAATGGCGATAGCCAAATGGAGAGCTGCCGAGGTCGAGGTGCTGAACCAAATCTGCCTTGAACATGGTATCAAACCGCTTGCTCCCGAAAAGGCAAGGGGAACGGTTGAGATACCCGAATATAAGGAACAGCGACGTCAGGCAGACGAGCTGGCAGAGCAAAATGCTCGGGCTGATGCGGAGCTGTCTCAAAAGGTCGAACAGATCAACAAGGTTCTGAAATATCTGCCCGACTTAAAGAAGAATGAAAATGCGGAACATGAATACCTTGTGGCTGTATCTGAGCTTCACGATATGCTGAAAAGCGGAATGTCCATTCTCAGAAACAAGGATTCGATCATCAGCCGTATCGACACCTTAGAGCGCCTTGTGAAACGGGCGATGGACAAGCAGGATAAAGCTGACCTTACCATTTATGATCTGCGTCAGCGTGGCAATGAGGTGATCGCCGAGCGTGATGATGCCCGTGAAAAGCTGAAAGCGGTCAGGTCGGAGAAATCTCAGCTTTCTTCTGAGCTGCAAACAGTCAAGGCTGAAAGCAGGCTATACAGCGAGGTGTATGCTATGCTTGAAAGGATTGCTCCCGATGTTCTCCGACAGGCAAAAGAAATGGTGCAGGCAGAGCAACAGAGGGAACAGCAGCGACAGGTAGAATATCAGCCTACAAGAAAGAAAAAGTCTTGGGGCTTGGAATAAGGAGGACTATACTATGATTATCAGAAGCAAAGACAAGGTTCAGGTGGGCGGTAAGAACAAACTCGTATGGGTGCTTGACATCGATGCACTCACCGTCACCCACAACACTGCCGATGCAGAGCCGAGCGTGACTACGTTCAGCTCCGAGCATATCAAGTATCATCTGCACTATTCGGCAGAGTACCGCTCCGCAAGGCTGAAAAAGCTCGTCAACGACGGCACGATACTCAGCTACCTGACCGAGCTTGACCGTTCCGTTACAGAAGCGGTGGAACGTCAGGTCAGCAAGATGCTCGAAAATGATACAGAGTATCTCAGAGCTGTGAATGTCGGTGATATTGCGAAGGCGAGAGGTCTGGAGAACACAGATCGCCTATGTGCGAGAGAGCCGATTTATGCGGCTATGGTGTATGTGTGATTTAACAATATAGGATGTTTGCCCCTTGCAACTATTAAAAGCAAGGGGCAAACATCTTTAAATTTCAAGATTTGCTGCAAGAACATCCTTAGCACGTTTTCTAATCATATAATTTGCATCATTTATCAGCCTGAGTGTGATTCTATTAATCAATGCTTTATGAATAGAATTGTTTTCCTTGAAAATATGTAACAATTTACTTCGTATAGCTGGAGCTGGGTCTATTGACATTTCATCAATCTTTTCTTCTGCTTGTCTTGAATATTGTGAATCGAGAATATACCATAAGCATTCGCAAGCCGTTGACCTAATGAAAATATCTTGATCTTCACAACATTGGAATATAATAGAGATAATTAATGAATCAACATCTGTGCTAACATCAACCGAATATTGAAGATATGTCTTGAGGCATTGTGCCAATGCACGGCGTTCCTTTGCGTCTTTTTTACTATAAGAGAAGCACCATTGAATTAAGACCTGTTTTTCAAGAACGCCAACAAGTATTTTCAGTGTAATTAGTCTGCACCATAAGCCTTCGCTACTTCTATATGTCATTATGAAACCAGATGAACCATCTAAGGAGACGTTTTCAATGCAATCAATTACAGCTGAAGGGATATTGATACCATTTTTATGGTAGTAACCAAGAGCCGTACACAGACATTCTGCACATTGATCTTTTGTATCAATAGCACAATTGCTATTAAGTACGTCTATACATAATGGAAAAAGACTTTCTGTTATATACTTAATAATTTTAGGCGATGGATCATATTCAAACACGCAAGATATGATGTGATATGGGTTCATAGTAAATCCGTGATAAACACCTTTTTGATTATTAGCTTCAAACTGTTGTCTGGCATTTTTTATTTCCGATTGTAATACAGCATACCAATCACCCTTATTTGTGTTGAGCGCATAAATCAACGCTTGTTTCCCAGAAAGCCCATTATTAGGTAGTGTCTCCAATTCTGAAAAGACCTCTGGTTTGGCGTTTACTAAGACGGATATACATTGTGGATCACCATTTCGGCTCACCATATCTGGTAAGTTCTTCTTCAGTACTTCACAGAGTGTTTTCAATGTTTCGGTTGAAACAGAATCCAAATCAAGGCAACCTATCAAACGAGTTATGTGATTTGCCGATATGTATTTATGTTCATCTATAATAGTAGCAATAATCCTTACAGTATTTTCGTTGCTAAGACGTCCGCAATTATTTGTAATGCAATCCGTATAATTATCCGAAATATCCCATGGAAGACGTTCGGATAATTCTAATAAGTAATGTTCTGCTTCTGAAAATGAACTGTCACTGAGATAAAGACCTATTCTGTATAATACTCCTATGCAGATAGTATCTTTTGCTTTTTCTTGCAAGTTATAGGCTTGATGCCATAATTCATCAGCATTCATAATAAATATATTACTGATATTATTCCATTCGAGATTGCTAAGACGTATAAAATCTTTATATTGCCCGTCAAATAGATACATTTTTATCGCAGCATATAAGAGTTCAGGGCTGTTATATAATTTGCCGGTACGATAGAAAATAGTTGCAAATATTTTCCGAGTAAGTGCCAAATGTGTGTACGAACCATATAAGAGAGAGGAAAAAAGATAGTTTTCCACACCGGAAATGATTTCATCAAGATTACTTCCCAAAAAAGTTGTTCCAAAAGAAGCTGTATTTCGTTTTATTTCTTCGTTCAAAAGCGCTTCATATGTGTTTTCCAAATATCGGTCAAGCACAGGGACGTGAACGATTAAATCAAGCGAATCAAGTCTCTTTTGGTAAGTCTCATCTTCCGATCCTATCTGATCTTTTGGACACAGTATTTGAAGATTTCGTAAATCTATCAGAATATTTGTTATAATCCAAGCTGCAATCTTCGCTTTCTCAGCCTGCTTGAGCGCTTCTTTTTCAGAAAGATATGCATTAACTAAGTCACCTTGAATATAATAATCAATAGCATCAAGGCGTTTTGAATACCAATCGGCATTAGGATAAATGGTAGCAACAGAGTTAACAAGTTCAGATTTAACATCAGATGATAAAAATCTCTCACCATTAAGTATCCATTTTATAACCTGTTCGCCTATAGTATGCAAACTGGATACTGAAACATCTGATTGTTTCTGAGACAAATATGACATCCCAATATAATTGTATATAGATTTATAGCTTGTTTTAAACTGAGACAGAACAGTTTTAGTCGGTATATATGAATCGTAATCGGATTCAGTTTCGACTGGAGTACCATCTATATCAACGGGTTGAGTAACAGGGATGATATGATGATGATAACGATAATAAACAATAACATTCTGAATAACATCATTTGCGATACTTTTTTCTGCATTTTCAAAATCAGCCATATTCCGATAAGTACAAAAATTCTTGTCCTGTAATTCTTTGCGCAAGGTTACTACATCTTTATTAGCCTTTTCATCACCAAAGAAAAAAACTAATAATGGCTTCTTGGTTTTACAACATTGGTTATACTCTAATGAAGTTCCAAACCTGAATTCGTTTTTTATCAATAAGACAACAATATCAGAATCTTCGACCTTATACAGCATATAACTGGTGGAATCTATTTCATTGGTATGCTGCTCTATGGTAAATGCTTGAATATAAGGACATTTATCAAGCTCTTTACGTACTGCATCTCTAAAATCAAGCCACTTAAATGATTCTTCTGAACCTGAGTCTTTTTCAGCACCCATAGCTGAGCTTACAAATACTTTCAGTCTTTCCTCAATGATAGGATTATCCATAAAGATACCTCCTTACACTTTTTTACTTATTATACCACAAATCGACATATAATTCAAGATGAAAACAACAAGCCGAAGGATTCTGCGTGAGTCCTTCGGCTTTATTTTGTCAGCTCGGCTGTTATTTTTCCCAGGACAGCATACTGCTCCTGCGAGAGCTGCCTGCCCGTCTGAGCATTCTTGATACGATAGGCATCGACCAGGGCTTTGACAGTCTCGGTCTGAGCTTCGGTCAGTCCATGCGTGGAAAGCATCCCCTGATGCTTCATACCGCAGAGGGTGTCCATAGAAACATTGAAGATACTGGCGATAGAGCGAAGCGTCTCAAATGGTGGAGTAGAGGTATTATTCTCATATTTGCATACTGTAGCTTCGGAAACGCCTAACTGATCCGCTAACTGTTTCTGTGTGATTTTTCTTTCTGTACGCAGTTTCCGTATAAGTTCGCCTCTGTCATATATTTCCACAGTAGCACCTCACTTTCGTTCTGATACTATTATGCACCAAACCACTTGCATTAAAATTAAGATTGTGCTATAATACTTAATGTAAGCGAAAGTGTAAAGATAAAAACTTGCTTAGTTCGCAAGTTTCGGAGGTGCGATATGGCAAATAATAACAAAACGCTGTCGGCAGCGGGGCATGCTAAGAAAGACGAGTTTTACACACAGCTTGTTGATATAGAAAACGAACTGCGACATTATAAGGAGCATTTCAAGGGAAAAGTCGTATTTTGTAACTGCGATGATCCCTATGAAAGCAACTTTTTCAAGTATTTTGCAATCAATTTCAATCACTTGGGGCTGAAAAAACTGATTTGTACCTGTTATGCAGGTTCTCCCGTAGTATATACACAACTGAGCCTGTTCGGAGATGAGGAAGTAATCGGTGAAGAACCGTCTGACAAGAAACCATATAAAATCGAGATCACCCATGTGGACGATCTGAACGGTGATGGTGCTGTTGACCTGACAGACGTTGAACTGTTGCTACGCTCGGTGGATGGAAAGCCTACGTTGTTGAAGGGTGACGGAGATTTTCGCTCCGTAGAATGTATAGAACTGCTGAAAGAAGCAGATATTGTGGTGACGAATCCGCCATTTTCGCTGTTTCGTGAGTATGTGGCACAACTTGTAGCGTATGATAAGAAGTTTATTATTATTGGTAATCAGAATGCTATTCATTACAAAGAGATATTTCCTCTAATTCGTGATAATAAGTTGTGGCTTGGTTTCGGATTTCAAGGAAATGTCGGATTCTTTATCAATACACATTATGAGGATTATGCAAAATCCAGTCAGCATAAGGAGGGCATGATTCGTGTTTCTGGTGTAATGTGGTATACAAATCTCGATGTAACTAAAAGACATGAGGATATGATACTTTATAAATCTTATTCTCCTGAAGAATATCCCAAATATGAGAATTACGATGCCATAGATGTTAGTAAAACAGCGGAAATCCCCTGCGACTATGACGGATTAATGGGAGTTCCAGATACTTTCCTAGATAAATATAATCCAGATCAGTTTGAAATCATTGGCTTAGCGGAGAGTAGTTTAGGCGTTAGTATAGGTCTCAGCGCCAATCTAACTGAGGAACAGCTTTCAGCACTAAAAGCAGAAAATCCTTCATTTCGCAGAGGAAACCCAATTTATCGTGATAAAAATGGAGTGTTGAAAAAGCCATACAGTCGAATCATAATCAAAAGAAAGAAGTGATACTATGAAAATTGAACTGAAAGAGATTACCGTGCGTGAGGTAGCCGAGGGCTATGAGGACAATGCTGAGAAAGGTGTGACCGGCTACGGCGGGAAACTGAATATCCGTCCTGCATTTCAGCGTGAGTTCGTCTATGGTCAGAAAGAGCGTGATGCAGTTCTTGATACCGTCATGAAGGGCTTTCCTCTGAATGTCATGTACTGGTGTGCAACCGATGATGGTACATTTGAGCTTCTGGACGGGCAGCAGCGCACGATTAGTCTGTGTCAGTATGTGAGCGGAGATTTCTCTATCGGCAACCGTTACTTTCACAGTCTGACAGCAACGGAGCAGAAACAAATTCTGGACTACAAGCTCATGATCTACATTTGCACGGGCAATGACAAAGAAAAGCTCGACTGGTTCAGGACGATCAATATCGCCGGAGTGCAACTATCAGATCAAGAACTGCGGAATGCCGTCTATTCCGGTTCTTGGGTATCAGATGCAAAGCGTTATTTCAGCAAGAACGGCTGTGCTGCTGTCAAGATCGGAGATAAGCTCTTGTCGGGTAAGATGATCCGTCAGGAATATCTTGAAACCGCTATCGAGTGGATCGCACTGCCGGAGGGCAAGTCTGTTGACCTCTATATGTCCGAGCATCAGCACGACAGCACCGCTGCTCATTTGTGGATGTATTTCCAGACTGTCATCAACTGGGTGAATACCATTTTCCCGAAGTGGCGTAAAGAGATGAAGGGACTGGATTGGGGACGGCTCTATCATGAGCATAAGGGCGATGCACTTGATCCTGCGGCATTGGAGACAAAAATCACCGCCCTAATGGCAGACCGAGAAGTCACCAAGAAAAGCGGCATATATGAATATCTGCTGACAGGAAAAGAAAAATATCTGAGTCTGCGTCAGTTTGATGATGAGGATACCCGTACTGCTTACGAACAGCAGCAGGGTATCTGTCCAATCTGCGGTCAGCACTTTGACTTTGAGAAGATGCACGCCGACCATATCACGCCCTGGCACGCAGGCGGCAAGACCGTTCCGGAAAACTTGCAGATGCTTTGCAGGGATTGTAATTTGAAGAAATCGGGGCAGGAATAATAGAATATGTAGTCAAATCCCCTTGAAATAATACGGATATTGTGCTATAATAAGTAGTATACAAATAGTCGTATTCTTTTTAGCAGATTTTAGGTTGGAGGAACTTTTTATGGGCAGTCTGGTTTTGGAATTACAGCGTGAACTTTTAGCTCCTAATTGTGATATAGTCAGTTCATTGCGAAAAGCACATATCATAGCATCAAAGCTAAATCTTACTGAATTTGATAGTTGGATACTCTCTGAACTAAATGGATATAAATGTGATGAAAATGAAATACCGGAATATCGCCGAATTATGGGAGAGTTAAAAGCATTGAATCCCTATCATGGCTGGACACCAGTATTATTTCAAGATGGGAAAATGGAGGAGACGATTTGCCACCGAAAATTAGATGATTCTATCAGTGCTATTATCGAGTTGAGTTCAAAATCAGATTCAAAAAGTTTCCATATGAATATACCAGCCGATGCGGCACGAACCATCGATAGAATGTGTACTGCACCATTTCCTACAAGCTATGTTGTTAGTTTTAGCATACACTTATTAAGTGAAATAATTGATAAAGTCAAGAATTGTTTGCTAGAATGGACATTAACACTGGAAAAACAAGGAATTAAAGGTGATGAAATGATATTTAATCAAGCTGAAACTGATGCGGCAAAAGATGTTCCGCAGCAAATTAATAATTACTATGGGACGGTTATCAATGGAAATGTCGAAAAAACTCAGATAACAAGTGGAGATAAGAATACAGTTACCATGAATATAGATATTAGTACTGAATTAACTGATGAAATAAGAGAGAACTTAAAATACGAACAGCTTTCCCCCGATGACATGGCTAATGCAAATGAATTAGTTGATGAGGTTGAGACGAGAATAATCGAAAAGAAAAGTCCCTTACTAATAAAATCAGCTTTAGCAGGTTTAAAAGAATACTTAATTTGTTTGGGTGCAAATGTCACTGCTGATCTAATAAATGCTAAAATGATGGGACTCTTTTAGAAATATGGAGTGGCAACACAATGGCAACAAAAAATCAGATACTCCAAATCTGACAGACAACTGAGATAATCGAGATACCACAAGCGATAAGACTTAACTCGAACTGGTTAAGATTACGGTTCAAGGAGCGAGTGGGAATAAAGACTATGTTCATTTTATTCCCATATTACGCACTTTTTAGACGATACGGTAACGTAATCGTAACAAGATAATACCTTATAGCACCTTGGTGAACATAGCCAAGGTGCTATATTTTTATGCAAGTATTCATCTTTGCAACAGCCTCTTGCTGCGTGTCCTAATATTGCTGAGATCACTTCTATGCGTACCCCAAGATCGATAAGCATAGCAACGTGGCTGTGCCGTAGATCGTGAGTGCATATCTATTATACGCTTGCTTTTCCTTGTTTTAGGAGTAGTTACTATGTCTTTACCACCTACACGATTGTAGGTCTTGTTGATCGAGATAGTATTGCCAGCAAAATTAAGGTCTTTCCTTGTGAGTGCCAACAACTCTCCCACACGCATTCCAGAGAAAAACAAGACATAAAAGATAGTATGAAGCATTACATCATCAACTACTGGTATGTTAAGGCTTTTTTAGCTGTCGGCGAAGTTTTCTGAAACTTTGTATCGCATCATTTACAAACCTACAGAGCTTGCAACTTTTTCAGTTCTTCATGTGTTTACTTTTTATGTTATCTGTGATATAATAAATATGTATATCAATTATCGGAGGTCAGTATGAAAATTCTTGTGATTGACGGCAACAGTATAATGAACCGCGCCTTCTATGGCATAAAAGCTCTGTCAAACTCAAAGGGACAGTTCACCAATGCCATAACAGGGTTTATGAATATCTATCTGAAAGAGATCTCAGCCGTAAAGCCCGACTGTACAGCAGTAGCTTTTGACCTTAAAGCACCTACCTTCCGCCACAAGGCTAATGCAAGCTACAAGGCTAACCGCAAGGGTATGCCCGAAGAGCTTGCCCAGCAGATGCCAGTTATAAAGGAACTGCTTGAATATCTCGGCATCAGACGTATCGAGTGTGAGGGCTTTGAGGCAGATGATATAATCGGTACGCTCTCTCATGCGGCAGAGCTTTCAGGCAGCGAATGTGTTATCCTGACAGGAGACCGTGACAGCTTCCAGCTGGTTACAGACAAAGTTACTGTCAGGCTTGCAGGCACCAAGGAAACAAAAGTCTATACTCCCGAGCGCATAATGGAAGAATACGGCGTTTCACCCCGCCAGATGATAGAGGTCAAAGCCCTAATGGGAGATACCTCTGACAACATCAGCGGCGTAAAAGGCATAGGCGAGAAAACTGCTCTCTCACTCATTCAGCAGTGCGGCAGCGTTGACGGCGTTTATGAAAAGCTCAGCGAGATAAAGCTCACACCCTCTGTGAAAGCTAAGCTCGAGGGCGGCAAGGCTGATGCCTATGACAGCCGCTTTCTCGCAGAGATCAGTCTTGAAGCTCCTATCAATACAGACCTTGATTTCTACGCAAGTGCGCAAAAGGACGATGCAAAGGCATCTCAGCTGCTGTCAGACCTTGAAATGCTGAAGCTCAGAGAAAGGCTCGGCCTTGCAGGAGCTCAGGCTGTTAACGATAATGACATAGAGGAAAAGAAGCTGAAGCTTTCTGATATGCCAAAGCTCGAAGTTACAGAGCTTACCAAGAATGACATTTGTGATGACGCCTGCTCATTTGAGTTAAAAGACGGTCACCTCTCTGTTCTGAGAAATAATAAAATATACACCACAGATAACGAGGCCCTGATACTTTCATTTCTCTCGTCCGATGCACCTAAGACCTGCTTTGAAGCAAAGAGCGTTTACAAATATGCCTTCGACAAGGGTTCTGAGCTTAAAAATGTGTCCTTTGTCTGTGATCTGGCAGGCTATCTTCTTAATTCACAGTCAAGCGAATACACTGCCGAGAACCTGTGTGCTGCATACCACTGTATGTACCGCTCAGATATGGGTGAACACTCCGACCTTTCCAGCCTTAACGCTCTGACAGAGCGCCTGTCTAAAGAGCTGGAGCTCACCGAGATGAAAAAGCTCTATGATGAGATAGAGCTCCCTCTTTGTGAGGTGCTCGCATCAATGGAGCATTACGGCGTCAGAGCAGATGCTGACGGCATTAAGACCTTCGGTGATGACCTGAAACAAAAGATAGAAGAGCTTACCTCACAGATATATGAATATGCAGGGCAGGAGTTCAATATCGCATCTACAAAACAGCTTGGCGAGATACTGTTTGAAAAGCTGGGGCTGCCCGCAAGGAAAAAGACGAAATCGGGCTATTCCACAAATGTGGAAGTGCTCGAAAGCCTTATCGACAAGCACCCCATGATACCTCTCATACTGGAATACAGAACACTGACAAAGCTTAATTCCACCTATGTTGACGGGCTTTTAAAGCTCATCGGTGAGGACGGCAGAGTACACTCCGTATTTAAACAGACCGAGACCCGAACAGGCAGGATATCCTCAACTGAGCCGAATATGCAGAATATACCCGTCAGAAAAGAGATAGGGCGCAATATGAGAAAGTTTTTCATCAGCGAAGAGGGCTATACCCTTGTTGATGCAGACTACAGCCAGATCGAGCTGAGAGTTCTCGCAAGCGTATGCGGTGATGAGAATATGCAGGAGTCCTTCAAGGACGGAAGAGATATACACACCTCTACGGCAGCATCTGTTTTCGGTCTGCCTGAGGATTTTGTCACCCCCGAAATGAGAAGTGCTGCAAAGGCAGTCAACTTCGGCATCATCTACGGCATCGGCGCTTTCTCCCTTTCAAAAGACATCGGCGTCTCTGTGGGAGAGGCAAAGCAGTATATCAAAAACTATCTTGATAACTTCCCAAAGGTCTCTCAGTTTATGGACAAGACCGTTGAGGACGGCATCAAAAACGGCTATGTGAGCACTATCTTCGGAAGAAGGAGATATATCCCCGAGCTGCAGGCATCGAACAAGGTGATGCAGGCATTTGGAAAAAGAGCTGCAATGAACGCACCGATACAGGGCGCTGCCGCAGATATCATAAAGATAGCTATGGTAAAGGTATATGACCGAATTAAGCGAGAGGGCTTAGACGGCAGACTGATACTGCAAGTACACGATGAGCTTATTTTAGAGGTCAGAGAAGCTGACCGCGAAAAAGCAGAAGCTCTCTTGAAAGAAGAAATGGAAAATGCCGTAAGCTTAGCCGTACCTATGACGGCAGATGTTCACAGCGGCAGGAGCTGGTACATCGCCAAGGGCTAAAACAGTAAGAAAGGATAATCAAAATGACTGTCTGTGCTATATCCACTCCCGTTGCCGAGGGCGGTATCTCCGTTATAAGGATAAGCGGCGAAGCCTCATTATCTATAGCTGAGAAGATATTCAAGCCGCTGACCTGTGATAATGTGCAAAAAATGCAGGGCTATACCTGCGCCTACGGCAGGATAACCGACCCGAAAACAGGGCACACTGTTGACGACGGCGTACTGACAGTGTTCCGCGCACCTCATTCCTATACGGGTGAGGACGTCTGCGAGATAAGCTGCCACGGCGGTGTATATGTTACGAAGAAGGTGCTCAGGCTCTGCCTTGAAAACGGCGCCTCCCTTGCGGATAAGGGCGAGTTCACGAAGCGTGCATTTTTAAACGGAAAGCTTTCTCTCACTCAGGCGGAAGCTGTTATGGACACTATCTCCGCTCATGGCGAATTCGCACTTGCTTCGGCAAATCTTACACGCAGCGGCCTTCTCTTTCGCAGGATAGCTGCCGTGCGCGATACTCTTGTGGGAGAGCTTGCATCTCTGGCAGCATGGGTAGATTATCCCGATGATGATATCCCTGCTGTGACAGACGAGAGCCTGAACAGCTCTCTGGCTGCGGCAAGCAGTGATCTTGAACGTCTCCTCTCTGACCACGACAGCGGCATGGTCTTAAAAAGAGGTATCGACACTGCCATAGTAGGCAGACCGAATGTGGGCAAATCGACCCTTATGAATATGCTTCTCGGGTATGAACGCTCGATAGTTACCGATATAGCAGGCACAACAAGAGATGTCATCGAAGAGAGCGCCGTCATCGGAGACTACACACTCCTTCTGTCAGACACCGCAGGCATACGCACAGCCTCCGATAAAGTAGAAGCAATAGGCGTAGAGCTCGCAAAAAAACGCATTGAAAGAGCTGTCCTGATACTTGCTGTGTTCGATCAGTCAGAAAGGCTCAGCGCCGAGGACGAAGAGCTGCTTCAAATGCTTAAAAGCTCGGGCAAAAGGGTAATAATAATCCTCAACAAAGCCGATCTTGATGAGAACCTGCTGTCGGAAAAAGCATTTGACGGCTTCGAGCATCTTATCTCTGTATCAGCCAAAAGTGAGGACTGCCGCGATAAGCTGGTTCAGGAACTTAGAAGCCTCTTCTCTGTTGGTACCTTTGACCCTGACAGCACCATTTTTGCCAACGAACGGCAGATAAACTGTGCCCGCAAAGCATATGAGCATATTCTTGCGGCAAGGCAGGCACTTTCTTCCGGAGAAACGCTTGATGCGGTCACGGTGCTTATTGGTGCCGCCGCCGATGAGCTTCTGGATCTCACGGGAGAGAAAGCAACAGAGGCAGTTGTTGATGAGGTGTTCTCACGGTTTTGTGTTGGTAAATAATAAAAAGCAGATAGTTTCTCATTTTGAGTAACTTTCTGCTTTTGTTTTTCAGTACTTCATCTCATCATCACGATAGGTCTTCTTAGGCAGCTACTTAAAGCGGAGTGGGAGCGTCCGGCCGTGAGGTGAGAACTACTTTACTTTTTTGTTATTATGTGTTATTAAAATAGCCACCTAAACCACACTAAGCTAATTTGCTATATCTTCTCTATAACCCTTGAAAACACAGCAAAAAACGCAACACCAGCACAAACGCACAATAGTTCGATTTCAATAACTTTGGACAACTTTTTATCTCATAGTTGACCAAAAGTTGTCCAAGACAGGCTAAGACAGCGGAATATATCGTAATCAAAATAATTAGGAGAGATGCTTCATGAAAAGCATTATTGATCTGATTTACGATAACGATTTTTTTCGCATTACGGATAATAGCAGTCTGAGTGCTGAATACAAGTCGGCAGTTGATAGGCTATGCGCAGCAGAGAAACAGCTTCTTGAAAACTTTCCCGAGTGCGCTGAAATCTTTGGCGAATATCAAGACGCACAAATAGATGTGACCTGTCTTGCGGCACGCTCCAAGTTTGCAAAGGGTATGCGTGTGGGAGCGCAGCTTATGCTTGAACTCATTAAGCCCTTGAAATAAGTTGACTATACCGCACATCGTTCGTTAGATAATCTATTGCATAAAACAACCGCCCATATGCTGCAAAATCAGCAGTCTACGGGCGGTTTAGTTTTGCTTGAAAGAGTCGGGCTATATAAAACTTCGGCGCACCCGAAGGCACGCCGAGAAAATATTAGTTGAGATATTCCACACCGTCTATCATAACGCCCTTGTATTCGTCAAGGTCTGCAAACTTACCAAAGCATTTATGATGAACTCAACACGTTCGTTTAACATAGGCTCATCTCCGACATAATAAAGGGCATCCTCATAAAAATCGTCAATGAGATACCAATGCATTTCATAATATCCCGAAAGTCTTAAGTACGGATCATCGCTTTTCGACAATGCAAGCATACTAAGAAAGTTTGCTTCATTTTCTTTATAATACCCCTTGTGATGCGCAAGCTCGTGAGAATCCAATAATGCTTGATACATAGGTTCAAAGTATTTATTGTGTGTTGGCTCCATAGTGTAAGGGTAGTTATATCCGCCGATCCCCATATATTCAAGAATATCTGAACAAAGAGCAGTTTTTACCGGAGGATAGAAACCTTCAAGTCGAGGAAATTCGCCGCTTATCGACTGCATTGCTTCGACTGACATTTTTTGTATCTCATCTTCGGAAGGAAACTCTACCGTTCCGTCTGCTCCGATCTCAATTTCCTCCGCAGCTGCATTTGCACCATCAACTGTATACTTAAACAGGACGGCTAATTCTTCATTGGTAAACTCTGTGCGCTTGTTTACGTCACCCTCCCCCAGCACAGTTCCTCTGAACGGAATGAACCATGTGGGCATATATACAAACACGGTTATCACCAAAGCCATTAGCATCGTTTTGAGATATGCAGTGCAGAATTTTCGATATCTCTCCTTCTTTTTCAGAAAAATGAGAAGAAATGAAAAGATAATGCAGAGAACTGCCCCAAATACACCTGCGTACATCAATATCTCACCAAGTGCAAACGTCACAAGTGCCGTGACTTTGCTTATACTGTCACAGATATAGCAATAAACATTATCGGTATATGCATCGCATATTTTTGGAAAGAAGCCGATCGCAGCCATCGCTATGATGAGCAATATAAGTATCAATAAAATGCGCCAATATGTATTTTTCTTCAAAAATATCGCATCACTTACACTCAAGACCTATTTTCTACATTATACCACACTACGAAGATCAAGTCAACCGCTCAACAGACTCTTTACCGTCATAGACAGATTTCACACCTTAAATGTAACGTTCATTTTGCGGCTCCGAAATGTTAGAAAGCTGCTTTTCGGAATCGGGTGCTACGTGGTCATGCTGCTTTACCGAGGGAGTTTTTTGCGAGCCCGCAATAATCGCATTAAAATCCAGGTGTAGAAAATGAAAAGCCCTCGGAAATGAACAGTGCGTTTCCGAGGGCTTGCGGTCAGTATTCAGTTCTAATAGGGTATGCGCCGATTGTGGTATGCTCCACAATTCTGATTTTGACTTATGTGGGACGGATTTTGAGTGTGCCAATAGACTACGGTTATTTGAAAATATAAGAACCAACTATGTACTTCAATCAATCATATTCCAAAAAATCTCATATCATCTTCAACTGTAGTAATGCCTGCAATACCGAAATTCTCAACAAGCACACTCACTGCATTGCCGAGCTGACTTCTGCTTGACAATATCTGTCAGCGAAACGGAGAAGCCTACAGCACCGTCCGACCTTGCGTAGCGTAAAACTGACCGCAGAAATGAACAAGGCTCAGAGCGCGTTCTCTGAGCCGATTATCAATTATTCTGAATCACTACTTTCAAATCCTCGAATCAGATATACACCAAGCACCGCATTAAAACCAACGGCTGCAAAAACACTAAAACGCTCTACAACGCCAAAGTATTCTTTGGGTACTACACCTTGTCCGATAGCTCCGATAAACATCATTGCAAGAGCAACACAAGCCCAGACACCGATGCTTTTTATGCCTGTTTTCTTGAAGCCTGCAATGATGATAAGGATAAGTGAAGCTATTGAAAGCAGCACCACTACCACAGTAACAGCTATGTGCATTGTTTCTTGAAATGTAATTATTTCTTTTCCGCTATCTGATAGCGGAAACATATCATATCCGACTTTGGAAAACCAGTTCATAATAGTGAAAAGGTAGATACCGATACGAAACAGTCTTGTATTTGTTTTGCTTTCTGATACAAAAGCAGAAACACAGGTTGTGCATACCACACTGCAAACGCCATAAAGAGCCGATAACTGTCCCCAAAGCATTCGTGAGGGTGCATTCTCCGCAGATAGATCGCTAACTGCTTGTGAGAGCCAGTTGTAGTCTGGATAGGCTAACGGAGAAAAACAAACCGCAACAGCATAGGATATCAGCGCAAAAATACCAGTCATACCCAACCAATTTATCAGTTTTTTATTCATGCTCGTCTACCTCCATTTGTTTGATGAACCACCTGATATATTCTTTCATATCTTCCGATATTTCAGTTATAGAGATCGTTTCTTTATTTGCCGTCTTTATATCCATTTGCCTGTCAACAAGAGAATGTATCGTTAAAGCATAGGACGTAGCTGCCGTATCAACATTTTCATTCTTCATCTTGCCGTGGACAACGAGTGCATAAAATAGTGATTTGGTATTACTTATCATTCGCTCCGTTTCCTCGACCATGATCTGCGCAGCCGTAGAAGATGTGCTTCTCTCAGAGTACAGGACTTTGAAAAATGTCAGCATATCCTTATCCGACAGAAATTTGATATATCCCGACAGACAGTCGGTCAATATGTCCTCCAAGCTCCGCCCCTCAATCAAGGCGGTATAGTCTACGGATACGGTGTTACGCCTTTGTGCCTGCGCCCTCAATACAGAATACATTTCACTTATGATCTCTTCCTTTGAAGCAAAATGATTATACAGCGACGGCTTTTTAATACCTACCTTATCAGCGACCTGTCCCAGCGATACAGCCTTCAATCCATATTTCGAGGCAAGCTCTAATGTTGCGTAAATGATCTCCTCTTTTCTTGACATTGTATCAACTCCCTTAACTTATCTATATTAGTTATTATACTATCGGTTGTTAGTTTTGTCAAGTCTTTTTCAAAAAAACACCCCCTTAAAACGCTTGTAAACGCTCTAAGGGAGTGTGATATGTATGTTGTTTGCCATTTGGGAATCTGATGATTATGGAATACTCCAAAACGTTGATTTGAACTTGTGTGGAACGGTTTATAGGTGGGGCGATACATTTACCGATCTGTACCGCCCCTGTTTTCATTTATTTCTGTGAATTAAAATGCTCTTTGGCAAACTCCATATCCTGCACAAGCTCCACCGTTCCGAGATACTTGCCATTCCTGTCACGAACCGCCATATACCTTACAAGCATTGTCCTGCCGCCCTTATCCATCCACATGGGAACACAGTCACGGCGGTTATTGCGGAAATCGTCTATGATACCTCTTACGATCTGCTCGATCTTCGGCGGGTGGCAGGAGAAAACCTCACGGTCTATCGCCATTCCTGGGCGCTTGAACACCTTTTCGCCCTCGTTGAAAAAGCGGTTGATGTTATCGGCATCGACAAAGGTGATCTCCATCGGTATCGTGTTGAATAAAGCAGCAATCTGCTCCACCGTCATATGACCGCCGGGCATTACTATATCATTGTTGTCCGCATTTTTCTTCTCGGGAGGCACAGCATTTTCGGCATCTTCCCAGACCTCTTTTACAATGCCGAAGCAGTCCGCATAGTCCTTAGAGTCACGGTAAATGCCGTACCACTCGTCCTGCGTGAAATACACCGCACATATCGGGAACAGGATATTCTGCTCCTTGTATATCATTTCCTCCGCACGCTTCAGGACGGCTTT
>JAFUTU010000003.1 GCA_017484095.1 Ruminococcus sp. | reverse complement strand
TCCTTAGACCAGTTATCAGCATTTTCGTTAAACGCATCTGGAATGCCGCCCCACCCAACGTACTGAGAAAGGATCTCCTTTTCTTCATCTGTGGCTGAACGATTTTCTGATTCTATTTGTTTCAGAGTTCTGATAGCAGCAACGTTATTCTTATACTTTTCTTTCGGACCGCCAAAGCCAAGCTCATTATTCGTTATTCTGAAATTCTTTGCTTCTTTTTCAGCCTGAATACCAAGCTCAACAATCTCCTGCGACCGTTGCTTTTCAGTGTTATTTATATCAGCAATAACCTCAGATAGCACTTCATTATGAAAAACAGGATACCAACCGCTTATCTGCTCAACAAGAGTAATAGAATCATTGTCCTTGTCGATCTTATCAACGGTATAGTGTCTGCCCTGATATGTTATATCATCACCGAGCTTAACCGTTTCCTTTTCATCGGGTTCGTCATTGAGCACAGAGGAAACAGCATTGCTTTCAGGCATATACTCACCACTGTCGATAAGCTCTGCGGTCAGCTTTGCAACGGAGTTCCAAGTAAAGTTGACCTTTGTGCCATCCCGGTACAGAATTTCTATACCTTTTCCGTCGTAATTAACAAGGTTAATTACCTCGTTTCCGCTGTGACCACCAATGCCATACTCTCTTTTGAGCATTTTAGCAAAATCTGTAGTTGAAGGGCTGTTATCCCTGTAATACTGATATACACGGTTTTTGCCACCTACAAAGCCAGTTCCACGCAGTATCTCATTTTTCAGATCATCGTTACTATTTACAGTCTCAGTCTTGTTCGATCCAAGAGAATAAACTTCTTCTACAAGTACATGATAGCCTGAAAGCCTGAGTGTGTCAGAATAGCCTTTCTTTGCCATGTCGGGAAAGCCGACCATATCTTCTCCGTCTTTTTTGGTAAGGTGCAAACCGAGAATACTTGCGGCTATTTGAGCATTTTCGCCGTACATTTCGTAGAAATCTCCGACCTTACGCATAGTAACAGAGCTTTTAACAGGGACATTATCAATGGCATGAGTTGCTTCACGAAAATCAGGAATCACACCGAGGTCAGCAAGAGCATAACCAAAGGCAGCCATTTCACGATCGGACGAGATAAAATCACTTCTGATCGAAGCTAGAGCCGACATAAAGCTAGTATGCTCACGCATGAACGCATCGCCATTTGACATTGCATCATCATAGCTTGATAATGAACTATCGCCATACTTATAGAGAGTATCGTAATACCGACCAAAGCTATCAAGCAGCTTTGGCTCTGGAATTGAGATTACTCCGTCATTCACAAAGAAATTATGAATGAGATCTTTCGTATGAGCATAGGCAATAGTCTGCTCGAGAATACCGCTGTTGTTTCTTGAGCAGAAGTAAACAAGTGCTTTATCCTTGTCAATAGAACGAAGGACCTTGTTGTATGAATCATTCTTGTAATTGCCAAGCTCGTCCTTGTTATACTTGCTTGTCAGCAGCTTTATCGCTTCTGCGGAATCTATACCAAAGTATCTTACAAGGCTGTCAAGGTTGCTTTTCTGCTCTTCTGTAAGTCCTGTCACAGATACTAGACCGAGCTCTGAAGCAAGCTTGTTAAGCTCTTCTCTGTGATTATTATATGTGCTTACAGATACAGTGCTGTTCGCATTATCGTTAATAACGGTTGCACCAAGAGATAGAGCTTTGTCACGAAGCTCCGAAAGTGCTTCTGAATCGCCTGTATATTCAAGCGTTATCGGCTCCGGCTCGTTGACGATAGAGCTGTCTTGCCTAATCTCTGAAGCATCACTCATAAGTGATACAGTCGGCTCTGCACCGCCAAATAGTGAGATCTGTCCAAGTTCCTCTTCTTTTTCAGTCGGAGACATTGCTCTGAAAATGACCTCGCTGCGTTTTACATAATAGTCATTATGCCAACGCTTCAAAGATGTAGTTGTTATCTCGTCAAGGTCTTTAAGCCAAGTATTAAAGCTCTTCGGACCCATTGAATACATTTCTTTGTAATACTCTTCGAGATTTTCAAAAATCCCCTTGTCAAGAAGCTCTCTGAAAGCAACAGACCAGTTACAATCTTCCTCAAAATACAGATAACCGTGTTCTCTCTCTGCAATTCTTCTTGCTTCCTGAGAGAGAAGATATCTGCCTATCTGTACCGGCATCATTACACCGCCATGACCAGCGGTCGAGACTTCATATATACCCTTATTTATCCTGTGATAAGACTGAACCTCTCCCCATAGGCTGTCAGTCGGTGCGCCGGGATCCTGATACATACGATACCCCTCAAGATTATCATCGGAAATGAATGTAAAGCGTGTAGCAGGATAGCTTCTAAGTTCGTAAGGCTCGTCAATGACTTCTGGAACCTCGGCACTGACAGTTACAGTCGGTACGGGGATCTCAAGTTCGCCGTTTGAAAGTATAAACTCTCTCAGAAGCTTATGCGACCTTATACTTGCTTTTCTCATTGGCAATTCAGGGTCATTGTTTATTTTGCGGTAATACTCAGTTGCTTTATCTAAATCAACGCTCTCTTTAACCCGATTAAAAGCTCCAAAATCATTGAGCGTATCTTCTGTCAGATTACGGCTGAGAAGATCAAGCATAAGGTCTCTGTCAACTCCGAGATAATCAACGAGCTGATTAACTTTTTCATTAAGATCAGCTGGAAGGAGATAACCCGAAGACAATCTCTCATCATTATCAAGATTGTTCGTAGTGTTTACAAGAGTGTCCGGCACAGAACTGTTTTCACTACTATCAGTACCATAAAGAAAATCATCAACAATATTGTCGATTTCCTTTTCTTTTTCAGCCTGCTCTGTTTCTTGCTCAGTTTGTTTAGACGATATTACTTCTTCATTAACGTCCTCATAATCATCAAGATCAAGATTATCTGTTCTTGTAAATGTAAGTTCTTCACCTTTAGATGTCTCCGCTCTTGTCAGGACAAAACCGCCATTTTCAATAGTCTTGAACCAGTCTGCTGCAAAAGAATCACAGTCATAGTTAGGCTCTGTGTATTCTTCATACATACCTAAACCACTATTTTCAAATGAATATGAAGAAGCTCTGTTACGCGATATATCGAAAACGATGTCAGGGTCACGCAACAGATCACCGTTCTGAACATACGTCTGCATTACAGAGATAAGATTACCACTGATCCGCTCAACAGAAAGCGGTTCATACATACTGCTCTCAAAGTGCATATATGAATACTCGCCTGACATAATCTGTGGGAACAGCTTTTCAAGCTGTTTATAGTTTCTTATCATAAGTTTGTCATGAGCGGTTATAATATGTGATTCAGTCGTGTTCTCTTCAAGTACAGGTTCAGGAGCCTGAACAGTAATATCATTAGCATTTAAGATTTCTTCTGGTAACAATTCAAATGGAAATGAACCCAAAGTATCTACAATGTGATTTGTAGTAGTAATATAAATGCAAGCGGAAGCAACGTCAAACTGATTCTCAACTGAGCTATCAGCTGCTTTTTTAGCATCTGTATATCCTACGAATAATTCAGCGTTAGCAAGTCGAGCTACAGTCTTATCTCCTGCTCTGTTTGCAAACACTACTTTATATACACCCCTACCATAATGATAAGAATTGCCGTCCTCATTGTTTATAGCATCTGTGATAGCATCTGCAACATCAGTCCAAGAGTAATAAATTTTACTGTCATCAGACAGATTAAGAGTTATTCCCTGTTCAGAAGAAATAAAGCCGTCTGCACTTACCACAGCAAGAGGATCATTCCAATTGCTTAATAACGAACGGAGATCTAGATCAAAGTTATATGCTTTATCACCGTAGGTCAAGCGAATGTGGTCTCTGAACGCTTCCAGCTGTTCACTGAGAGAATCAAATTTCTTCTCGACTTCGGACTTTTCGATATTTTCAAACTCTGTTCGTACAAGACGTTTAAGAATTTGTAACTTTATCTCGTCCGAGATCTCAACATCGTCCTCACGTGAATTGACCGTTGTAATGACCTTCTGCGTTACTTCATCAGGTGATATATCAAGATTATCTGTAAAATCAGATGTTGCCGTCTCGTTTTCGGGAACGACCTCTTCAATATCGACCGCATTATGGATAAAGCGATCAATCACACTTGACTGCTGCTGATATTCTACATCGTCAAAAACGATACGTTCAATACTGTAATTTACATTTTGAACGCTTCTCCAATAATCTGCTACATTCATTCTCTGTAACTCAGCTTCACTTTCAAGCTGTTCCTGCTGAGTTCTCGCCATAGCATTGACTTCTTCAATACTATGTGATTTTATGACTTGTTTTGCACATCTAAGATACAAATTAGTGTATGCAGATAAGGCGCTTATAAGGAAAGATAATTCCTCATTATTGAAATTTTTGACCTGATCGAAGTCATAAGAAAAATCCGGCTCAATGCTCAATCTGTTCATTGTCGCATAGCAAATGCTCTGTGCAACAAAATCGCAGAAATCCGGTGATAAAAGCCCTGTTTCAGAGTATCGACTGTTTAAACTATCATGTGTCAGTTCAAACAGAATATCGTGAAAATCTTTATTACGATTTTTTATTGTGGAAAAACTTTCTATATTATCAAGCTCATTAAATAAAAGCTCGTTGTATGCTTCGTTATATGTCCACAATGAAAAAGGAACATCGGCTGTCTGTGTTACATCAAAATAAACTGTAGAATTACCGTTTGGCTTCTTCACACGAATACCATGTTGTCCACGAACAACATACTTTCCGACGCTTTTCCACTGGTCGTAGGTCGCAAGGCAAGTTGCATTTGGATTTTTCTGATAGACTTGCAATTTTTCAGAAGCGTTCAATTGAAAGTGATGAGATGAGAAAGCTAAAAAGCGTTTCCATTCCTCACCTGATGAATTGATCTTATTCATTTCAAAATCCTTTCGCATAAATAAAGGGGAGCATTAACGCTCCCCTTCTTGTTTAACTTACCTTGAATTATTATTGTTCTTGTTTGTTGTATCAAGAACATCTTCAAAATCAGCCATGTCAATTTCTCCGAGGTCGAAATCATTGGTAACGGCAGCACTGTTAGTCTGATCTGCTGTTATTCCTGCGGAAGCAGCTTTATCCTTGCCCTTTGCAAGATTTTCGTTGTATGAGTTGACAACAGCTTCTTTCAGCTCAGCCGCAGCTTCAGGTGTATTGGGGTGGAAGTAGTCAACATATGCTTTCTTGATCTCACCGGTATCCTTGTCCTTTGTATCTCTCAGACGAGACACTGAAGATACATACAAATCATCGCTATCCTTCTTTTTTCTGAGAGACACATTTTCAAGTATGAAGTCTCCGAAAGAAACGGAGCCAAATCCAACCTGATTGTTATTATCGAGAGTTGAAGGATAAATACGAGCAGTATCTATCTTGAAATCGCCCAAGAAGTTTTCGTCAACACACTCTTTACCGGGATTATCACGGATAGCGTGTACGATGCTTCTTGTAAAAGCATTTCTGGCATCAACCGAAGCCGGGTGAAATACTTCTTTGGTTTCTTTCTTGAAATTGCCGTCAGGACCCTCAATATAGTTTCCGTTATCGTCCTTGATCTTTTCTGATATTGACGGAAGCTTAATATAGTAATCACCGCTCTTCTTCTGATAGATTGCTACCTGTTCAAGCATATAGTTGTCATCAAAAGAGACATTTGCGAAGCCCACAAGCCCCGGGTATTTTTCGTTCTTCCACTCGTTTGCTCTTACTGTTAATTTCATAAAACCATTTCCTTTCGTTTCCTAGCGGCATATCTTTCCGCTTACTGTGTTATCTTTGTTTTCTTGTACAATATCTGAGCTTTCGTAAAATTCACACTCGTCAGATACTTGTTCGTAATCACTCATATATTCGTTAAGACAAAAACAATAGCCCCGATAATAATATGAGCAATTGATACATTCTGTGCCTGCACTATGATTCTTGTGATCGAACATTGACAGACTGTTTTCTAGTGCCACAAACTACACCACCCCTTTCATATCAGATAGTATCTTAATGCAATTACTGCATATATGACCGTTCATAAAATCAGTGACATCTTCTGTTGCTCCGCACATATCACAACACGCTGCTTTCCTACGCCGTATCTTAACCTGAAAAATTTCTTCCTCACTTATGCTTTTAAAATGAATAAATTCTCCGTATTCTTCAAATGACAACGGACAATCGTCTTTATCTAAGCCCAATAAAGCACGGATTTGCGAAGGTATTGTAAGAGTTAAGACACTCGGTCGTGTTGTTTGAGCCAATACTACAGCATCATATCCTGTATACATTATTTCATTCTCAGGCATTATTCATTTTTTCCTTTCATTTCTTTTATTTTTTTAGCACAGTCCTTGCAGATATATCTGTTATTAAATTTAATCAGACGGTTTGTGTCTTTGATTTTGCAATAAATGCAAACAGGAACCTTTTTAAGATAAACAGATGTATCATCACAGTATATTTCAAACAGATCTCCTGCAAAAATTCCGAATTTCTCTTGCAAAATAAAATTTATAGATATTTTTCCATTATGGATCGTAGTTGTATAGTTAAGGTTTTTATATGCCGTGTCCGGCGTGTTAGTTGTTTCTTTTATTACAACGAAATCTATATCATAAATTATATCCGGGTTATTCTTATAGTCGGTTAAAAACTGTTTCGCCTGTAAATCTGCTGTAAGTTCATTACCATAAGTGTAAGTTCCGTTATATATGAGTGATGCAATAAATTTATGAATATCGTACTTCTTAGAAGTTACACCGATCAGGTTGTCAGGATTGTGTTCATCGTGCGTGAATATTGCGTAGTATTTTGACATTTAATCATTCCTTTTTTAGTCTTTTGTCTTGCGACAAAAGTATTTCTGAAAAAGAAAGAAAAATTTCTTCTTTCCTTGCGGAGACAGCCTTGCTTGTGTAAGGCTGCTTCCGCAAAGAAAGGCACCCGAAGGTGCCTTGTGTTCTTTGCTTATGGGAGGTTGTCAGTTATATCTGATTAAAATACGACTTCTTCCTTTTAGCTGTGGCTATAATGCCAAGTCCCATAAAGGCACAGATCAAATAGAGATATGTGTTTTTATCATTCTTTTCCTGCTCAGTCATTCCACCGCCTGTTCCGGGATTACCGGGAGACTGCGGCTGTTCAGGAGTTTCCTCTCTGGGCTGTTCAGGCTTGTCATTGATAAATGTCACATCTTTTGTCTCTGCGTAAGTTACTGTTACAGACTGCGGGTCTGCTACAAGATAGCCTGTCGGAACCGACTGACCATCTTCAGTTATCGTATAAGTACCTATCGGTACGTTATCAAATGTAGCTACACCATTCTTGTCTGTTACAGCTTCAAGTCTGATCTCTCTACCGCTGTCAGATGTTCCGCTGAGAATGAACTTAATTCCTTCGATATCAGTCATACCCTCAGTTCTCTTCTGGACCTTGATAGAACCTGTCTTTTCATCGTTCAGGAACTCTACATCAGTCGTTTCGGCATATGACACAGTAACTTCCTGCGGATCTGCTACAAGATAAGCAGCAGGAACGGTCTCGCCGTCCTCTGTTATCGTATAAGTGCCTATCGGTACATTTTCAAATGTAGCATCTCCATTTTCGTCTGTGATAGCTTCGAGCGTGATCTCACGACCGCTGTCGGAAACACCGCTGAGTATGAACTTAATGCCTGAAACATTATAGTTACCCTCAGTTCTCTTGCCAACATGGATAGAACCTGTCTTTTCAGTGTTCAGGAACGTAACATCAGTTGTCTCTGCGTATGTTACTGTTACCTCTTCGGGGTCAGCTACAAGATAAGCAGCAGGAACAGTCTCGCCGTCCTCTGTTATCGTGTATGTGCCTATTGGTACATTTTCAAATGTAGCATCGCCGTTTTCATCTGTGACAGCTTCAATAGAGATCTCACGACCGCTGTCGGAAGTACCGCTGAGTATGAACTTGATGTTAGCTACGTTGTAATCGCCCTCAGTTCTCTTAACAGCGTGAATTGTACCCTCTTTCTCCTCGTTGAAGAAAGAAGCTTCGGTTTCTTCATCGACCTTTACCTCAACGTTCTGAGAATCGGCGATCGTGTATGCGTACATTACACTCTCAGAATCCTCAGATACTACATAGCTGCCTACAGGTACATTATTGAAATATGCGATACCTGTTTCGTCAGTTACAGCCGTCAGAGCAATCTCTCTGCCGGTGTTTGTTGTTCCGCTGAGTAAGAACTTGATACCCTCGATATACTTATCCTCTGTTGTATGCTTTACAACCTTGACAGAGCCAGTTTCCTCGGAATCAAACATTTCAACCTTGTCAACTGTGCCGTCAGTAGATACTGTAAAGGTAACATCAGGAGCAAATCTGTAATTCTTGGGAGCTTCTGCTTCGTGCAGAGTGTAGGTTTCGCCGGAGATAAGCTTTGCAATTACAGTATGGACTGTGCCATCTGTAATCCATTCCTCAACTACATTGCCGTTTTTGTCAATGATCTGGAGCTTTGCACCGACTATATCAGCGTTGCCAGTGTAGTCACCTGTATCGGAATTTTTGTAGATTTCAATATGTGTAGGCGAATCATTCATTGTAACAACGACCTTGCCTTCGTCTGTCTTGGAAATATTAAAATCAATGTCACTTGCGAGATTGTAGCCGTCAGCCGGAACTATCTCATGCATTGTGTAGCTCTTTCCTGCGATGAGTCTGGTGTGGTCGATGATATGAGGCTTATCTGTCGATATCCATTCGTCGATTACATTTCCGTCTGCATCAATTACCTGAATCTTTGCGCCGGGAAGCTCATCTTCGCCGGTCAGAGCCTTTTTCGACAGCTCCACGACAATCGGTGTATCCTCCATATTTACTATATCGATCTCACCATTCAGCGAAACGCTAAAGCTTACCTCACCAGAGAGATAGTAACCTCCGGGAGAATCATCTTCGATCAGCTTATACTCTAAGCCTGCGGTCAGAACGCCTTCAAGCTTATACGGTTCAACATCAGATGTAAACTCCTTGACAACATTGCCCAGATTGTCCACGATTTTCAGCTTTGCGCCGGGGAGGTTGTTTCCTTTCTCATCGAGCTTATAGAACCATACCTTTGTTGCTTCGTCTACCATTGTAACGAGCGGAATATCGTCACTGGACTTAGCCGTTACATTGGTACCGCCGATCTTAACGACGCACTTATATACTCCGTCAACCTTTCCTGTAACTACTTCAAATTCTATATCCGTAGCTATGCAGTAGCCGTCAGGAGCGTATGTCTCATGGAATGTGTACTTTCCTACAGGCATTCCTGTAATCCTGTACGGTTCCTTAGTGGAATCCCACTCCTTATATAGCGTTCCATCTTCATTCAGGATCTGAACGTGTGCGCCCTCGATCTCATTGCCGTCAACATCTACCTTTGCAAAGTCAACATCGTTAGAATGGTCTATCATACTAACTTTGTCTATAGAACCGTCAGTAGATACAGTAAATGTAATATCCTCTGCCGGTGTGTACTGTGCAGGAGTAGATGCTTCATGCAGAGTATAAGTATTACCGCTAATGAGCTTTGCAATTATTGAATGAACTGTGCCGTCTGTTGTCCACTCTTCAACAATGTTGCCCTCTGCATCGAGAACCTGAAGCTTTGCGCCAACGACGTCAGCGCTACCCTCGTAAGAGCCAGACTTGGAGTTCTTGGAAATTTCAACGTGAGTCTCTGTATCTCTCATGAGGACAACGACCTTGCCCTCATCAGTCTTAGAAATATCAAAATCAACGTCACTTGTGAGATTGTAACCGGGAGCTGGAACTATCTCATGCATTGTGTAGCTCTTTCCTGCGAGGAGTTTGGTGTGGTCGATGATATGAGGCTTATCTGTCGATATCCATTCGTCGATTACATTGCCGTCTGCATCAATTACCTGAATCTTTGCGCCGGGAAGCTCATCTTCGCCGGTCAGAGCCTTTTTCGACAGCTCCACGATAATCGGAGTATCCTCCATATTTACTATGTCGATCTCTCCGTTAAGTGATACTGTGAAGCTTACCTCGCCTGAATAGTAATATCCACCGGGAGCATCATCTTCAATGAGCTTGTACTCTAAGCCTGCGGTCAGAACACCTTCGAGCTTATAAGGCTCTTTGTCTGATGTAAACTCCTTAACAACATTTCCGAGGTTGTCAACGATTTTTAATTTTGCGCCGGTGAGATTGTTACCCTCTTCGTCGAGCTTATAGAACCATACCTTTGTTGCATCATCTATCATCTCCAGAAGAGGAGTTCCGTCAGCAGATGTTGCAGTCTGTGTAACTCCATTGAGCTTAACCACACATTTGTATTTTCCGTCAACCTTTTCGGTTGAAACTTCAAATTCAATATCTGTAGCAACAACGTAGCCGTCGGGTGCTTTAACCTCGTGGAACGTATATTTTCCTGTGGACAATCCATAGAGCCTATGTGCTGAACTGGTAGAAATCCATTCATCAACTACGTTACCCTCTGAGTCGAGAACCTGAACTGTTGCTCCCTTAACTTCATTTCCATATACATCGACCTTTGCAAAGTCAACATCATTTGTATAGTCGATCATTTCAACTTTATCAATTGTACCGTCAGTTGAAACCGTGAAGGTAACATCTTCTGCCGGTGTGTACTTAGCGGGAGTATATGCTTCATGAAGCGTGTAGGTTGCTCCGCTTACAAGCTTGGCAACGATTGTGTGTACAGTTCCGTCTGTTGTCCATTCTTCTACTACGACACCGTCTTTATCAATAACTTGGAGCTTTGCGCCGATTACATCAGCTTTACCCTCATATGAACCACTCTTGCTGCTCTTTGATATTTCGATCTGAGTAGGTGTATCTCTCATTACACGAACTATCTTGCCCTGATTGGTTCTAGCAATCTCAAAGTCAATATCATTTGCAAGAGTATATCCGGGAGCCGGAACTATCTCGTGCATAGTATAACTCTTTCCAGCGATAAGCTTAGTGTAATCTACAATATGTGGCTTATCTGTCGATGTCCATTCGTCGATTACATTTCCGTCTGCATCAATTACCTGAATCTTTGCGCCGGGAAGCTCTTCTTCGCCGGTCAGAGCCTTTTTCGACAGTTCCACAACGATCGGAGTATCCTCCATATTTACTATGTCGATATTTTCTCCTTTGAGTGAAACTGTAAATCCGACCTCACCTGAAAGGTAGTAGCCACCGGGCGATTCATCTTCGATCAGCTTATACTCTAAGCCTGCGGTCAGAACGCCTTCAAGCTTATACGGTTCAACATCAGATGTAAACTCCTTGACAATATTGCCGAGGTTGTCCACGATTTTCAGCTTTGCGCCGGGGAGGTTGTTTCCTTCCTCATCGAGCTTGTAGAACCATACTTCTGTAGGCTTATCCACTATTTTTACAAGTGGAGTACCGTCAGCAGATATTGTAGTAAGAACACTATTATCAACCTTTACCTGTACTTTGTATGAATCGCCGTCAAGTACATTGAGCACTTCTACAACCATATCAGGAGCCAGATAATAGCCTTTAGGAGCTTCTGTCTCGTGAAGCGTGTACTTTCCTACAGGAATAGCTGTTATTCTGTTTGCGCCGTTCTTAGACGATGTCCACTCTTTATATACTTCTCCGTTTTCGTTAAGTAACTGGAAGTGTGCGCCGTCTAATTCGTTACCTAAAGCATCGACCTTTGCAAAGTCTACTATGTTAGCTTTATCAGCCATAGCTACAAGCGGAGTTCCATCTGTAGATTTAGCCGTGGATTCAGTCCCGCCAATAAGGATCTTGCCCTTATCTGTAACGGTGAAGTTGATAGTTGTAGCTATCATGTAGCCTCTTGGCGCAGCAGTTTCTTCAAACTGATAATCACCGGCAGGCATTTCGTTGATTCTGTGAGCTGTATTTGCAGAGATCCACTTAGCATATACGACCCATTCATCAACGATTATTGGTTCCTGCGATTCATCTTCTGCCTTGTTTACTTTTTCCTTTTTAAGAATCTGTACTCTTGCTCCGGGCAATTCATTGCCGGCAACGTCGGTTTTTGCAAAATCAACGTTAATAGCATCATCTTCAAAAGAAAGTGTCTTTTCAACAAGCTTTACATTTTTATTGTAAATCAGGTCAAAAGACTGATCGTTATCATCAGCAAGAATGTACCCTTCGGGAGCTTCGATCTCCTCAACGTAATACTTAAAGCCTACAGGAACGTCTGCAAACTTAACAATACCTGTTGGGTTCTCCTCTGTTACATCTGTGATAATCTCTTCAATTGTTGCATCTTTTTCGTATACAAAATCATTGAGAGATATATTTTCTCCTGCTTTAAGTGCGAATTTTGCACCGCTTAGATACTTCTTTTCTCCCTTGGAGTTTGTCTTGTATACGGATATGCTTCCGGACTGATGATCGTTGTAGAAGTCAGCTGTATAATGAGGTATCTTAATATCGTTATCCCAAGCAACTACAACTATCTTCTTGTTAATTTCATCAGTATTATATCCTTCTGGAGCTTCAGTTTCCTGTATCTCATACTTGAAACCTACCGGAAGAAGTGTCTGGAATGCAGCTTCACCATTTGAACCGGACTCTGCCGTTTCAATTAAATCGCCGTTGTTATAGATTATATCTCCGTTCGGCTTAACTATTTTTTCAGCTGCAAACAGTTTGAATTTTGCACCTGCTAATGGAGTAGGTGCTTCGCCGTCCTTTATATTGTTATCATACTTATAGGCAGAAACTGTTCCCTTTTGGTAATCCTCGAAATGCTCAAATTCAACAACAAAAGGCGTTAGTGAGTTGGCAATATCATTCTGAGTTAAAACGTCGATACCGGAAGTTCTTAGCACAGTATCAGTATCGAGGATATAGTTTTTAGCCGAAGCAGTTTCTTTGATATTGAAATGGTTAATATATAGATAATCTGTTCCATCATCACCAGATGAGGTAGAGCCGTAAGAACCAAACATCTTAATGTTTTCAAATACAGCATAACCATTTTTATCTGTAACAGCTGATGCTATTTCCTGACCGTTTTCATAGATTTTATTTGAGAATCTATCATAACCATCACCGTCAGCATAAATCGTGTATGTTGCTCCTGCTACAGGCACCTCAGTTTCGCTGTCTTTTTTCAGAACTCGAATCCGAATCGGGCGATCATCATTGATGATAGTTGCTATTTGATCCGGCGTCAGAGGAACATTTATTAACTCTGATACAGGAGCGTCAATGTCACCAACAACACCCATGCCGTTATCTGCGGTCTTTACCTCTTCAAGATAAACCTCACCGTTTATAAATGCATTATAGTAAGCAGTTGCAGTTCTGTTTACTTCGCCGGTTGTTTGATTTATTACCTGAGTTTTTGTATCATCAAGTGTAACGGGGGTCATGACAATTACGATTTTACCTAAATCGTTGAGTAAATTCTTCTGGAATGTTGCAATTGGATGAGCAAATCCATATACCTTTGTTGCATTATTGGGATTTGCTGTAAAGAGCGAAGTATCTGTTACATCTACTTCATACTCATAAGGCTTTGCACCGGGAATGCGATTGGTTCCATAAATAGCACCGAATTCCCCTGTGTTAATCATATATGATGTTGGGTTCCAAATATTAGTCAGGTAAACTTTCTGACCATCAATAAGAAGATATGCACGGAAGTATGTTCTTTTGAACATAGATTCTACAGGAGCTATCCATCTTCCTGTATCAGCAGATACAAAGGAGCTTTTCCAGTCAGCGATATCTGTGCCTTCTATCTGGATCTGTTTCACAAACTCTAAACGGACTTCATCAGATGATGTCTCTTTGTTATACATATATGATGTCTTATCCGATTTGTTAGATATCGTGAAAGACGTGTCACTTGCAAATTTAAATCCCGTTGGGACAGTAACTTCTTTCCAAGTATAAGTGTCTTTGGGCAGATCGGTAACTGTGATCTTGTTATTGTTATCAAGCTTCATAACAGGACCACCTACGTTTGTGGATCCAGTGTAATTGTACTTTCCATCACTTCCGGAAACAACAACATTATTTCCATTACTGTCTATCAAACGGAAAGTACAAGCTCCACGAATATCAGCCGTAACTGCAATTTCATTTCCGTCTTTGTCAATAAATACTTTGTTGAGAACAGCATCGCCGTACTTATAGTTATCGAAAGTCATTGTTGTTGAATAATTCTGAGTAGAATAGATATTCAGCTTGACTTTCTGATCTACAGGCTTAATGATTGTTTTCTCCTCAGTTGTTGTGAGTATCTCAGAAACTGTAAACTCGATAGGCTTATTAGTTCCGTCGATATCATAAACAGGAAGATTGTCAAAGGTGTACTTTCCTGTACTGTCAGTCTTGCCCGTTGCAGATTTTACCTCTCCGCCGTCAACATAAGTTACCTCGAAAGTTCTGTTGGCAACAGAAAGATCGCCGTCGGGTGAACGTTTATTGATGATGATAGATCCGGTAGCTTCATCATCTTCTACAGTAGTTGTACTATTTGCTGATACCTCATAGATCTTATCACTTATAGCATAACCGGTTGGACTGATCTTTTCCTTGACCCAATACTTTGTTGCATAAGGCAATGTAATTGATCCCAAGCCGTTAGCACCAATAGTAATTGTTCCAACAGGTGTTCCTGTGCATGAAGAATTATCGTAAACGTTATATATTGCATTTTGGTTTACTGCATTTGCGATAGGCGATGTTCCAATTATTTTGGTTGTACCTGTTTTCACTTTTTTCAGCTTGAAAGTTGCTTCGTCTAAAGTGATCTTATATGTAGTAATATTTACAGCGCTATTCTTTTTACCGAACTCACCGTTATTTACAACAACGCCGTCATCGCCGTTAGACTCTATTCTCCAATGTTTGCAGTTTCCGTTTGTGCTCGTTACAGTGCGATTGATAACGGAATCTGTAACATAGCTAGCCCAACCGCTTGCACCGCTTTTGGCAAGTGCATTTTTAATATATGTTCTAACTTCGCTTACGTTGTTAAATTCGCCGATGTAGATCCACATATGATCTGTGCCGTTAGGATTCTGTCCGACAACGATAGATCCGGGTCTTATTGTTGAACCGTCAGTTTTCTCCCAGTAGTGCCTGCTGTTAGTTGACACATTTCTCTTTTCCGGGGTGATCGCAGAAGTTCCACCGCCACGGCTGGCGTAAGTTGTTCCTGTAGTACTTAACCAGTTAGATGTATCTACCGGAACGGGATTGTTCACACCAAAGCCGCTTGTAGAATATCCAAGAGATGTCAGCGTCCACCATACAAGACCTGAACAGTCTATACCGTCTGAACGAGTGTAGGTCCACGGAGAATAGATTTTACCGGATGCATATGCGCTACCACCCTTACGACCAAAGTCGTAAGGAGTACCGAGCAAACTTGCAGCTCTGCCTACTATCTGTTCGGTTGTCGCAAGCTTTGCAGGAGTAGCAGCTTCGACAGTTAAAACATTGCCTAAACTGGTAGTTACAACCGAAATAGCAGTCAGACCGGCAAGGATAGTGGAACCTATACGTTTCCAAATACTCTTTTTAGTCTTTGCCATATTTTTTTCCTTTCCGACAATAAAAAAGAGCCTGTTTACTACGCAAACAAGCTCCGATTGTCTAATATATAATTTAACTTATCTCAAAAAACAAGAAAAACTATCCTGTGAGAAGATGATCTATCCTCATTTTACCACCGCCTTTCAGTTATAATATCTATATACAAAAAAGCGACTGCTTTTAATTGATTTCAGTCGCTGTTTGGGCAAAATAAAAAGGCGACCGTAATTGATCGCCTTTTTTGTCTCTCGTCAAAAAGGAATATCTTCGTATCTAACATTTCCGTTTGCAATTGAAATCACATCTATAGGATAATCCAAAGTGGCACAAGGCACTGTTTGGAACTTAGACAAATGTCTTATCATTATGCTTTGTATTTTTATAGCAGAACGCAAATACGCTTCGGCATAGTTCAACAGATAATTGTTGTCGGTAAAATGTATCGGCATAAATTCGTCTATAGCGGAGCCGAGGGCTTCTTCTCCAAATGTATATGTGCGATTATCAATGTACACTCCCGAATCGTCAACGGAGCAATCAATTATCTCTTTTCTTTGAAAGCTTCTGATATACATCTTAGGTGCTCCTTCATTATATAGTATCAAATGAAGTTCGATATTGCAATTATCCTTGATAAGCTTTTTGTTGATCTCATTTAGAAAAGTCTCTGCACTCTCGTTTTTTTCTATAAAAGGTTGAATGTATTCATCCCACCATATTTTGCCGATGAATAAATCTCCCACAGCCGAAATAACACACTGATATTTTTCAATGTATTTAACTTTTGAGTGGTATGTGAAAGTAGCTCTAGTGAATTCATTGTTCGGGTCGTATACGGTGATTTTGCGATCAGCAGCGACAACAATAAAATCTTGCTTGTATATGATTTTAACCATACTCATCGGATAATCAACACCCTTATTGGAAAATAGAGAAATACCGATATTCTTTTCTTTACGATTGCTTTTCATTAGATTAAAATCTGTACCTATCGGACATCCCTTGTTTCTATTATACAATTGCAATTCCTCCTTGTCAAGTTGCCGTTTTTGTCTTGCGACAAAATAAAAAAGACAGCCGAAATGACTGTCTTTAAGATTATTCTAAGCCTATGGGAAGATACATAGGAATACAAGTTTTTTCTCCGTCATTTTTGGCAATTCTCATATCTTCTTCCATTTCTTCAAACCCATTACGTCTGTAAAGATTGTATCCCTCACTTGTGGAAGATAAGGTGATAAATGAGAATCCTATGTATCTTTCTTGAATATGTGTTATACGATTAAAGCAATCGCTTAACAAGAAATCAGAAACATACCCTTCCTCATCCAATTTAACTTTGTGGTAATCCTTATCAAGTGCAAAGTAATTAAGATAAATCGAACCGCCTAATCGAATGCCTGTATTATCTTCAATGTGACCTGTACTTATATTGTAATAACCAACAATGCTTTCTTCCGAAATCAGTACATAGGTTTTGCCGAAAAAAGGATCGAGAGATTGTTCGTTCTTAAGAAAACTATTTATTGCTGAGTTACCACAATCGAATTTATTTGAATACTGATTCTGGAGTTTTGAAGAATATGGCTCAGTTACAAAATCACTGTTCATTATTCTTCACCATTACTATTCGACCATTCTTCTTATCAAGAATCATTTTAGAGCCTTTTAACATTTCTGCATTTCTGTCAAGTCTTGTTTTGTTCTTTCTCTTGGCTTTAATCTTACTGGTTGTTCTAAATGATCTGTTGCTGGGCGTAGCGTATGCTCCCATATAATCATCTCCTTAATATTATTATACTATTCGTCTGTATATCTGTCAAGCTAAACTTGTTAAATAGTACTTATACCAACCTATTCTTATTTATTATTAGAAATCCCAATCAATTTCTCCCTCAAAATCAGCTGTCCAGTATTCAATTCCAGTGTATTTGCTAAAACCAAAACCGACTTTTGTATAGATTGAATGGATCATATTGCCATAGTGACCCGGTGAGTTTCTCCATGCATCAACAGCTGAATCAATATCAAATGCTCCTTCACAGCAGTTTTCTCCATAAAAGTTATCCTCTGACCATATATTAGAAAACCGACTTTTAATTAGTTCTTCAATCCCTGTACCATTAGGTCTGGTATGACTTATCCCTGTGACAAGATCTTGTTCTAGACTACGCATTGTTGCCGCTATACAGAGATCTCTATCAAGTTCTAACGGATTGCATCCTGCTTCTGCTCGGATTCTATTGATAAGACTTAATCCTCTCTCATAAGTTGACTTATTTTTCTCATAAAGCTCACAAGCTACATTATAGCATTTATTTTCATCATAGCTGCCACCTACTATGGTTGCACACGCCATTCCGTAATCCTCGGGGGTCCAGTTACTTAAAAGAAGTCCGCACACATCATAAGTTGTGGGTTCAGGAGCCTGTGTCTCCTGTGTTGTAGTCGTTGTAGTTGTCTGCTTCGGCTGACTGTTCCCGGAGTTACCGGAGTTTCCGCTATTGCTGTTATTTGAGCCTGAATTTCTGTTCGAGCTGTTACCGGCGTTACCGTTCGAGGAATTTCCCGAATTATTATATGACGAATTACCACCACTAGAGCCGGAGCCTGACGAGCTGCTTGAACTGCCGTTCGATGTATTCTTTCTTGTGGTTGTGTTACCTGATGAAGTCGAGCCGGTTGAACCGGAAGTTGACTTCTTTGTGGTAGTCTTAGGCTTTCCGTCCTTGTCAAGGGCTATCGTGCGCCCGCTTTCATCAACGGCAAACTGCGTAACAACATTACCCTTTGAGTTTGTCATAACCACGATAGATGTGGTCGTAACATTGGAAGTCTCTTCCTCAGAGGAAGCTGTAGTTGTCGTAGTGGTTGTAGTTGAAGCGATCGAGCTGTCACTGTTTGAAAAGCTTTCAGACAGGCTGTCGCTAACGTTCACAGAAGAACTGTCAACGCTTGAATCTATATACTTCTTGCTTTCTGTCTGTTCGTTGACCTGACCGCAGGAGGTCAGAACTGCCAGTACAGACAATATTGTCAGTACAGATATATGCTTTCTTGTGTTTTTCATTTTCTTTCCTCCTTTTTTGTCGTGCGACAAAATCATCGGTTGAGACTGGTATGCCCGGTAAGATCGAGAGGGTCTGAGTTTACGGTAGTATCTTCATTTAACACTTTTTTGAGGGAAAGTTTTAACGATGAAGGACCTCCGCTCCACGTTTTAACACATTGCTCTTTTAAAAAAGAAACTAAAGGCTTGATTTCTTCTTTTGTATCAAATGCTTCTAAGCAATCATAGTATTTTTTCTTGTCCTCGTCAAATATGACTATCGGAGGGTGATCGTGAGTTATAAGATAGTAGTTCATTAGTGTACGACCTACTCTGCCGTTCCCGTCTGCAAAGGGGTGAATGAACTCAAACGAAGCATGAAAAAATGCAGCCACGGTAAGAGAATTATAATTCTTCTCATTTGAAACGCCATTGATATCGTCTAGTAAGTCCGAAAGGTCTTGCTCAACGTTTTCAGGGGGAGAACCAACATCATTTTTCCCTGTGACGTAATCGTGCTGTTTGAACTGACCGGGACGCTCCTGATTAACATTGTAGCGATGCTCGTCATAAGCGCCGTTCAACAGCAGCCTATGAACCTCTTTTATCAGATCTGTGCTTATTTCTTTTTTGGTTGGTATCTTCTCGGCAAGATAATCAAAGCAAATCTTTTGATTCTGTATTTCAAACAGTGTTCTCAGATCTCCGGTGTAATTTGATACCTTGCCGTTTTCAAAGACTTCACGAGTGTCATGATAAGTGGTGTTTGCATTTTCGATTTTATTGCTATGATATGCAAACAAAATCCTGTGATTATGAAGTTTGGTATACACGTCCTGAACAGTTAGTATGGAGGAGTGTCTCCATTTTTCCACGATTTCATTGTATGAAACATCTACGTCTATCATTTATATCTTTCCTTTTTTTGGATATTGTCGTGCGACAAAATCATCAGTTGAGACTGGTATGCCCAGTAAGATCGAGAGGGTCTGAGCTGCTCAATACATCGCTGAATAAATAGTCAACTTCAACACTGTTGTTTGACGATATATCTGTTGTGCTTTTAATAATACCTAAACAGTCGAATGTTTTACCTACATTGGTAACATCAAATTTGTTCACACAATCTTTCAACCAAGGCATTTTTTTAGATAATTCAACAGTTAAGACCGTAATCGATGAATAATCTATTGGTTTAGTTGAAATGTATCCAGACCATTGTCTGTGTTCAAATCCGTTTTTAAGCATAAATGACTTAATATCTTTGTACGCTTGCCTGTAATCTTTACCCGGATAATGCTCTTTCAAAGCGTTTGTGTCCAAGTCAAAGTTAATGGCTTTTCGTTGTAAACTCATACCTAGTATCCTTTATTGGCAAAAGCGGCTAAAGTATCTTCATAATAGTTTTCACCCTCATAGGCGTTATACCATAAAAGTTTTGTTACATATGGTCGAAACCACTCGGCTTCAATGAGATTGACAATAGCGATCCAAACGTCTGAAAAAGCAGCATCATCTTCTCTCAAAGTTGAGAATATCAAAGTGTTATTATTAGTTCTGTTCTCTTCAATTCCTTTTTCGCTAAAAGATTTGCAAACAGCTTTATAAACATTTTCAAGGCTATACTTATTCTCTTGCAGTAACTTCTCTTCATCAAGTTCGATCTCAACTTTAAAACTATAATCTGCCATAAAATCACGCTCCGTTAAGAATTGTATCATAATATCAGGCTTGTGTCAACTTACATCATGCCGTACATTGACAACTCTCTGCGGTATGCTCTGACCCAAATATGCTTTCTTGTGTTTTTCATTTTCTTTCCTCCTTTTTTGTCGTGCGACAAAATCATCGGTTGAGACTGGTATACCCGGTAAGATCGAGAGGGTCTGAGTTGCTCAATACATCGCTGAATAAATAGTCAACGTTCATTTCGCTTTGTTCTGAACTTTCAAGGATTGTAGAATTGATTTTCAAATCGGTTGAGTTGTGCGTATCTGCGTTTTTAATAAGTTCAGTGAAATCAAGCGATTTGCCGACATTCGTAATATCGAATCTATTAACACAATCTTTCAACCAATCAAACTTTCGTGATAAGTCTAATGTGATTTGAGAAACTTCGGACATAGACATAGGCTTGATTGACAAGTAACCCGACCATTGTCTGTGTTCAAATCCGTTTTTAAGCATAAATGACTTAATATCTTTATACGCTTGCCTATAGTCTTTTCCCGGATAAAACTCTTTCAAGGCGTTTGTATCTAAGTCAAAATTAATGGCTTTGATTTGTGTACCCATAGGTCAACGTCCTCTTTTTGCGAGTTCCTCTAATACATTTTCGTAGTAATCTTCACCTTCGTCGGTACTGTACCAATATGTTTTTAATACATAAGGTCTATACCATTCCTGCTCCATAAGATTAAGTATTACAAGCATGGTGTCAGCACAAGCTTTGTCATCTTCTCTCAAAGTGGAAAACACTAATTCGTTTCCCTCTTTTTTGAATTTGTCTATATTGTGTTCTGTGAACCACAGAACAATAGTCTTATAAATACTATCAAGATCATACTTGTGCTCTCCGAGGACCTTTTCTTCGTCAAGCTCGATCTCTACCTTGTATCTGTAATCTGTCATAAAATCACGCTCCGTTAAGAATTGTATCATAATATCAGGCTTGTGTCAACTTACATCATGCCGTACATTGACAACTCTCTGCGGTATGCTCTGACCCAATTGAGATAACGTTCACGATACAAAGCAAGCAAGGATCCCTGATACTGTTCGTCACCGTATCTGGCAGTGGGCAGCTCACGGAGCGTGTGGATATAACGGTAGTCCATATAGTTAAACTCAACGTCAGGACAAGAACCGTATTCTCTCCACGCATCGGCAATATCGGAATAATACCTGTGAAGTCTTGCCTTGATACATTCCTCATGGCTTAAAAGTAAGTGCTGCGGCTGCCTTGTCTCCTTTATGAACTCATCACCCATAAACGCTTCAAGAGCATCAAACGAATATCCCTCACGATTGGGAATTGCGTTTTGCTCTTCAATAAACTTATCGACTTCGTCCTGCGACTTGAGAAGCGGCTCGATCTCGCTATCATCAAGTTTCGGAAAACTCTTGTATACCGACAGAACTTCGCAATAAGAATCCATGTCAGTAAGCTGTTCATAATATATGTTGTTAATATTCATAATTCAGACCTCCTGCCTTATCAGATCGAGAAAGACTGCTTATATATGCGCACATCTTCCTAAGAATATCATATCATAAAACACAAACATTGTCAAGAGTTATTCAAGAAATCAAGGTCGATTTATATGAACATTCTGTAAATTTTGTGAACGCAAAACCTGTCTCCTCAAAAGCGTTTTGTCGTGCGACAAAATCAACGGTCTATCTTGTTCTTCTCTGTCAGATCAAGAAAATCGTCAATAATATTATCTATCTCTTTTGTTTTCTCATTGGAATTGCTAAGATTTTCTTTCTGAGCCGTGTATTTTATTGCTCCGCCAATATCTATGCCTTCAATTCCGAACTCCTTATATTCAGAGTTATTATAAATGATTTGTGCGATATTAGCAAGAGGATCTTCTAAACTTAGTAAATTGTGATACTCGCTGTCTGAAAGCTCTGGATCTACACGATTCACATATTGGCAGACTCTTTCTTTAACGCTGTAATCGAAAGAACTCTTATCAGCCTTTTTTAAATCAGCTGTAAAACGTTCAGCAAGCAATATTGTACGATCCTCACAGGATTCAACAGCCATACGCATACAATTCGCAAACGATAAGTAATTACCATTCTGAGAATTATTTACGCTAACGCCCTCCCATAGATGACCTTTTTCACCACCGTAGGCTCCTAAACCTTTGTTGTTAATATTATTAATGCACTTTACTGCCTTAAAGTTGCTGTCCCACGCTTCCCACTCACGCAGGTTTCGGTTGTAATCGTCATAAAGAATCATTGTATCATCACGGATTGCGCCGGACTGTCTGTAAGCGAAAGCAGCCTTACTCTCTCCTTGTGGCACGAAGATCCTGTTTTCAGTAGAAATGTAAGGCATATATTTGTCAAGCCACTCATTCTTTTCCTTTTTGCAGTATGGCGGTTCTCCGTCGATTGTAGTCGAAAGAATATACAGCTCAATATCGGGATTTTCCTCTGCAAACGTCTTAAAGCCCATGATAACATCATCAAACGGTTTTAAGTTGCGAAAGAATCCCTCTTCAAACATTCTTTCAAGGTATTGAACCTCATCGTGGAACCGACTTGCGGTTCCGTCCATGTCGATAAATAATCTTGTTTTGCTCATAGTCGCTCTCCTTTTTAATAATTCTTAATATGTCCAATCAATAGTGAAAAGTTTACCTTCCCTGATTATGTAGTATATTGAGCTGCCGTTTATTTCATCGAAAGCGTAATCCGTAGAAAAAGTGGGAGTATATGCAACCACATATTCAGTCGGCACTGGATCCTCGTCTGGTACATACATTTCTCCTATATTGACGGCATAAGGAAGAATGTTGATTGAATTGTTTTTGAATTCAGGCTTACCGATAACTGTTGTATTCTTATCGTTCTCTGCAAAATAGGTATATGCGATATCCCATCTTGTGTTATTTGCAGAACCGAGTTCAAGATGATATTTGATCCCGTTGAGTTCAAAATCATAATAATAGTCCTCGGTTTCATAATCAAGCAATTCTGTTACATCAAATGTTACTGCAATCAACGCTTTACTGTCGCACTCTTCTTTAAGGCTATCGAATGTTGAATCATCATCAACAATTACGACTTTACTATATGCGTCAAGGGCTTCAAAAGCCTTTATTCCCTCATCAAGACTGTCAGCAATCGTAGCATCGTTTATTGTGCCATCGTCACTCACCTGATATTTCGGCTCTGCGAGCGGAATAATATCCAAAAAGTTATCGGATATTTCGTCCTCATCGGAACCGGACTGTTCTTCGCTCTCTTCCGTGTTGTTATCGTCGAGCTTCGATGTGTCAGGTTCTGTTTTCTTTTTCACTACAACGCTCTCTGTTTCTGAGTTTTCCTCGCTGTTGATCTCAGGTTCCGAAATGAACTCTATGGTCGTGGTTGCTTTTTCTTTTTCAGACGATGAACTGTCGTTTCCGCAAGCTGTCATCGAGCAAAGCATAGACAAAGCCAACATAAGAATAATTGTTTTTTTCATTTCAATATCCTTTCTTGATTTATTTCCTTATTTTTTTCAACCTTTTTGTCGTGCGACAAAATCACAGCGACAGGTCATTCTGCTGTCTAAGGTCAAGTACCTCAGACGAGCTATCGGCTCTGTCTTTGACCTCACGGGCGAATTGAGAAAAAGCTGACGGCGAAGTAACCGTAAAATCATTACCGTCATATATAGCTATATCCAGTTCATTATCCTCTAGGAACTTATCAGCCCACTGGACAATATCTGACGGATAGTCATTCTCGTTGCACTTAATAGTCAAAGCAGCTGTACAAGCTAAATCGAAGTCTGAATAGTTATCATAACCTGTCAAGCTATCATAAATTGCACTATTGTTGTGCGACAACAACAGAGCTTTATCAATATCCTGAGATATCTCCTTAACATTATACTTATCCATGTAATCGGAATACATATCATTGATCTCCTTCGCTTCTTTAATGGCTTGCATTTTTCGAGCATATTTATATGCTGTTCTTAATGTGACAACGCCATCTTCATAATAAGGCTTGGAAGCGGCAATATATATGCCGTCCTTTAAACGCTTGAAACAAGCGGAATTATCAAAAAAAGAAAGAAGTTCAAACAAGTCGCCTGAACTCCTCTCTTGATATACATAACTTTCTGTCATTACGGCGCTCCGTCCCGAAGTAGATGTATGAATTTTTTCCTTTTCCCGTTTTCGTCTGTTTCCTTCAATATGGTATAGTAAGGATACAGATCGTTCTCTGCTGCCCAATCAACAAGCATCTGAGGTTCGCCGGCGAAATAACAAGCTGCTTTGGCTTCTTCCGCAGTCAGCTCGACACCGGGACTATTGATTTTTATGCTATCAATGATGTTCTGTGCTTGTAGTACACGAGGACGCAGATCATTGAATGTTTCAAGAGGGTGATACAATACGGTGGTAGTATTCCCAACTGTAGTTATCTTGATATACCCTATTTCAACAGATTCATTTTCACTTTCCGGCGAGGTCCTCTTGATGTATGCGACCGGCTGATCGTCAGTTGAAAACATGAACCCTATTACATACTGATTATTACTGTTAGAAAAAAGACAAGCATGACCGCCGTATGCTCTGTACTGTCTAACAAACCTATACAAATCCAGTGAATACTGATTTGAATAGAGACTTTTACTCATTGCTATTCACCACCTCATTGTTCTCACTTGAATGAACTGTTCTTTTAGTTGCTGTTTTGCTGTCAACGGTAAGATTAGAATTGGCAAAAAGCTGTCTTACCTGTGCAGGAACGTACTTCTTATACATACTTTCAACAGCTTTTTCAATAGCAGCGTTTACGGCACTTTCGTAGACTTTATCAAATTCGCTTCCGTCCATGCCTTTCTCAGCCATGTAGTGTTTTATTAACGTTACTTTTGTTTTGTTTTCCTCGGAAAACCTATTATCTTCTCTTTTAGCCATTGTTTTTTTCCTCCTGTGTGTCAAGTTTTTCAAGTTCTTCACGAAGTTTGATTATCTGTTCTCTCTGCCATTCATTTAATGTGCTCATCATATTACAAAAGTCTATGGAACTGTCATAATGTTTCTCGATTAGTTCTACATAATGTTTCTCGATTAGTTCTAATTGCTCTTGAATGAGTTTGTTTATTTTTCTCTGAGCACAAAATAAGATTATAATGCAAATCAAGATAATAATGGACGAAAAAATTAGAATAAAAATGTACATTCTATTTTCCTCCTTGATTTTCTTATCATTTTTTCCATTCACGCTCAAAACGTTCATTGAAAACTTTCTCTATGGCGTCTGTGAGTTGTTTGTTTTCAATCAGCTCGGGCTTTTCGGGGTGAATTATTTTATCATACACAAAAAGCGTTGCATAGCAATCTGCAAGGCTGTTG
>JAFUTU010000027.1 GCA_017484095.1 Ruminococcus sp. | reverse complement strand
CTTATCACCCTTCATCAGCGTAAGTTAGAAACGCTCCAAAAAATGAAGAAATCTCTGCTCCAAAAGATGTTTGTATAAAGGCGGTGAATACCTATGGCAGAACTTGAAAAGACAATAGAAGATAAGCTGATAGAACAGCTCACAGAGGGCAAAAGCCAGTGGACGTACCGCCCCGACCTGCATACCGAGGAGGAATTATGGGCAAATCTGCGCTCTATCCTTGAGCGTGGCAATAAAGCAGTCCTTGACGGTAAGCCCCTGACCGATCAGGAATTTGAACAGGTCAAGAACCAGCTTTCCTTTGCGACATTCTACGATGCCGCTAAGTGGATCGCAGGAGAAAACGGTATCGCTCATGTTTATGTTCAGAGAGACACGGAGACAGTGCAGCTCACAGCCCTGAAACGTGACGATATTGCAGGCGGTTCAAGCGTTTATGAAGTGATAAATCAGTACAGAGCCTTAAAGGACGATGAGGAGGATATTCACAGCCAAAACCGCCGCTTCGATGTATCTCTGCTGATAAACGGTATTCCGCTTATCCATATCGAACTGAAAAACCGTCAGCACTCCTATCTTGACGGTTTCAGACAGATACGCAAGTATATCCGTGAGGGCAAGTTTACGGGCATTTTCTCCGCAGTTCAGATGTTTGTAGTCTCCAATGCGGTCGATACAAAGTATTTCGCCGCTGCCGAGGAGGAAGAACTCAACGAGAAGTTCCTTTCCGGCTGGGAGGATTTTGCGAACAACCCTGTTACTGACTATCTGAAATTTGCCGAGAATGTGCTGAAAATACCCGAAGCACACCAAATGGTAATGAAGTATGCTGTTCTCGACCAAGAAGCAAGAAAGATACTTCTGCTCCGTCCGTATCAGATACACGCTATCGAAGCTGTCAGGACGGCTTCAAGGCAAGGAAGATCGGGCTATATCTGGCATACAACAGGCTCAGGCAAGACCATGACGAGCTATAAGGCTGCGAGAAATCTGCTGATTGACATTCCGAGCATTGAAAAAACGATATTCCTTATCGACCGTAAAGACCTCGACACGCAGACTACACAGGCATTCCAGTCTTATGCAAATAACGATGTGGTGGACGTTGATGAAACCGACAATGTAGGCGATCTGATCGACAAGCTGAAAAATAATAATCAGCAAGTTGTCGTTACCACCATTCAGAAGCTGTCCATTGCCGTGAAAAAGCGTCTGAAAGAAGGCACTCCTGCTTATAATCGCATCAAAAATCTCCGTGTTGCCTTCATCGTGGACGAGTGCCACAGAGCCGTAACACCGAGAACACAGCGCCTTCTGGCACAATTCTTTGTAAACTCCCTTTGGTATGGCTTTACTGGAACACCTCGTTTTGATGTGAATGCCTATCCTGCCGAGGGTGATCTTCCGAGAACTACCGACGAGCTGTATGGAGCTTGCTTGCATAAATACACGGTCAAAGAAGCTATCCGTGATGAAGCTGTTTTGGGCTTCCAGACCGAGCATCTCGGCGCACAGAAGCTGAATGCCGATGACAGCAACGAGGATTTGTCTGTTTATGAGACAGAAGCACATATGCTGAAAGTTCTCGATACGATCATCAATAAGTCTCAGGAGAAACTCGGCTTTAAGCATGGCAGAGGCAAGACCTATGAAGCGATACTGACTGTAAACTCTATCAAGAGAGCGCAGGCGTATTATGACCTCCTGAAACGAGTTGTAAATGGGGAAACTTCTGTCACGATCAGCGAGGAAACAAGGCGAGTTCTGCCCGACTTCCCGAAATTTGCGATCACATACTCCGTTTCAAGCGATGAGGATAACGAGAGCGCAGACCTGAATGTACCGAAGATGAAGGAATCGCTTGAGGATTATAACGCTATGTTCGGCACATCGTTCGGAATTGGCGAGATCAAAGGCTATAATACAAACCTGAATGACCGTCTTGCAAGAAAGAAGTCCAAATTCAAGAGCCGTGATGAACAGCTTGACTTGGTTATCGTGGTAAACAGACTGCTTACGGGCTTTGATGCTCCTTGTCTGTCTACTGTATTTATGGACAGACAACCGATGCACCCACACGATATTATTCAGGCATTTTCAAGAACAAACCGCCTGTTCGATAAGAGCAAGACCAGTGGTCAGATAGTAACTTTCCAGTCACCGCATATCTTCAAAGATGCTGTTGACGAAGCACTTATCCTTTATTCCGCAGGCGGAAAAGCCTCCGTACTGGCTCCTGATTGGGATACAGTATATGCAGACTTTACGAAAGCACTTGCTTATCTGCGTGTTACTGCGGAAACGCCTTCTGTTGTTCCAGCTCTATCAAAAGAGGGTAAAAAGCGCTTTGCTAAGGCATTTCAGGAGTTTGATAAGGTCTACACAAGTCTGAAATCATTTATCAGGTATGCTGATAACCCTCCGGAATCCTACGGAATAACGCAGGCAGAATATGACGATTACGCAGCACATTACTTAAATGTTATCCAAGAATTAAAACCCGGTCCCGGTCCTGAACCCGGTCCGGAGCCTGGACCTGAACCGCCTATCGACTTTGAATACGAACTGAAAGCATACAGCAAGGAAAAGATAGACTATGATTACATTGTCAGCCTGATTCAGTCCGTTGTATCTGCTACCGACGAGGAGCGTCAGGAACAGCACTATCAGAATCTTGTTATAGAGATCACGAAGTATATCGAGGAATTGCTGTCCTCCAATCCGAAACTCGGAGCGCTTATGCAGCAGTTGTGGGAGAAGGTACAGGAAAATCCCGATGAATTCAAGGGTAAACGAGTATCTTATGTGCTTGCTGAAATGCGAAAAGAAGCAATAGACAGCGTTCTTCGTGGATTTGCCGAGGAATGGTGCGTATCGCTCGATGCTGTCTCTTATGCGGCAGACCGCTATCAGGTCGGAGATACCGACTTGCCGGGACTAAATAACCTGAAAAAATCCGCTGATTTCGACAGCTATTCCGCAAAGCACGAAGGCATTTCCAAGTTCAAATATCATCAGTCGGTCAAAAAGGCACTGCTGACCTTGCTGAATGAAGATGTAATACCACTTCGGGACGATGATTATAGAATTGATGATACAGCATTACTTAACAAGTCCTAACATCAAAAACATCATAAAATCACGAAAAATCGCCTATTTGGGAGCTAAGTTTTTCTTAGCTCCCTGTTTTTTTATGCTTGTTTGTGCTTTTTCCTGGGAACAGCGTAAGTTAGGCGAGATTTCAGAATCATTTGAATATGGTCTAAACGCTGCCGCCACTGAATATGACGGCAAGCATAAATATATACGAATTACAGACATAGATGATTCGACACATCTATTCTTGCAAGATAATCTCACATCACCCGACATAGACTTTTCAACCGCAGATGATTATTTACTGCAAGAGGGCGATGTTCTATTTGCAAGAACCGGAGCGAGTGTAGGAAAAACCTATATTTATCGCCGTTCTGACGGTGATTTGTATTTTGCAGGCTTCCTTATCCGAGCAAAAATCAAAAGCGATTATGATGCGGATTTTGTGTTTCAGAATACTTTGACAGACAGTTATGATAGCTATATTCGTATCACTTCTCAGCGTTCCGGACAGCCTGGCGTCAATGCTCAGGAGTATGCAAATTTTGCATTATCCGTCCCAAGTCTTGCTGAACAAAAGAAAATCGGATCTTATTTTAGCCATCTTGATAACCTTATCACCCTTCATCAGCGT
>JAFUTU010000026.1 GCA_017484095.1 Ruminococcus sp. | reverse complement strand
CCCCATTGCACCAAGCAGCATGAGCATCGAATTGAAACTGATTATCGTGCGGTAGTTGCGGTCGATCCGCTTCATAAGCTCTGTGCTGATCTTTCTCAGTGTAAGCAGGCAGTAAAGGTCGTCTGCTGAGATCGTTATATCGGCTATTTCTCTTGCTATCGCTGCTCCTGAGCTTATTGCTATGCCTGCATCAGCTTCCGACAGGGCAGGTGAATCGTTAACTCCGTCACCGATCATAACCACCTTGCGCCCTGCGTCGTGCTCGGCTTTTATAAAGGCTGCTTTGTCCTCCGGCAGCACTTCATAGTGAAAGTCGTCAACGCCGACAGCAGCTGCAACTGAGCGCGCGTTTTTCTTGCTGTCACCTGTCATCATAACTACACGGCTTATGCCCATATCCCTTAAAGAAGAGATGACCTCGGCAGCTTCTTTTCGCAGCGGATCCTCAATACAGATGACCGCTGCCAGCTTTCCGCCGACCGCAAGAAACAGGTGTGAATAATCCGACGGCAATTCGCTGAACTTTTTCTCGTCACGCTTGAGTATTTTACAGCCCTCATCCTCAAAAACGAAGTGATAGCTGCCTATGACCGCTTTCTTGCCGTCAATGCGGCTGGATATGCCATGAGCTACGACATATTCAACGGCGGTGTGCCTTTCCTCGTGATCGAGACCGCGCACTTTCGCTTCTTCAACAACGGCGTTTGCGATCGAATGAGGATAATGCTCTTCAAGGCAGGCTGCAAGCCGCAGCGCCTCGTTCTCATCATTGCCCCCGAATGGAACGACCTTTGCTACCCTCGGTTCAGAATGAGTGAGAGTTCCTGTCTTATCAAAAACGATAGTGTCTGCCTGTGAAACGGCTTCAAGGAATTTTCCGCCCTTAACGGTAATGCCATTGGTGCTGCACTCGCGCATAGCGGTTATCACAGCTATCGGCATGGCAAGCTTCAAGGCACAGGAGAAGTCTACCATAAGGATAGACACTGCCTTGGTCACATTCCTTGTGAGCAGATATGTCAGAACAGTACCTCCAAGACAATACGGTACCAGCTTGTCGGCGAGGTTTGAAGCCCTGCTCTCAGCTGCGGATTTAAGCTTCTCCGACTCCTCGATCATTTTGACGATGCGGTCGTACTTGCCGCTGCCCTCTGTCTTGTCAACGCGGATGATTATGCTGCCGTCTTCAACAACGGTACCTGCATATACATAGCTGCCCTCAGATTTATGAACAGGAAGGCTCTCGCCGGTAAGTGATGCCTGATTGACCTCAGCATCACCTGATACTACTATACTGTCAAGAGGTATCATGCTTCCTGTGCGGACAACAACTTCATCGCCCTGTTTTATATCTCCGACGGGAACAAGAACATCTCCGCTGTCACTGTGCAGCCAGACCTTGTCAACTCCGAGAGACATAACGCTTGCAAGCTCTCCGACTGACTTCTTCCTTGTCCAGTCCTCCAGAAGCTCACCCAGGCCCAGCATGAACATAACGGAAGATGCGGTTTTATGATCGCGGCGGATAAGCGAGACCGTGACTGCTGCCGCATCGAGCACAGCTACCTCAAGCTTTCCTCTTGAAAGAGACGACAGTGCCTCTCTCACAAAGCTTGCTGCATCAACGATCGACAATGCGAACCTTATCGGTGCAGGCAGAAGAAAGCGTCTTACACCGCGCATGACTATGGAGCCGATGAGCTTGTCTTCAAACTCACGGTCGAGCGCACGGCTCGTATGCTCAGGAACAAGTGCCTGTGCGGCTTCATCATCATATGAAAACTTTGACAGCACCTTGATGACATCGCTGCGGCTGCCGCTGTAGCAGATCACAGCATCTCCTGTCCTGTCAAAGACCTTTACCGAATCTACAAATGGCTTTGCACGCAGATAGTATTCCAGAATATCTGCCTGTGACAAAGTCATATAAGGGCGCATAACGTGTACACGCATACGCCCTTTACATTCATGGAGTATCTGACACTTCATTACTCTGCTTCGTCCTCAATTATCTCAGACTCTTCCTGTGCTGCCTTTGCCTTCTTCTCGTTGATCTCCTTTGCCTCAGCCAAGATATCACCGCAGCTCTCACGAGCCTTTGTGACATCGGTCATAACGCTCTCCTTAGCGCGGAGGGCGGCAGCTGTGGTATGTACATATACTTTCTTTGCTTCACGGCTTTTTAAAAGCTTGAAGCCGAGTGAACCGAAGGCTGTTCCTCCGACAAATAATGCAATGTTTTTTACTGCGCTCATTTTTCATCTTCCTTTCAGAAAATTCAGTATTTACTAGTAGTAACTAACTATAAATCAAAAAAGACGTTAGATAAAACCTAACGCCTTTATGATACCACTTTTGTAGGATTTTGTCAATAGTATCACTGCTTTCTTAAACTGATCCGGTTTTACATTATCAGCTGTAAACAGTCATACTGTGTCACAGTCTCCATGATGCAGCTTCGCGCCTGCTTTCGACAAATGTGCGGTAGATACCATTTTCGTTCATCAGATCTTCATGCCGCCCTTGCTGAGCTATTCTGCCGTCGGATATGACTACTATATTGTCGGCATTTCTGACTGTCTTTAGTCTGTGAGCTATCATGATAATGGTCTTTTCCTTTGTCAATGCGTCGATAGCTTTTATCAGATCGGCTTCGTTCTCGGGGTCAACGTTGGCAGTAGCTTCATCGAGGACGATTATCGGTGAGTCCTTCATGATCGCTCTTGCGATAGAAATGCGCTGCTTTTCTCCTCCTGAAAGAGATGCTCCGCCCTCACCGATGACTGTGTCATAGCCGTCGGGCAGCTGTGTTATAAAGTCGTGGCAGCAGGCTTTTTTTGCCGCTTCGATCACCTTTTCGATCGGTGCATCGGGCTGACCAAAGCGAATATTGTTTGCAATAGTGTCAGCAAAGAGGTACACCCTCTGGAATACAAAGCTGTAATTTCGCATAAGTGCGTCCATGCTGTAATCCCGAACATCTCTGCCGTCAAGAGTAACGCGTCCTTCATCTACGTCCCAGAAACGGGAGAGCAGGGAAGTCAGGGTCGTCTTTCCTCCGCCTGAGGGTCCGACTATGGCGGTGGTGGTGCGCTCGGGGATAGTCATGCTAATGCCGTCGATTATTTTTCTCTGCTCATAGGCAAAGGCTATGCTTTCGGCAGCGATGTCATAATGCTCAGGGCGGATATCCTCACCTGAAATATCCATCTGCGGTGTATCAAGTATTTCCTGTGCCTGACGAACGCTTACATCAACTGTTCTGAGAAGCCCCGAATACTTGCCTGCATTGTCAAGCTGTGCATATATAAGATAAGAGCTGATTATCATTATGATAGTTGTCAGAAGATCCATACTGCCGTTAATATGCAGCAGCACAGATGCGCCTGTGATGATCGTTCCCAATGCTTTGAGCCAGAAGCTTTGTATCGTCATATAGGGGATGAGCTTTAGTTCCATTGCGGAGTTTGTCTGTTCATTTTCGTCTATCGCTTTATTCAGACGCTTGCTCTGGCTGCCTGTGAGAGCGAACGCCTTTACTTCGGCAATGCCCTGGATATACTCGATTACGTTAGCTACAAGCGCAGAATCTTTTTCAAGCTTTTGCTTTGCCATGCCTGCCGAGGCGATCATCATGCCGTTATTCACAGCAAAGAAAACCGCAAGTCCTGCACAAAGCAGGAGCCCTATTCGCCAGTCGAAGAAAAACAGCATGACCGTTATCACAGCTGTTGTCAGCAGTCCTGAGCATACTATCATCACGACTCTGGTCGCAACGTTCTCAAGGTTTTGCATAGTGTTCGTGGTCACTGACATTATTCTTCCGAGGCTGTTCTCATTGTAGTAACCCATTGGCAGATAGCGAAGGTGCTCTGCAAGCTTCATTCGTTTCTGGGCGCAGGTGTTATAGCCGCCCTCGGTCTGTAACATAGTTGCCTTTGCTTTGAGCAGCCCTGCGCCAATAATGCTTACAAGCATTATAACCAGGCAGGTGAGGCAGGTCTTTGATGTTACGTTTTTATCGAGCAGAGCCTTGACCATAACTGCTATAGCAGGTATTTTAAGCGCTTCAAACATGGCTTGAAACAGGCTGAAAACGATAGATGCATAGAAGCGCTTCCTATCCTCTTCATTGCAAAATTCAAAGAAGTTTTTCAGTATCTTAAACATTTTCATCACCGTCCTTTGCTGAGATATGTGCTGCCCACATTTTGCTGTAGAGACCTTTTTGTGCAAGCAGTTCTTCGTGGGTGCCCTGCTCTTCGATAATGCCGTCCTTTATGACATAAAGTCTGTCTGCGTTCTTGACAGTAGAGAGCCTGTGAGCTATTACTATCAGTGTTTTGCCCTCAACGAGCTTTGCAACGCTGTGTTGGATAAGGGCTTCGTTTTCAGGGTCGGTATAGGCGGTGGCTTCGTCGAGGATTATTATGTCGGCATTTTTGAGCATTGCCCTTGCGATAGCGATACGCTGTCTCTCTCCGCCCGAAAGGTGTCCGCCTGACGAGCCTGCAACGGTATCGTAGCCGTTCTCTAAGCTCATGATAAAGTCATGGCAGCCACAGAGCTTAGCCGCCTGTTCCACTTCTTCGTCAGTGGCGTTCTGCCTGCCGAGACGAATGTTTTCTCTGACAGAAATATCGAAAAGAAAGTTATCCTGAGATACGTAAGCTATACGTTTGTTATAGTAGTCAAGAGGTATGTCTTTGATGTTGACGCCGCCCAGTGAAATGCTTCCGCTGCTTACGTCCCAGAGACTTGCGATGAGCCTTGCCAGTGTTGATTTTCCGCTGCCCGAGGGACCTACAAGAGCTATGAAATCTCCCTCGTGTATCGTCATTGAAACGCCGTGGAGTATCTCTTTTTCGTCATAGCCAAAGTGTATGTCATCAAGGACGATGTCGCCGCCATCTATCTGTTTGGTGAGCTTTTCGGGGCGCAGCATTTCGGGAGCATCGATGATGCTTCTGACTTCAGTGACTATCGTGTCCATCTGAGCTATATCATCAGAATATGACATAACTCCGATCAGGGGCTCGATAAGCCCAACTGTAAGAATTATGACAGTGATAAAGTCAGCAGTAGATACCGTACCGTGCATTGCCATTATGCCGCCGATAGGCAGTACGGAGATCATTGTCGCAGGCATAATGCACATGGCAAAGGTCATGTATACATTGCATTTTCTCATCCAGTCAACGAAGCTTGCAGCGCTTTCCTTTGCGGCTGCGGCGAACTTTTCATAGCTCGACTGTGCCTTGCCGAACACTTTGATTACCTCTATTCCGTTTATGTATTCGCCTGTCACGGAGTTGAGCTCTTTTACAGCTTTGACTGTGCGCTTGTAGTTTTCCTCGTAGCCAAACATCATCAGACAGTAGCAGACGATGCCGAGCGGTATGGTAATGAGCGCTGCAAGTCCGAGCTTCCAGCTGATGATGAACACATAGATCAGCACAATTATAGGTGCGCCTATGCCGGTTGTGAACTCAGGAAGTATATGGGCAAGGGTGGTCTCGATGCTGTCGATGCGCTCAACTATCGTGCTTTTCAGCGAGCCTGACGGCTGGCTTATCACATCTCCGAGAGGCATTTTCGAGAGCTTGTCCAAAGCTTTTTTGCGCATTACTGCAAGTGTGTGAAAGGTGGCAAGGTGCGAATTTGAGGTCGAGAGGGCGTGGAACAGTGAATGCCCCAGCCACAGGACGAGAATTATCCCACAGTTTATCAGGTAGGCGGAAGTGTCCTTACTGCCGTCAAGCAGAAGCCTGACTATCTTCGCTGCAAAATAGTACGGCACTATGCCGCACACCATGCTGATCGCAGCAAGCACCACACTTGCAACGAACTTACCCTTTCTCTCACCCGACTGGCTGAGCAGCCAGCTGAATGAACCGTTTTTGTCTTTTGTCATTATACAGCCTCCTGTTAGTTAGCTATGACTAACCATATATCAATAAAATTGAGTCTTTCAAGACCCGATACAAATTATACCATATTCTTCAAAGAATTTCAACCCCATTTTTTAAAATGCTGCAAATAAAAAAACGGCTGCCCGATGACGAGCCGCCGCTGGTTGTTATTATGAACGTCATAAAACTTGCCTAAGCTGCTCTTTCTGACGCTTTTTATCCTCATACATTCTCTTGTCTGCAAGATTGTATATCTCGGAAAATGACTGTTCGCTGTTCCACTTTGCGAGACCTATTGCACAGGAATATGGGCTGTTTTCTATCTCTTTGCGCAGCTCTTCGATGACGGCCTCGGCCTCAGCCATATTTATACTTCTGAAAAGGACTGCAAACTCATCACCGCCAAGCCTGTAAAGATGACTGCTGTTAGGTATGCATTTCAGGATAATAACTGATACAGCTTTTATAGCTCTGTCGCCTGCTTCATGACCCTTAGAATCATTTATCTGTTTGAGACCGTTCATATCTATCTCGCACAGTGCGGTGATCGTACCTTTTTGGGTATCCTCTATATCGGCAAAGAAGCTCATACGGTTTAGTACGCCCGTCAGGTTATCGCGCTTGAAATGCTCCATATGCAGGTAAAGATAATAAAACGCCAGCATAAGCAGCACAGCGCTTATCAGCACGCCTCTGGTTTTGAGTACGATCTCGGAGATGACGCCTGTCATTACTGAGGCAAGGGATATGAACAGCATCCTGCCCTCGTCCTTATAGCCCTGACGGTAGCGCTTTATGGAAATTGCAAGGGTGATGAAAAAATATGTCAGGCTGGTAACATGGGGCGTGTATGAGAGAAACTCTCTGTGAAGGACATTGTTCTCATCTATCCAGAAGACATTATCCGTAAAGAATGCCGAAAGAATAACCGCAACATTAAGCATCGCAGGAACTAAAAGCAGTAGTCTTACACGTCTAGTTAGGGTATCTCTCTTTAAGATGTACACTGCCGACATCAGCAGGAATACCCTTGTGATATATCCTGCCATAATGAATATCTTATGTATCTTGTGCGGCTCTGAAAGTCCCGAATAGTAATAGTCGAGGTTATCAGCGATCGTCAGCACAGCGACGAGTAAAAGCGAATAAAGATAATACTTGTTTACGCTTTTGTCATAAGCTCTGTTCGATCTCATAAACAAAGCAAGATATATGAATGTAATTAATGCAATAAAATCTACATGGATTATCTGCTTGAATAGCTCCATACTGTTCACCTGGCTTTTTCTGTGGAAATGTACTTTGCATTATGATCTTGCGCAGCAGTACACACCCTTAACTCTCTAACAGTGGGTGTATAAAAGCATTTAAGCTGCATAAGTCAGACAAAGCAAACTATTATCACCTGATACGATTTTTATTATTATACCAAAACCATTCCTCAATGTCAAGACAGCTATTTAATGAAGTATATACCCAAAAAAACATATAATATAAGCAGAAGTATTCGGAGCTTTTTCTAAAAAGGTCAAAAGAAGATTATGGATATCGGAAAATTCGGTGTTTCGAAAGAGATGATATAATTAAGATATAACAGATTGAAAGGAAATTGTCCGCGTACTGTATATTGACGTTTGGCAGTGATTGTGATATAATGTAGTTAGTAATAACTAACCGTGGAATTTAGATGTTATGCAAAACCATTTTAGAAAGGAGAGGATAAGATGTATATCACCGCTATTATTGAAGGTGCTGTTTGGTCGGCGCTGTGGATGATCTACGTTTATGTGATAGTCATACGCTTTCCGTGGGATATGCTTCATGACTATCCGAGCGATATACAGAAAGCCGCAACGCTTCCCGAGCCGTCTCAGGAACAGGTAAAAAAATCAAAGCTTTTCGGAGCTCTCGGAGCAATAGTGATATTTGGCACGCTGATAGCCTTCGGGCTGGTACAGTTCCGTGGCAGTGACACATCGTTTCTTTCACTGCTGCTGTTTAACTACATTATCGCCATGATGTGGAATACAGTCGATCTGTTTATAATGGACTGGCTGATAATCTGCAGGATCACCCCTAATTGGATAGTTATTCAAGGTACAGAGGGCTGCAAAGGGTATCATGATTATTGGTTCTATTTCAAAGGCTTTCTGATAGGCTGTATTTATTCAGCGATAATGAGCCTTATTTTTGCAGGGCTCGATATTATTATATTGAAATTATTATAGGCATAAGCATTCAGAAAAGTATTGATTATAATCAGGAGGATATTATGAGTTTTACAGATAATTTCGGAAACCCTAAGGGGCTTATCGGCAGAATGATGCTTGTTACTATGGACAGAGAGCATCTCCCAATGGCAGAGTGGGCGTTTGAACAGATTGAAATACCGCAGGAGGGCTACATTCTTGACATTGGCTGCGGCGGAGGCTACAACATCAGACGTATGCTGGGCATGAGTGAGAACGGCAAGCTTATCGGTCTTGATATTTCAGAGGAGAGCGTCAGGAAAGCTAAAAAGATCAACAGCGCCGAGCTTGGCAAAAGAGTAAAAATAATACAGGGGAGCGCAGAGAAGCTTCCTTGCAAGAATGAAAGTACAGACCTTGTGACCGCCTTTGAAACGGTGTTCTTCTGGAAGGATGTTGACTTAGGCTTCGGTAATGTTTACCGCTGTCTGAAAAACGGCGGCAGCTTTGCGGTTATAAACAATTACGGTGACCCTAAGATAGACTGGGAAAAGAAGGTGCCGTGCATGACAAGATATACCGCAGATGATATAAAGGCGAAAATGGAGACAGCAGGCTTTGCAGATGTTACGGTAAGCAAGAAGGATAACCTTTTTCTGGTCCTAGGGCGGAAAGAGCAGAGTAATAATGGCTGAGAGAACTCCACGGCAGGGAATATGAAGAATACTGTAAGCAGTGGGCTTACATTTCGGGGTTATGGTTATTATGATAAATAATAAGTAAAAATCAAGGCTATGCCTTCCGTACACACGGAGGACATAGCCCTTTGCTTCGAAAGCATTTGTTGAAGGCAGAGAGCAGCGCCTTGTCGAAAATATAGCCGACATTGTGATCTCCCTCACCTTTGTTGATAACACAAACGTGAGCGCAGTTTTATATCAGTTTCAGAATCCTAGATCGTCAAGCCATGTGCGGACGGTCTGTTTTGTATCGTCATTGAATTCCTGCGCTGTACTTCCGCGCATATTGATCGCCGTTAGCACCTGTGCGCCTGTTGCGCTTGAGATACTGCTGTCAGTTCCCGAAAGTCCGCTGCCCTCATGGGTGCAGAACGGGATAACGACCTTATCCGACCAGTCATAGCTCTCAATAAAGGTGTAGACAGCCATAGGCAGATCGCCCCACCATACAGGATAGCCGAGGAACACGATGTCGTACTGTTCCATATTGCCGACTGAGCCTTTTATCTCAGGACGGGCGCCGTTTTCCTGCTCTTCCTTTGCAACGTCGCAGCACTCATCATAACCCGTAGGATAGGGCGTTACAGTCTCGATATGGAAGCTGTCAGCGCCGACCTCGTCTGCGATATACTCCGCAATTACCTGAGTGTTGCCCTTGTCTATCGTGCCGACGTTATAGTTCTCGTCCGCACGCGAGAAGTATGCCACAAGGATATTTGAGCCGGATCCAGCGCTTTCAGGCTGAGCCGCTTCGGTCTCAGCAGCAGTTGTTTCGGGTGCTGCTTCATCGGTTCTCGCAGCCTCGGTTTCGGCAGGCTTTTCTTCCTCGGCAGATCCGGTTTTTGTTTCTTTCTTGTTAAGCTTTTCCTGCACTATGCTCTTGTCGCTGTCGGCAACGCTTGGAGCCTCGGCAGGCTCTGAAGAGCCGCAGGCGGTCATGGTCAGGCAAAGCATAAATGCTGAGATAATAAGTGATATTTTTTTCATTAGAATACCTCACTTTTTCGGCTGTAATGGTTTGTTTTGTTCACCTCAGAATTGGTCTTTCAATATTTCAATAAATTCCCCCGTATGTTTTGATGGGTTATCCGCTTTCATAAATGCACAGTACCTCCTGCTGATCGGCTCTGTCTTTTTATCATAGCAGTATCATCTCGTTGTAGAGCTGTATGATCTTTTCCTTGCCGCTCATATGCTTTTCTTTGCCCATGCTGCGACTTTGCTTTCGCTTTGTGCAGCCTCAGCTCCATGAACAGAAAGCCCTGCCTTGACAGTCGCACCCTTGCAGAGGTTTTTCAGGTCACGCTCACTGCTGCCCATACCGCTGCCCTCGTTGGTGCAGAAGGGGATAATGGTCTTTCCGGTGAGATCATACTTTTCAAGCAGAGTGAACATACACATCGGCATCGTGCCCCACCAGTTGGGGTAGCCGACAAAGATAGTGTCATAGTCCTCGAAGTTGTCAGGATATGCTTTGATCTCGGGACGTGCTTTTGTACGAAGCTCCTGCTTTGCCTCCTCGATACAGGTCATATAGCTTTCAGAATAGGGCTTTACAGTATCTACCTCAAACAAATCACCGTCTACAGCATCACGAATAAACTCAGCGACACGCTCGGTGTTGCCCTTTTCGATGTGCTTTAAGCCGCCGTTCCAGTAGTTTTCACCCTTGCGGGAATAGTATACGATAAGAATATTAGCCATAGTGGTTACCTCCGTATCTTTATTAGGTAACCTCATTATATCACGGCTCTCTAAATAAATCAATCTGTATTTCGGGGATATATGATAAGTTTTTCTTATTTAACAGAATTCATTTTAGCCTTATTGTATCACTTGATGTCAGTAATGACCCAGTCGTGTTCTTCATGCAACTTTATACGGCTTCGCCAGATCAGAGTGTTCCGTGGCATTAAAGCCAAAATATCCATTTGTCATTCCTCTTTTCATAAACAAGCTGTGTGCCTGCTACATTAGAGAAAGTATACGCTGCGCCAAGGTGCGCTTTTTCATTGTCTGCCCACTTTGTGCGCGCTTAATAACGTATATATGTTTTTATGATAAAAACAAAAGCAGAAAATGTCAATGTGTTCCCCATATTTAATCCGAGTTTAACATTGCAATACTGTTCAAATTTTCATAGGTGTGATATACTGATATGTTGAATGCTTGTGATATAGCCGCATGAGTTCTTCCTTTTTTGCGATACTCCTATTTACCTGCTCATCGGCAAGGCGCAGCTTTGCTTCTTCTAAAGTCTCGCCGTTCTTTGCCAGAAATGCCCTGACAAAAGCGTTCTCTATAGCCGTATATCCGCCGACCGTCTTTTGCTCGACAAAACGGTATGCACTCACATTTGCAGATATAGTTTTCCGGATAATGCTCTCACGCTCTTCGACAATCTCGGCATCAATAGGCATATCCATCATAAGCTGATCGCAGGGAGTTGAAAACTCTATCATGTCGGAAACAGCAAGCTCTACAGCTGCATTTTCAAATTGCTGAGCAAGAGCTTTGACATATTTATCCCCCTCAAAATCCTGAACAAAGTCTATACAAAAATATCCGCACTGGCAGGTCATATTCATGACAAGCCCGTCCGAGCATTCGGAGAAAAGGTGGATTGAATCCACATACTGAGAATTCTCATTTAAATTGAACTGCCCGATATAGCTGATAAGATAAGTGTCGAGCTTCAAATTATCGAGAAATCTCATTATCATGCGCTTTTTTTTGAAAGAGTGCAAATGGTCGATAGCGTTCAGCAGCATGATTATCTTGTTGAATTCGTTCTTGCAGCGTTCAGGGTCTCTCTGTTCGTTCATCAGAGTTTTGTAATGCCTGCAAAGCTCCTCTGTAGACATTTCCAGCTCGGTTTCACCGTAGGGCAGACTTATGCTCTTGACGCAGTTTTTGTATGTTCCCTCAACGCCAAGTGCTGCTCTTGCATCGACAGGAAAATTGCTGTTGATGACTTCATTGCTCTCGGGATAAAGCTCACGGATAGCCCTGCTCATCATCACACTCAGCATTACTACCGGAGACGCGCCGTTCTGCTTGCAAAGCTTCATAAATTCCTCTTGCGAGAATTTCAGCTCGTAACGTCTGTGCGAAGTCTTGGGGTCTTTCGTTTCGGGAAGAGTAAAGCCTTTTCTGGAAACGCCCTCTATCTTATGTAACTTGCTGCGGTCAACCGTATATTTCTTAACGCACGGCTCGGCAGTCTCGTCATAGTTCATCGGCTCGTCGTTTGTCAGAATACCCTCGCTGTCGGCAGAACTGCCATATGCTGCCTGACAATAGTAAAAGATCAGCGTTTCAACAAAGCTCTTGACACCTCTGCCGTCGGCAAGCCCGTGGTGGAAGGAAACGTCGATATTTTTGCCGTGATGCGTAACACCTATCAGGTAATAGTTGTTTTCCATTCCGCCCAAGGGGACAGGCTCATCTGTCTCAAAGGCTTCGAGCGGCAATTCATTCTCTGCTGCATAGAAATCGCCGTTCTGTTCCTCATATCTTATCTTGAAATATGGATAGCGCTCTATCGTTTGGTCAAGGGCAGCATTCAGTGCCGAATGGTCAACTTCATCATTCATTCTTATCTCATAGACCTCGCTCGGCAGTCCGTTTTCTCTGTAAAGATATGGCTGACCTGCTCTGACTTTTTCTGCTGTTATAGTGTTTTTCATAATGATTTCCTCGCTTTCATGGTGTTTCACTTTTTTCATTGACTGTATTCTACCCCACTATTGTTTGCGAGTTGTTTTTGAAATGTTTGAGAAATGTTAAAATATGCAGTTTTTACTCCATATCACTTTTCTTCTTGATCCCAAACAGGCTAACGATTGCCATTGCAAGCGACCACGGAAGTTTTACCAAGTCCGATACAGTTGCGGATTTTACGATTATCGTCTGTTCATATAACGGCATGATAACAGAACCGCCCATCATAATGAAATACAAAAACATACTTCCTAGTATGCTTATCGTAACACAAGAATAAACAATGCTGTGACGTACAGCTTTTTTGTTGAAAAGCGTTTTATGAGAAAAGCGGTCAGTGGCATCGTTAGCCCCATGACAAGGGAATAGATACTCGTCAGACATTGACCCTTTGTGCCGTCCGAACTTGCCGAGCGAAAAACTAACCACCTAAAAAAGAAAGTCCTCTGAAACGCCTATAGAGTGGGTTCCGAGAGCTAGCAGTTACGCCCTTTCGTACACCTGATATAAATATCAAAATATGTTTCAAGTGCTTTCATAATTTTCAAGGCAAATTCGATCAGCATTATTGAATCATTATAACGATAGACAGGAATTTGAACTGCTGTATTGTAACAATGCTATGATCTTTTATACTTTGGTACTTTTGTTAGCTGAGTTATATACTCCTGAAACTTATCAAATGTTCCGTCATTTTCCAAAGCCCAGGCGCCGCGGGCGATCTTTGGTAAATTAGTCATAGTATTATCCTACTTAAATTTTCGGATTTCCGGTACCCCAAACGTGCTTGTCATTGGCATTAGCAGGCTTGTTCCGTGCCATAACACCCGCCAGCGAATGGGGTACATAAGGCTCTTCAAGATAGTTTATTTCATCATCGGTCAGCTCAAAATTTACAGCCCTTGCAGCGCCCTCGATATGGTGAAGCTTGGTCGTACCGACTATGGGTGAAGTCACTTTCGTCAGCAGCCACTCAAGGCTTACCTCCGTCATGGAAACTCCGTGCTTTTCAGCAATTTCAGCTACACGTCTTATGATGATCTCATCTTGTTCTTTCGTGGCGTCATATTTGAATTTTGCATAGCTGTCCTCCTCAGCACGCTTCGAGGTCTCGCCGGGGAGACGTGCGAGTCTGCCGCTTGCGAGGGCGCTGTAGGGTGTCATCGCGATATTGTCCTCACTGCAGAGCATCGCCATTTCGCGCTCCTCCTCACGGAAGATCAGATTATAATGCCCCTGCACGCTCACGAACTTCGCAAATCCCTCACGCTCGGCGAGCGCATTCGCCTTTGCAAGCTGCCACGCATAGCAGTTGGATATTCCGATGTATCTCGTCTTGCCAGCCTTGACAACACGGTTGAGACCGTCCATAATGTTGTAGATAGGCGTGTTCCAGTCCCACATATGATAGATGTAGAGGTCAACGTAGTCCATGCCGAGGTTTTCAAGACTCTTGTTTATCATGCGCTCGATGTGCTGTTGACCGCTGATACCTGCCTCAATATCCGCAGGCGTCCTCGGCAGGAATTTCGTTGCCACGACTACCTCATCTCGCTTTGCAAAGTCACGAAGCGCCCTGCCTACATACTGCTCGCTCGTTCCCGACTGATATGCGATAGCTGTATCGTAAAAATTCACGCCGAGTTCAAGTCCACGCTTTATTATCTCGCGGGAATGTTCTTCGTCAATAGTCCACGAATGCTGTCCGTTTTGCGCATCTCCAAATCCCATACATCCCATACAGATACGGGAAACGTTCAGGTCGGTATTTCCAAGTCTAATGTATTTCATATTGAACCTCCTAAAATTTGAATAACACACTGATATATCATCTCATAAATGCTGTGCAGCTTGAACTGCATTTTTGCTTCCCTCATAGCTGTGAGCTGCTTTTCGCTTGCCGCCGAATAGGGGTACACCCCGAACAGAAACGGAAAGAACACATAAATAAACCGTTCCCTGTTGATGTGTGGAAAGAACTTATCAATACAGCCCCTTACCGCATCGAGTGACGCTCCGTAAGCGACCTTGAATTCCGTCAGCCGTTCGGGGCGGGAGTGCTCCTCCATATCGTAATGATTCATAGCAAGCAGCTTCAGAAGCTGTTCACGCTTTTCGAGGGAATGTGCGAGAGCTGCTGCAAAAACTTCGCCGGTCATCGTTTCATTCTCCGATGACAAGGCATTCACTTCCGCCGCCCAGAGTTCGTACTCACGCTGCATTAATGCTAGGAAGATTTCCTCTTTAGTCTGAAAATAGTTGTAGATAGACGGCCTTGAAAATCTGGTCTCCACGCTTATTTCCTTTAGTGTGATGTCCTTGAAGCTCATAGTCTTATAAAGCTTTTCGCAGGCATTTACAATCTCATTACGGCGTGAAGCTGTTAATTCCGGTGAACCCTTTGGCATTGCTTTGCCTCCTTTGTATTCTGACACAATGTCAACAAACGCCCGGCCACAGAAGTGTTCTGTGACGGGGCGCTTTGATTTTTTATTATATTACCGAATCAGCTTTTGACCTCTTCCTCCAGATCAAGGGCTTTTTCCATGTACTCGATAAGAAGATCTCCCTTATCCTGTGGCATACGTCTGAACAGTTCTATCAGCCTTTTATCTTTATCGGACAAATAGATCTTATCACTATTAT
>JAFUTU010000025.1 GCA_017484095.1 Ruminococcus sp. | reverse complement strand
ATCTCTCAGCGATAAATCTTTGATAATTCAGTCATGCGGCTAAATTATATTATGCGGTATTATCAGTCGTTTCCAACTGCTATCCCCCTCTGAAAGGCAGATTGCTCACGTGTTACTCACCCGTCCGCCACTAAGTTACAAATTAAGCAAGCTTATTTCGTAACTCCGTTCGACTTGCATGTGTTAAGCGTGCCGCCAGCGTTCGTCCTGAGCCAGGATCAAACTCTTAATTTTAGTTGTATCCTAAACTGTATCTCTTCAATACAGAATATGATCTCAGTCTTCTCGTCGTTTCCAACGAATCACTGTCGTGCTGTACCTTTTTTTCCTCAGTCTCGGTACCCAAGACCTTCCTTCGAGCTTATTATCACCCAAAGGTCTTAACTAAAGGGTTTTCTTTCGTCATTGTTCGGTTTTCAAGCTGCAAGTTGCTGCACCACTCTCTTTTGGGTCAGCTTGAATATTATATCATATCCTTGCCCAATTGTCAAGTGGTTTTTTAAAGTTTTTTGGAAAAACTTTTTAAGCCCGCACTTTTTTTCAAAGCGCGAGCTTTATTTTATCACTTTTGTATCCGCTTTTCAATAAGAACAAAATAACTTTTTCTGACAAATTTATGAATTCGCATCCAGCAAACCTGTCATTATCGTCAGCACATACCAGCCGATGCACACCAGTATCAGCGGATTTGAAAACACCGTCGCCCTCACCTGCTTGGCAGAAAGCGGCGCCTTATCCTCCTTGAACCATAGCCTCTTTATCATCAGCAGCCCCATAAGCAGACCTGCAAACGCCGTCAGCACATAAAATATGCCGATCACATCATCTGCTCCGCTTAAACCTACTGCACTTGTCAGGCTGTAAAGCTCCGCTATAAGATTATTGAACGAGTGTATTATTATCGTCGGTATTATCGAACCCGTTTTTATCGCTATCACCGCATAAAGCAGTCCCGAAACAAACGCTCCTGCCGCCTGCGGAATGTTCCCGTGCATAAGCCCGAAGCATAACGCCGATAACAAAACCGCCGCACTCTTGCTGTATGGCGCAACAGCGTTGAGAATAAGACACCTGTACAGATACTCCTCTATAATAGGCGCAGCAATAATAACATAACCTATCTGCAACAGCACCGCAGCCTTTGAAGGCTGAACTATCGAAAAATCACTTGTCGGCACAGCTATACCGCTGTTATTCAGTATCCCGACCAGATAAGACGTCAGCATCGTCGCTACCATTCCTACAACGTAGTTCGGCGCAGACCATAGCACTCCTGCAGCAAACCTTTCCTTTGAAGGCTTTATCCACGGACCTATCCTTCCTTTGAAAAGTATGTGCGCAAGCACCGCTGTTAAAACCACACTTGAAAACGTTACCCCTATATTTCCTGACATTCTAAATGCGGTAGACGCAGTCACATCATCATGATCCTGCAAATATTTTATAGCGCTGTTCACGTTCAGCGTCAAAGTACCGTTATAATATGTATAGGCAGCCAGATAGAACAAAAATCTCATCGCCCTTGTCAACACCTGATAGAAAAGCAGGATAACACCCAGCTTGTAGCAGTCAAGCGCAATATTGTTCTTTTCCTCCGCCTGCTCAGGTGTCAGATAAGGCCTAACAATGTTCATCAGCTCACCTCCGTCTGTCCTAAATACATATAGAAGTATACCATATTCTCACAAAAAAGTAAAGTCGCATTATAAAAACAAAGATCAATACCGGTTTTTCTTGCGATATCTGCCCGTGCAGCGAACACTACCCCGTATTTTTTCTGATGATCTCAAGTCAGGTAAATGCGTGTGCTTGAAAATATATTAGTAAAATGTAAACATATTGTGATAATTCTGTTGTCACTATTGCAATTTTCAGGGAAGGAGTTATAATATATTTAGCACTCAAAGTTGTAGAGTGCTAATATTTTTGAGAAAGGTTGATAAAAATGGCACAGACCAAACAGTTCAAGGCTGAATCAAAAAGACTTCTTGATATGATGATCAATTCGATCTACACTCATAAAGAAATATTCCTGAGGGAGATAATCTCAAATGCCAGCGACGCAATAGACAAGCTTTATTTCAAATCGCTGACGGATACCTCTGTCGGTATGAACAAGGCAGATTTTGAAATAAACCTCGCTGTCGATAAAGAAGCCGGCACCCTCACCATCTCCGATAACGGCATAGGAATGACCGAGGAGGAACTTGAAAACAACCTCGGAACTATAGCAAATTCGGGCTCTTTCGCTTTCAAGAAGGATAATGACCTGGGTGATGATGTTGACATCATCGGCCAGTTCGGAGTTGGATTTTATTCCACCTTTATGGTTGCCAAAGAAGTAACTGTAATAACCAAGGCTTACGGCTCCGACAAAGCATATAAGTGGGTATCTGACGGAGTAGACGGCTATACCGTTGAGGAGACCGAAAAGGCAGACGGTGTCGGCACAACTATCATTCTTACGATGAAAGACGATACCGATGATGAGAAGTATTCCGAATTCCTCGATCAGATCAAGCTGCAGACTCTCGTTAAAAAATATTCTGACTATATCCGCTTCCCTATCAAAATGGAGCTTGAAAAGACCCATTATGAGGACGCTGACAAGGAGCCCACCATAACAAAAGAGATCGAGACCTTAAACAGCATGACTCCCGTCTGGAAGAGAAACAAAAACGAGCTCACAGACGATGATTACAACAACTTCTATATGGAAAAGTTTGTTGATTATGAGCCGCCTGTAACTCATATCCACTCAAAGAATGAGGGCATCGCCACCTATGATGCTCTTCTCTACATTCCTGCAAGGGCTCCGTTCGATTACTATTCCAAAGACTATGAAAAAGGCCTCCAGCTTTATTCAAGCGGCGTTATGATAATGGAAAAGTGTGCAGACCTTCTTCCCGACTGGTTCAGCTTTGTCAAGGGCGTAGTTGACTCGGAAGATCTGTCTCTGAATATCTCGCGTGAGCTTTTACAGCATGACAGGCAGCTCAAGATAATCGCAAAAAATCTTGAAAAGTCGATCAAGAACGAGCTTACCAAAATGCTCAAGAACGACCGTGAAAAGTATGAAAAGTTCTACGATGTTTTCGGTCTCCAGTTCAAGTTCGGCATCTATCAGTCATACGGCGCCGCAAATGATACCCTCAAGGATCTGCTTATGTTCAAGTCTTCATTTGAGGGCAAGAACGTAACTCTTGCCGAGTATGTTTCCAGAATGAAGGAAGACCAGAAAGACATTTACTATGCCTGCGGAGAGAGCGTTGACAGGATAGAAAAGCTTCCTCAGCTTGAACGCTTCAAGGATAAAGGCATAGAAGTTCTCTACCTTACTGCCGATGTTGATGAGTTCTGCATAAGAGTAATGATGAACTATGAGGGCAAGAGCTTCAGGTCAATAAGCGACACCGATATCGACCTTGATACCGAGGAAGAGAAGGAGGCAACTAAAAAGCTCGATGAAGAAAACAAGGATATGTTCGAGTTTATGCAGCAGGCTATCTCCGACAAGGTAAAGAGCGTCCGCCTTTCAAAGAAGCTCAAATCTCACCCTGTGTGCCTGTCATCTGACGGTGCTATCACAATAGAGATGGAGAAGGTACTAAATGCAATGCCTCAGAACGAGGGCAACAAGGTAAAGGCAGAAAAGGCTCTGGAAATAAACCCTGAGCACCCGATCTTTGCAAAGCTGAAAGACCTGTATGCCAATGATAAGGACAAGCTCACCGATTACACAAAGCTGTTGTATTCTCAGGCACTGCTTATCGAGGGTATGTCAATAGAAGACCCTGTTGAGTTTGCTAATCTGATCTGCGATCTGATGATTTAGGCAGGGGTGCTTTCCGGCAGCAGCTTGCTGTTGCCCGCCCGCCATTAAACCCCTTCGGGTGCAAAATGGTAATTGTGAGCGTATTACCATAAACAAAATGTTTTGTAATAAACTGACCCGAGAGATATTTTTCTCGGGTCATGATTATACGTAAAGGATCCCGCTATGAAAAGAAATGTTTTGCTGTTGGCAGCGGCTCTGCTGCTGACCTCCTGTGGTACCGATATCGAAACTGCGTCTGTAACTAAAGCAGTCACCACGGCAGAGACTACCGCCTCTACCACAACAACTGCTTCCCCTCAGACGACTTCTTCAGCGCCCGAAAGCTCTGTACCTGCCGCGGAAGAAAAAGAGCAAAAGCTCGAAATAAAGTATGAAAAATACCTTGAAGTCTATTCCAATGTGCGCCTCTCCGAGATCGTTACCGAAACAAACGCCAAGCTTCTGGAACCAGATATGCAGATAGATACCTCCGAGCTCGGCGAGAAGACCGTAACAGCAAAGATCTCTCTCAACGGCGTTTCCACCGAGACAGACCTTACCGTTAATATTATCGATACGACAGCCCCCGTCCTCCTGACAGGCGACTACATAACCGTGGCTCAGGGCTCAGCATATGACCTTTCAGGCTTCGGCGCCTATGCCGATAACTGCGACCCCTACCCAACGCTCACAGTCAACGGCTCAGTCGATACCTCTGCTGCAGGCACCTACAGCGTCGATGTTACCCTCTCCGACAGCTCAGGCAATTCTGACACCAGAAGCGTTACCGTTGAAGTCGTGGGGCAGGTCTCCTCATTCATACAGCCCGAGAACGGCACTATGACCTTTGCTGATTACCGTGCAAAGTACGGTGACAACGTCGGTATAGACGTTTCCGCATGGCAAGGCAGCATTGACTTTCAAAGTGTAGCCTCTGAGGGCTGCCGCTTTGTAATGGTGCGTGCAGGGCGCTGCACCGGTAGTCTTTATACAGATGACTATTTCCTTACGAATGTTGACAACGCCAACGCAGCGGGTCTCGACTGCGGAGTTTATTTCTACAGCTCCGATAATGACCCCGATGAAGTCCGCGAGCACGCAAGGTGGGTAGTAAACTCTCTTAACGGCAGACAGCTCTCAATGCCAATAGCCTTCGACTGGGAGGACTTCGGCAATTTCAGGAGCTATGGAATGAGCCTGCATGACCTGAATGACCTTTACCGCGCCTTCAAGGAGGAGGTTGAGTCAGCAGGCTATAGCGCAATGCTTTACGGCAGCAAGAACTTTTTAAAAAGCGCCTGGGAAACAAACGGCGAGAACGTATGGCTCGCACATTATATCGATCAGACCGATTATACAGGGCAGTATTCGCTCTGGCAGACAGGTATCGGCAGGATAAGCGGTATCGATGCCGACGTCGATCTTAATGTGAGGTTTTAAAAAAAGACCACTCCCGAAAGAGTGGTCTTTTATAACGCATTTGAGTTGCCCCGTGCGGGCTAGCACCCGTGCGGCGAGCACTTACTTCAGCTCAACAGTAGCGCCGGCAGCCTCGAGCTTGGACTTGATCTCCTCAGCCTCAGCCTTGGAAGCACCCTCCTTGATAGCCTTAGGAGCGCTCTCAACGAGCTCCTTAGACTCCTTAAGTCCGAGACCTGTGATCTCCTTAACAGCCTTGATAACAGGCATCTTGGAATCGCCGAAGGAAGCGAGAACTACGTCGAACTCAGTCTTCTCCTCAGCTGCTGCGCCTGCACCTGCACCAGCAGCAGGACCTGCAGCGATAGCTGCTGTTACGCCGAACTCCTCCTGGATAGCGTCTACGAGCTCGGAAAGCTCAAGTACAGAAAGAGTCTTGATATCTTCTACAAATTTTGTGATCTTCTCTGAAGCCATGATAATAATCTCCTTTTTAAATTTAGTCTTGTGCATATCTGCACACTTACGGGCTATGCCCCAATAGTCATGCAGCCTTTATGCTGCATCGTTCTGCTTGTCCACAACAGCCTGCAGTGTAGCTGCGAGCTTTGTGAGCGGTCCCTGAAGAGAACCAACGAGCTGTGCAAGAAGAACATCTCTCGAAGGTATCTTCGACAGTGCCTTAACGCCTGCTTCGTCATAAACATCCTCACCGATATAACCGTTCTTGAGGAAGAACTTCTCACCCTTGCAGTCCTCGGAGAACTTTCCGAGTATCCTTGCAGGAGCAGTCTGGTCATCATTCGAGATAGCGATAGCAGTAGTTCCCTCGAGAACATCACACATCGCCTCGTAGCCGGCCTCCTTGAGAGCAAATCTCAGGATAGTGTTCTTCTCAACAAAATAGTTGATACCGGCCTCTCTGAGCTCCTTACGAAGCTTGGTGTCCTCCTCAACAGTAATGCCCTTGTAATCAACAAGCACACCTGCCTGAGAGTTCTTGATAAGCTCAACGAGCTCCTGCACCCTTGCCTTCTTGGCGCTCAAAACCTTTTCACTTGGCATTTTTCATTTCACCTCTCTTGAATAAGATAGCAAAACGTTCCAAAAAAGAAAACTCCTTCGTCAAAGACAAAAGAGCACAAAGTTCTTATTAAACCTTGCTATTCTTTCCTCGGCAGGTCTTCCGTGCTTCACACAGCCTGCTGTCTTTAGATACGAATGCTT
>JAFUTU010000002.1 GCA_017484095.1 Ruminococcus sp. | reverse complement strand
CGATAGCGGCACTTATCAGAAGTGTCAGTATTATTCTTATCATTATATCTCTCTTTTCCCGATCATTGATATGATATACACATAATTCTACATATAATTAATTGAATTTTTGTGAATAATATTTTTCTAACCTGTTGACAAATTGAAATATATGTGATATGATTAATGCATACAAACAGAATTTATTTTGTTCATATTTTTGGCTTTGCAAAAGGAGGGAAGGCTCAGCTTCTGAGCGGGGGAATGGAAGGCTTGAAAATGTGTGTGATTGGCGGATATGATAAGCTTGAGACACTAAAGTATATCGATCTGCTCAATTCTGAGATATATCTTCTTGAATCAGCGATAGATAAGAAGAAAAAGGGAGAAAATCACATTATACCCACCGATGTTGAGGAGCGTGAATTAAAGACCTCTGCGATAGGCGGGTTTGATAAAGATGACACCGACAGATATATCGGTGAACTGAGAGCGATGATATCGGAGCTTCGCGAAAAGCTGAACAGCGAGGAGCCGAAAATATAGAATATGGGGGAGGGGCATTTGCCCTGTGCCGCTGTCTTTAAGGAGACGGCGGCTTTTAATTTTAAAAGCGGCGTATTTACGTAAAAATTGCGTTATTTTAACTATAAATCTGACAGAGTGCGGCTTTGCAGATAGCACTTTTTTACCAAATCGCTTTTATTTGACAAAAATACTTGACTTGATGTGCGCAAAATGTTATAATATATGCGGTGTAAATTTTTATTCCGCAGTGATTTGCTGTGGAAAATCTGATAAATGGAAGGTATAGTATGGAAGAGCAAGAGATATCGCTGCGAGATCTGTTTGAGCTGCTGCTCAGCAAGATCTGGATCATAATAATTGCAGCCTGTATCGGCGGTGCAGGTGCATTTTGCATATCAAAGTTTTTGATCGCGCCTAAGTATTCGTCAAACGTTTCGATGTATGTAAAGAGTAACGACAATGCAGAGCAGAAGTCTGTTGACTATCAGACGATCACTGCTTCAAAGTCACTGGTTTCGACTTATATCGAGATACTTAACAACGATGTTGTTATGGACGAGGTAGCGGCAAGACTTGAAGGCCTTTACAAGAAATCTAAGCTTGAGGAGTATTTTAAGCTTGATGATGACGGCCACATCACGGCTGCGAGCATAAGATCGTATTTTTCGATGGAGGCTGCCAACGAGACTGAGGTGCTGAAGATAAGTGCCACAACTACCAATCCTAAGCTTTCGGCTAATCTTTGTAACATCATGGCAGATGTTGCACCTGATTTCCTTATCAGAGTCGTAGGTGCAGGTTCTGTTGAGAAGATCGGTGATGCCAAGGTATATTATGACAAGGTATCTCCGAGCGTAAGAAGATACACTGCTATCGGATTTATCGGTTTTGCTGTGATAGCTATAGCTGTTGTATTCATTATCGATGCTATCGACAACACCGTTAAGGACAGCAACGAGATGAGCGACAAGTATCAGAAGCCTATCATCGGTGAGATACTTACGATCGGCGGAAAGGTATCTAAGGATAAGGACGGTACAAGCGCTGACCGTAAAAAGAAGCTCCTGCTCGGAAACAGCGATATTCCTTTCAATGTAGTTGAGAACTACAAGTCGATGAGAACGAACCTTATGTTCTCTCTTTCAACTTACGGAAACAAGGTTTTTGCTATCTCGAGCTGCGACCCCAGTGAGGGTAAATCTGTAACAGCTGCCAACCTTTCTACAACTCTTGCAGAGACTGAGAACAAGGTGCTGCTGATAGATGCAGATATGAGAAAGCCTGTTCAGCATAAGAACTTCAGGCTGAAAAACAAAGACGGCCTTTCGGCTGTGCTCAGTGGTGAGAAGAGCTTTGAGCAGTGCGTGTTCAGGGGCACTAACGGCAACCTTGATATCCTTACTGCTGGTGTTATACCTCCTAACCCGTCAGAGCTTATAGCATCTGACAATATGAAGGCGCTTGTTGAAAAGGTAAAGGCTATGTACGATTACGTTATAATCGATGCTCCGCCGATACTTCCTGTAACTGACGTTCTTGGACTTTCAAGCCTTATTGCAGGTGTTCTCGTAGTTGTAAGGTACGGAAGAACTACTTTCAATGAGCTCGATGACTGCACAAAGAAGCTTTCGCTTGCAAACTGCAATATTCTCGGATTTGTTCTCAATGATATTCATAAAAAGCATTCGGGTGCATATTCATACAAGTATAAGTACAAGTATGATTACAGCTATAAGTATGCAGAGAGCAGCAAGGCCGGCAAGGCAGACAGCAAATAAATTTATCGAAAAGGTGGTGTTTGATCGTGATCACCGATTATCACAGTCACATAGTTCCGGGGATCGACGACGGCTCAGAAAGCGTTGATATGTCCCTCAGAATGATAAAAATGATGAAGAGACAGGGCGTAGAAAGAGTGGTCGCGACACCTCATTTTTACGCTCACCGCGAAAGAGAAGGAATTGCGGGATATCTTAAAAAGAGAAACAATGCTTATTATTCGCTGATGGCTGCAAACCCTGCGATAGAGAACATACCGCTGGGCGCTGAGGTAGCTATCGAAAAAGGTATCAGTGAGCTTGACGGAATTGAGCAGCTTGCGATAACAGGTACGAATCTTATCCTGCTTGAGCTGCCCTATGCTCCGTACAGCGACTGGATGGGCGAGGAGGTATACAATATCTCCTGTACATATAATCTTATGCCGATAATTGCGCATATTCACCGTTATTCAACCTGGTATAAGAAGTCAGACATTGAAAAAATGCTCGCTTTTGATGCTATATTCCAGTTCAATGCTGAGGCGTTCGAGAGGTTCGATTCAAGAAGGTTCGTTTCCAAGGTCATCGGCAAGGGTGTGCCCTATGTGTTCGGTTCGGACGCACACAACCTGTCGGAGAGAAAGCCTAACTTCGATTCGATAATCAAGAGGGAAAAGCCGGGAAGCGACCTTATCGCAAAGTCAGATATAATTCTTGAGCAGTATTCTCTTGAAAAAGAGCCGCTGTTTTAATGAGGTGACAGTATGAAATTCAGACTTACTGTAAAGAAAAAGATAGGTACAGCCGTAGGTGCAGAGTTCACCGAGGCTGAGCCCGTTTCGACACTTGGCGTAGACGGTACCTTCGAGGCTGATAATATAGGCTTTGCAAGAAGAGACTGCAACACATATATCAGAGAATGGGTCGAAGGTATGGGAATGAAACTCAGAACACAGAAGGACTGGGTTAAGAATATGAAGACAAAGCTGATGGAAAAGCAGGTTATGGCTCAGAGCGCGACAGGTGCTTTGACATTTGTGTTCATATTGGAGCAGCTTTGATACAGAGTTTTGATACCGATCTCTTTGAGAGGTCGGTATTTTTTTGTATAAGTTTTTGAAAATACTTGAAAAAATGAAAAAATAGGTATATAATATAGGCGTAGAAGCACACTCGGTAAGAGGTGATAGAATATGAGATTTGAGAGACTCAGAGCGAGAATCACCTGTGGGATAACACTTGCGGCGATCTTTGCCGTGGCTGTTATCCTTGGTGCTGTGATTGCTCTCAGAATGATAAATAATGATGTTATAGTAGACAGCTTTATCGAAACGTTTGAGTTCAAGGGGATAACTGCAAAAGAGATCAGTGACGGAGAGTCTGTAAATGCTGAGATAGCTGACGAGCTCGGGAAAGAGCTCAGGAGCAGATATGATGTTAAGGTAACTGACGAAAAGCTTGCTAAGATAATGGAAAGGCTCGATGTTTCAGGATTTCTTGAAAGCTATATGGACAAATACTATGACTATGTGAGAGAGACGGGACACCTTCCCGAGCTTGAAACTGATGAATATACCGACCTTATTGATGAGAATAAAGAGCTTATAGAGTATATAGTCGGGGTGAAGCTGAACTCATCGTATTACAGATATCAGTCAAGAATAGTAAGGCAGATCAACCGATACAACATAAAGGCAAGACAGATAAACGAGCAGTATGATGATATAAACAGCATTAGAAAGGCGCTGACATCTGATATTACTGTGGGTCTGCTGGTTTGTCTGGAGATTGTGCTTATAGTAGGGTATTTTGTTACAAGGTATAAGCTGGGTAGAAAAGTATATATGACCTTCAGGATGTTGACGTTTTGCTTTATGGCATCAGGCGGAGCTTTGCTGATAATCCGCAGAGTGGTGCTTTCGATGCTTGATGATTCGGGAAGCTTGTTTGTTGCGGTGCTTTTCAAGCTGCTTCGAGAGATATCAAAGGTGTTTGACTACGTGGGCGCTGCGTATTTCGGATTGGGGGCTGTGCTGGCTGTGATCTGGCTGGCTATGGGTTATCCTAGCTTTCGCATTTACAGGCGTTCTAAAAAGGAAGGACGAATATGAATACTATAACAGGAAAGGCGGTAGTTGGTGCGATTGCACGGGGAACTATCGTATATTACCATAAAAATGAGTTCGCTGTTACCAAAAGACGGGTAGTTGACACTGAGCTTGAACTCAAAAGGTATACGAGCGCAAAAGAGGCGTCAGAGGAGGAGCTGCAAAAGCTTTATGACGAAGCTCTTGAACGGCTCGGCGAGGAGAACGCACAAATATTCATCATACACCAGATGCTGATGAGCGATGCCCAATTTGAACGCTGTGTAATGACACATATAACCGAGGACAGCTACAATGCAGAATATGCAGTCAAAAGGGCAGCTTTGGAGCTTGTACAGATGCTGTCTGCAAATGGGTCTGATTATGTTAAAGAGAGAACTGCCGATATCAGAGATGTTTCTGACAGGCTCATAAGACATCTGCTGAATTTGCCCTCAAAGGATATAAAGCTTGGGGAAAATTCTATCATATGTGCTGATGAGCTTATGCCGTCTGAGGCGCTGATGTTTGACCGTAAAAAGCTTGCCGGGCTTTGTATGGCGTCGGGAGCTGTAAATTCTCACGCGTCTATTCTGGCAAGGAGCATGAATATTCCCTGCATTGTGTGCATGGGCGATAAGATATGCGAGGAGATCGACGGCAAGGAAGCCATAGTTGACGGCTATGAGGGCGTGCTCTACGTTGAGCCCGATGAGATGACTGTAAGGCTTGCCGAAGAGAGGATAAAGTCAGAGCAGAGAAAGCTGGAGATACTTTCAAGGCTGATAGGAAAGGCTACCGAAACAGCTGACGGTCGCAGCGTTAGGATATATACGAATGTATATAATCTGGCAGAGGTCGAGAACGCCGTTGCAAATGATGCCGAGGGAATAGGTATTTTCAGGAGCGAATCGCTTTATATCACAGAGAGAGTTTTTCCGAACGAGGAGCTTCTGTTTTATAATTACAGGCGAGCGCTTGAAGATATGAAGGGCAAGGAGGTAACGTTGCTTACCTATGATATGAGTGCTGAGAATATCGAAGAGATGCTTGATCTTAAAAAGGAGCCGAACCCTGCTCTCGGTTACAGATCAATAAGAGTATGCTTAGAGCAGCAGGAACTGTTCAGAACGCAAATTAGAGCAATGCTCAGAGCTTCGGTATACGGCAGGCTCTCTATACTGCTCCCGATGATAATAGATGTCGGAGAGTTCAGGTATGCAAGGTCAATAATAAATGATGAGAAGGAAAAGCTCCGAGAAGATGGGATAAGCTTTGCGGAGGATATAAAGATAGGTGCTATGATAGAGACACCTGCTGCTGTCATCACAAGTGATATACTAGCTAAAGAGGCTGACTTTTTCAGTATCGGTACTAATGATCTGGAGCAGTTTACGCTTGCACTTGATAAGAACAATTCAAAATACGACAGGATAAGACCTGAAAACAGCACAGCTATCCTGAGAATGATAAAGATAGTATGTGAGAACGCACATAGAAACGGTATACCTGTTGTGCTGTGCGGTGAGCTGGCGTCAGACTTTTCACTGACTGAGGTGTTCCTTGATCTCAATGTTGATGTGTTCTCCGTGGCGCCGCCAAGGGTGCTGCCGCTGAGAAGAGTAATACGCAGTATGGATCTAAGTGATGAAGACAGAGCAAAAAATGTCGTGTCACAGCTGCTGGATATATAATACAGAAAAGCCGATGAGGTAAGCGTTCCTCATCGGCTTTGTTTATACAAATGTCAGGTCTATATTGCCTGCGTTGACCTTTGTGCTTATCACCTTTACTCTGACAGCGTCTCCTACGCTCCATTTCTGACCTGTAGTGAGGTTTTTCAGGCTTATCAGATAGTCAAGCTCATAATCACCGTCGGGCATATCTGTGTGCCTTACCAGGCCCTCGCAGGTGTTGTCAAGAGAGACGAACAAGCCTGATCTTGTGACCGAGGATATACGTCCGTCGAATTCTTCACCGATATGTGCGGACATATATTCAGCCTTGTAGCAGTCTTCGCAGTCGCGCTCGACCTGAATGGCAGTGAGCTCGGTTTTTGAAGCCTGGTCAGCCGCGGCATGAACAAACTTGTTGAATCTGGTCTGACAGTCCGACACAGATGTTCCGCTGAGCCTCTCGCTCATTATCCTGTGGACGGCGAGGTCGCAATATCGTCTGATAGGCGATGTGAAATGAGTGTAGTCTTCAAGAGCAAGACCAAAATGGCCGACAGGCTGGGAAGAATACCGCGCTTTTGACATACTTCTCAGGGCGGCATTGTTTATGATAGGTGAAAGCTCGGTGCCTCGGGTATCGTCGAGGAGCTTTGCTATATCGGCAGGAGTGATGTGCTCACCGAATCGAAACGGTATGCCAAGCTTTGTAAGAAGCTCCTTGAAGCCCTCTGTCTTTTCAGCGCTTGGCTGCTCATGGATACGGTAAACAAAGGGGAGCGAGTTTTCAGCAGCAAAACGGGCTGCGCACTCATTAGCCACAAGCATAAAGTTTTCGATAAGCTCTTCGCTTTCGCCTCTGGCCTTAGGCATAACGTCAACGCACTTGTCCTCTGCACTTATGATGAGCTTGCTTTCGGTAGTTTCAAGCTCGGGCGCATTTCTTTTCTTCTTGTTTGCAGCCAGCTTGTCTGCAAGCTCGTTCATAAGGGGGAGCTCTGAGATGACTTCTTTGTATTTTTCAGCATTCTGTTTTGAAGTGTATCCCCCAAGAAGCTCGTTTATCTCACTGTAAACGCCTTTAACTCTTGACCTGATGACAGACTTTACGAATTTATAGGAACGGATATTTGCGTTTTTATCGAGCGTACACAGGCATGAAAATGCTAGCCTGTCGACCTGTGGATTAAGCGAGCAGATGCCGTTTGAAAGCTCCTTAGGGAGCATGGGGATGACCCTGTTTGCGTAATAGACGCTTGTTCCGCGCTTGAATGCCTCGTTATCAAGCTCAGTTTTTGCCTTTACGTAATGAGAAACATCGGCAATATGGATCCCTAAAAGATATCCCTCATCGTTTTTTTCAACACTTACGGCATCGTCGATATCTTTGGTGTCTGCGCCGTCGATAGTGAATATGGGCTTGTCTCTGAGGTCGAGCCTGCTTTCAAGCTCTGCGGTGACAGAACGCTCATCATTTGCAAGCTTTGCTTCATAGATCACCTCGTTCGGAAACAGGGGAGACAACCCGTTGACCTCAAGCACACCCAGCGCACATACAGCTGCTTTCTCTGAGCTTCCGAAATCTGCCTGTATCTCACAGCGGTGATCGCGGTGGTTCTCACCGCGCTTGGTTATGACTGCAAGTACCTTATCACCCTCATTGAGATCAAGGTTCAGCGGGTTAGTATAGCGGATAGGGTTTTGAGAGATAGAATCGGGAACGACCATAAGCTCTCCGTCAACGTAAACTATCTCACCGCTGAAGCGTGAAAAATTCTGCTTGACTATTTTAAGAACTTCGCCCTCTGGGGATTCCCCGCTGCTTTTAGCGAGCTTCACGAGAACACTGTCACCCGGCATTGCACCGAGCAGCTTTTTTCCGGGGATAAATATGTCCTGTCCCGAATCATCAAGCCTTACAAAGCCAAAGGTACGCTGCAGCTTTACAACTTCAGCAGATTTAATACCCTTGCCTGATTTAGTATTGTATTTGTTTTTGTCCTTAAAGATCATTCCGCTGTCTTCAAGAGCATAAAAAGCACGGCGAAACTCCTCCTTAGAAAAGCCTCTTTTTGTGACTAGGCTTTTAAGGCTTTTGTATTTGACGCCCTTGCCGTTATTCTTTTTGAAGATGTTCATAATGATATCTTTAGGATCGCCTTTTTTCTTTCTTTTTGTCATAATGTTTCCTTTCTTAAATAAAAAAGCCCTGCATAGGAAGCAGGGCAGTGATATCAGTGCTTGATCTGATAAATTATGCTGACAGCCAGCGTAACAATGAACAGCAGTACGGAGCTGACTTTCATAAGTCTGTTCAGCTTTGCGTCCTTTGTGTTGCCTGTGTTCTTTCCGTAGAAAGAATCATTGTAGCCGCCGCCGATAGCAGAGGTAAGACCCTGATCCTTAGATTCCTGTGAAAGAACAATGAGCACGATTATAAGGCTCACAAGTATGAGCACGGAGCCTGCAACTATTTCAATAACACTCATATTCCAGCTTTCGTTGAACGAAAGCACGCCTCCTTTCGATAGAAGTTAAGCATAAACACAATTTCATATATTATAGCATACCTTTCTGTAAATTGCAAGTGTTTTTCAAAAATTTTTGAGATATTTCAAAAAATCGCTGAAAAAACTATTGACAAAACACCCGATATATGATAAAATATATAAGTCGTTGGCAGAGGTAGTGATAATTAATGGACAGGTGTCCGAGTGGTTTAAGGAGCCGGTCTTGAAAACCGGTGATACGGCAACGTACCGTGGGTTCGAATCCCACCCTGTCCGCCAATATTTTTTACCAGCATTTGCGGATCTACCCAAGTGGTGAAGGGGCTCCCCTGCTAAGGGAGTAGGTCGGGAAACCGGCGCGAGAGTTCAAATCTCTCGATCCGCGTTAAAAGTCTCGTAAACAT
>JAFUTU010000024.1 GCA_017484095.1 Ruminococcus sp. | reverse complement strand
TCAGATATATGAGCTTGAAACGGGAGAAAAGGTCCTCGCTATGACCTCTGTTATTTCCCCTAAGGGAAGTGAATATGAGGCAGTAAGAATGCTTTCTTCGATGAAGAATATCGACAGCCAGATAGTTATGCTCTCGATAATTATGACGGGCGTTGTCCTTGCGATAATAGCTCTTATGCTTTTCTCGGGTCTGTTTTTCATAAAGTCTATCGTTATCCCTATCAGAAAGGTCAACGACGTTGCGAGAAAGTTCGCGACAGGAGATTTCCGTGAAAGGATCGAAAAGCAGCGTGATGATGAGCTCGGTGAGCTTTGCGACTCTATAAACTATATGGCGCAGGAGCTGTCGAACACGGAGCAGATGAAAAACGAGTTCATCTCGTCAGTTTCCCATGAGCTCCGAACGCCGCTCACAGCCATCAAGGGATGGACTGAGACCGTCACCGTTATGTATGACGATCAGGAGACCTTCAAAAAAGGTATGCGCGTCATCACCAGTGAGACTGAGCGTCTTTCCCAGATGGTAGAGGAGCTTCTCGACTTCTCAAGGATACAGGATAACCGTCTCACCCTTATAATGGATACGATCGACATTCTGGCAGAGCTTACTGAGACAGTCCTCATTTATCAGGAGAGAGCAAGAGCTTTGGGAATAAAGCTCGATTATTATGAGCCGCAGATGCTGTCATTTGTCTACGGTGATAAGAACAGGCTGAGACAGGTCTTCATAAATATCGTGGATAACGCTATCAAGTATTCCGATAAGGGAGACACTGTTTCTGTTGAAGCTTATGAGGAGGACGGCGAGATATGTATATCTATTTCCGATACGGGCATAGGTATATCTAAGGACGATCTTCCTAAAATAAAAACAAAATTCTTTAAGGCTAACCATACAAGGCGCGGCTCGGGAATAGGCCTCGCGGTAGCCGATGAGATTATCCAGCGCCACGGCGGTACTCTCGATATCGACAGTCAGCAGGGCGTCGGAACTACAGTTATGATAACACTGCCGTGTATGCAGAGTTCAGGCAGTGACAAAAATCAAAACAATGATACGGTAGACGTTGAGCTGATCTCATCGGAGCCGATAGAAAACCGGGAGGAGCTTGAAACCGATGAGTCAGAGACCCGACAGGAATGAGAAATTCAAAACAAGTATAGGCGGTCAGGCGGTCATTGAGGGCGTTATGATGCGCGGCCCCGAAAAGGGAGCAATGGCTTGCAGACTTCCAAACGGCGAGATAGATCTTGAGACCTGGAAAGTAAAGGGCTCAAAGGCGTGGTACAGAAAGGTGCCGTTCGTAAGGGGAATATTCAGCTTTATTTCATCGCTGATACTTGGGTATAAGTGCCTTATGAGATCTGCCGACAAGCAGATGACCGAGGAGGATGAAGAGCCTGAAACAAAGTTTGAAAAATGGCTCTCAGAAAAGCTTGGCGATAAGATAATGCCTGTTATTTCGGCGCTTGCTATGGTGCTGGGTATCGGGCTTGCAGTGGTGCTGTTCATATGGCTGCCGTCACTGCTTTCAAAGTTTGTCGATAAGCACATAATATCGCTTTCAAAGTTTGCGAAAAACGTCATCGAGGGTCTTATTAAGATCATCGTGTTTATATGCTATACTGCCCTTACAAGGCTGATGAAGGATATGTCCGTAACCTATGAGTATCACGGTGCGGAGCATAAGACTATCGCCTGCTACGAAAGGCAGGAGGAGCTCACTGTCGAGAATGTTAAAAAGCAGTGCCGCTTCCACCCCAGGTGCGGAACGAGCTTCATTTTCTTAGTGCTTTTTATAAGCATTTTCGTGACGACCATTTTTAACGTCTCGTGGAAGAATCTTGCTCTCAGAGTTCTGTTCAAGATAGCACTTCTCCCCGTAGTTACAGGCATAGCCTTTGAGCTGATAAGGCTTGCAGGCAAGTATGATAACCCCGTCACCAGGGCGATATCTGCCCCGGGGCTCTGGATACAGAGAATAACTACCAAAGAACCCAATGATAAGCAGATAGAGTGCGCTATCGCAGCACTTGAGGAGTGTATCCCTGCAAAAGAGGGAGACGATAAATGGTGACCTACAGAGATGCTTTTGCAAAGGCAGTAAAAAAGCTGGACGAAGCAGGCGTGGAAAGCTCTGCCTTCAATTGTGCGGAGCTTCTCGGCAGTGTTCTCGGTGAGGACTGCCGCAGCAGCAGGTTCTCTCAGCTTATGGAGACAGAGGCGGCAGAGGACAAGCTTTGTGAGCTTGATGCCCTGCTTGACAGGCGTATAAGCGGAGAGCCCTTACAGTATATAATCGGAGAGTGGGAATTTTACGGTGTGCCTATAAAGGTTGGCAGGGGAGTTCTCATACCGAGACAGGATACCGAAACTTTGATAGATATAACTGCTGCTAAATGGCGCGGCAAAAAATCTCTGACGGTGATAGATCTGTGCTCGGGCAGCGGCTGTATAGCCTGTGCGCTCGCAAAAACGCTTGACTGCGCCGAGATATACTGCGTTGAAAAGTCAGTGGACGCAGCTAAGTACCTTAACGAGAACCTTGCCATGAACGGCGTAAACGCAAAGGTGATAATCGCAGATGTCACTGACCTTGATGTAGTCGGCACACTTCCGCAGGCGGATATCATCATCTGCAATCCGCCGTATCTGTCTGATGAGGATATGCAGGAGCTTCAGCAGGAGGTTACATATGAGCCCCGTGAAGCTTTATACGGAGGCGAGGACGGGCTCGACTTTTACCGCAGCATCACAAGACTGTGGAAGGATAAGCTCAAAAGCGGAGGTATGCTCTGCTATGAGATAGGCATTGAGCAGGAGGACGAAGTTATGCTCATGCTGATAAGGCACGGGCTTACAGACGTCCGCTGTCGGGAAGACCTCAGAGGGATCGTGCGCTGTGTGTTCGGGTTCAAGGTTTAATGTACAAAATTTTGTACAAATAAACAAAAGAACACAACTGTACAGACAAACGGACAGTTAGTATATTATAATGCATATTGAGAAAGGGCGTGCCCTTTTACCACCTATCGAAAGGAAGATCATAATGGCAGCTGATAAGAAGAAAAAGCAGGAAAAAGCATCTGCAGTGAAGATAACCGACGCAGCAGAAAAGAAGAAAGCCCTCGAGACCGCAATGGCATATATCGAGAAGCAGTTCGGCAAGGGAGCGATAATGAAGCTCGGAGATGCCAAGGCTATGGACGTTGAAGCTATACCTACAGGCTCTATGACGCTTGATATGGCTCTTGGCATAGGCGGCGTTCCGAGAGGAAGAATAATCGAGATATACGGACCCGAGTCCTCGGGTAAAACAACAGTGGCTTTGCACATAATCGCCGAGACCCAGAAAATGGGCGGCGAGGTTGCCTTCATAGATGTTGAGCATGCGCTCGACCCTGTCTATGCAGAAAAGCTCGGAGTAGATATCGACAATATGCTCGTATCTCAGCCTGACAGCGGTGAGCAGGCTCTTGAGATAGCTGAGGCTCTGACACGTTCGGGCGCTATCGACTGCATAGTTATCGACTCTGTTGCCGCAATGGTAACAAAGGCAGAGATCGACGGTGAAATGGGAGATACTCATGTGGGTCAGCTCGCAAGACTTATGTCTCAGGCAATGAAAAAGCTCACAGGCGTTATAGGAAAGTCTAACACTACAGCAGTTTTTATCAATCAGGTAAGAGAAAAGATCGGAGTTATGTATGGCAACCCCGAGACCACTCCGGGCGGACGCGCACTTAAATTCTATTCTTCGGTAAGAATAGAGGTAAGACGCGGTGAGCAGATAAAGAACGGCTCTGAGGTCATCGGCAACAGAACACGCTGCAAGGTAGTTAAGAATAAGGTAGCTCCTCCGTTCAAGGAGTGCGAGTTCGATATCATGTACGGAAAGGGTATCTCCAGAGTAGGAGAGGTCCTCGATATGGCTGTTGATATGGGTATAGTAAAGAAGGGCGGAGCTTGGTTCAGCTATGATGAGATGAAGCTCGGTCAGGGCAGAGACAATTCCAAAGACTTCCTCGTCAGCAATCCAGACATTATGCAGGAGATCGAGGATAAGCTCAAAGAGAAAATAAACGAGGAGCAGAAGGCAGAAAAGCTCAAAAAACAGGATGAGCTCGAAGCCAAAGCAAATGCAGGGGCAGCAGCTCAGGCTGAAAAGTCGGCAGAGCCCGCACCCGAGGCTGACGCTCCTAAGGGCAAGAAGATAAGAAAGACCGCCTCCGAGACCGCTTCCGTAATTGCAGACCCTGAGGACGATTTCCAGGAGTTTGCACCGATAGACGTAACACAGCTTGGTGACGGCTGATGCCGAAAATAGTATCCTTGCAGAAGTATAAGGGCTCAACGTGGGAGATAATACTCGATGACGATGAGCACGTTTATCTCAGCTCAGAGATCGTCAGCAGGTTTTCTCTTGCTGAGGATCAGGAGTATGACGACGATGACTGGCATGAGATAGTGGTGGAAAACCTCTACCGCAAAGCCAGAGAAAGAGCCCTCTATCTTCTCGATTACAGAGACTATTCTTATATCGAGCTTTACAAAAAGCTTGAAAACACCTACCCCGAGGACATCGTTGACAGAGTTATGGACAAGATGCTCGAGATAGGTACGATAAACGACAGGCGCTATGCCGCAGGCCTTGCCAAGACCTACGTTGAGAGCAGAAACTACGGGTATTATAAGGCTATGCAGATGCTAAGACAAAAAGGCATCACAAAACAGATAGCCGAAGAAGCCCTTGAGCCCTATGAGGAGAGCACCTACGAAAGACTAAGGGAATATACCGAGAAGAAGTATTCGTCATATCTCGATGATGATGACGGTATCAGAAAAGTAAAAAATGCTCTCGTAAGACGCGGCTATTCTTATGATGTCGTGAACCGCGTGGTGAAAGACATTATCGAGGAATATGAGTACGAAGATTAAAAGAAGGGAACATTTATGTCACTGAATAAAAAAACTCTATGTGCCGTTTGTGCAGCTGTTATGCTTGCTTTCAGCGGCTGCTCTCTCGGAGGGGAAAGCAGCACTGCCGAGCAGGAGCAGCAGTCAGCACAGACCACTGAGCAGCAGGCAGAGCCCGTCGATGCAGAAGTAGAGGAGCCCGATGAGGACCCTATGCTTGCCCCCGAAAGGGTGGTAGTTACATATCTCAGGGCTGCAAATGCAGAGTTTGACCGCTCTATGATAAAGCTTATGACTGATGACTATGCGGCACAGTATGAGTATATGAAAGAGAATATGGGTCACGATGATGAGTATGCCGACGAGGGCAGCGAGCAGGACTTCAAATATGAGTTCGACCACGAAAAAAGCGGCTTCATAGATGAAGTAAACGTCGAGGAGTCATATTCAAAGGCGTGCGAGATATATGTTACCGTTACCTATGGCGAGGATCAGGAGCCCACAAGCCAGTATATTATCCTCATTCTTGACGATAAAGATGACAGCTGGAAGATATGCTTTGCAGGCACTAAGGAGCAAGCCTATACCGAAGGTCTGATAAAGGACGAGCGCTCCGATCAGGCAATGGCTCAGGCAAAGACTGTTTATGAAGCAGCTGAGGTAGCGTTCGCAGAGCTCAGTGAGACCGACGATTATAAGTTCGAGTATATGAATTATATTTCGACAGAGAATGATGAGTTCGTAAACCGTATCAAAGAGCTTCTACCGTCTGACCTTAAAGCCTCATACTTCACCGTCTTCCTCGACGGCACAAAGCTTGACCATATCGTCTGGGGCGAATCCTTAGGCTCTGACTTAATGGTCACTTACCCTGCTGAATAGCCCGCTCAGCAAGTGCGTCGGGGCTTTTGGATAACTTATATCTATTATTGAGGGAAACCCTTTTGAAAAAGGGTTATCCCTCAAACTCCCTTCCTAAAACTTTTAATGCTTTTTGGCAAAGAGACAGCCTATCTCCGTAAATCGAGATAGGCTGTGATTTTTGTGTTCTTTTATTAAAACGCTGTCTCTTTGCCAAAAAGAAATCAGAAGTCTTTGGAAAGGGGGCCCGGGGGAATAACCTTTCTTCAGAAAGGTTTTCCACCGATAGTAAGCATAAGTTATTTAACAGAGTCAGCCTCTTTCGGAGAGTTCAGAGATTATCTGAATGAACGAATCTACGCTGGTAAAGTCTTTATAGACAGATGCGAACCTTACATATGCGACCTGATCGAGCTTTTTGAGCTTTTTGAGCACCATATCTCCGATCTCGCTGGTGTTTGTTTCGGTCTGCATCTTATTTGCAAACGTGTTCTCAACGTCGTCAACAAGTCCCGTTATAGCCTCAACGCTTACGGGTCTTTTCTTGACTGCTATCTGCAAGCCCTTGATGAGCTTCTGTCTGTCAAACGGCTCAAACGATCCGTCTCTCTTATAGACCATCAGCTGCGGCTTTTCGATCACCTCATAGGTAGTGAACCTCTTGCCGCACTTAGGGCATTCTCTTCTTCTTCTCTTCTTTCCCTCACTCGGGCGAGAGTCAATAACTCTGGTATCATCATTATTGCAAAATGGGCATCTCATAAGCGTTCTCCTAATTCGTCAGATTTTTACCTCTTTGTTCATTATAACACATCAAATTCCAAATTTCAAGCCCTTTTTTAAATTTTTGTACGTTTTTTCGTACTCGTTCTCTCTTTTCTACGCAAAATTCAGGGTCATACCCTTATCACTGGGTATGACCCTTGTTCCGTCAATTTGAATATGCTGCATCAGAATACTTCTTTGGAAGATAAACGCAAAGCCTGTCGAGAGCCTTGTCACGCTCTGCCTTGTAAACATAGCTGCCGTTTTCGGTAACTATCTGCTGCTCATAGCTTTCACCGTTAAGGTATGTCGGGTAGACCTTGTCGCCGTAGCGGTTTATAGCCTGCTTTGCACCTGTGCTGAGCACATTTACATTTCCGCCCATAACGATGAATCTGTCCATTTCGCTGCCGTTTACCATAGCGTTCGCCGCCAGCAGCTCAAGCCTTACAAAGCCTGAATTTATCAGCGTTGAAACATTACCCTCAACGCTTCCTATCGCAGTAACGTTCGTGCCCTCGCCGTAAGCATTTATGACGCAGTTCTTGACCTTGATCTCGCCGCGTCCGTCAACAGAACCGACAGAAGCGCCGTCATCGCAGTGAACTGTTGTAGATACCTCAGCTCCGTCGATAGTGATGAGCAGATCATCTCCGCTGAGATTGCCGACCGCCGTTACCTTTTCTCCGTCGGAGGTCGCATTCAGCTTCCCCTGAATCAGGATATCTGCCTTGCCTATAACAGCGCCAACAGCTACAGAGTTAGCAGCATTTGCCATTACGGTAATGTCAGCGTCCTTATCTATCCTGATATCTGCGGCACCGCTGCCGCTTCCGACAGCCACACAGCACATACCTCTGCACTTGATGTCAAATGTTCCCCGTGCAAATCTGATATAAGAATTCGCTATCCTGCCGCCGCCGACAGCACAAACCTTATCTCCCGTCGATACGACTCTGAGCGTTCCGCCCATATCAAAGGTGATATTGCCGTAGGGGTCGTTCATATTCGTGCCTATGCCGATGCTGTAATTCCTGTTGTTGAGCACCATAAGGTTTCCGTCGCCTGTCACTCTGAGTGATGAGCTTTCGGGAACGTATATACCGTCTTTGTTCAGGGTGTTGTCGCCAACCAGCACAAGCTTGGTGCTGCAGCCCTTGCCGAGCTGTATAGTGCTTTCAACTGCGCCCTTGATGTTTACATTTTCTAGAGTTATATTTGCATTTACACCGTCAGCTATCTTGATTATCATATCAATGGTGTTGTCCTTCTCTCCAACGAGCTTGACATTTCCGCCGATGATGTTGATGAACTTGTATCTCTTCATAGTCAGCTCAACTATGTCGATAACTTCGTCATATTTAGCTGTATATACCTGTAAATTATCCGAATCGAATTTCAAAAGCTTCAGGTTTTCGCTTACGATCTCATTCTTGATATTCTCAGGTATCTCGGAGATAGGTGTGGGCTGTGGTCTTGAGGTGTAGAATCCCTGAATGTAGTCAAAGCCCATATCTATTACGGTCTGGAGCTCCTCAAACGTCTCGACGCCCTCAGCAAGCACCTTGATCTCGTTAAGTCTTGCAAACTCTATAGTCGTTTTAACAGCCTTCTGCTTGTTTGAATCGCTGTTGATGCCGCTTATCAGGAAACGGTCTATCTTCAGCACCTGCGGAGCATATCTCAGCAGATTTACGATGTTAGAATGACCCGTTCCGTAGTCATCTACCGCTATCTGAACAGCACCGTTCTCTCCCGAGAGAAGCTTGATAAGGCTCAGCTCATCATCGGTAATCGTATCCTGCTCCGTTATCTCAAATACTACCTGACCGAAGTACTCATGATAAAGATCCATAAAGTAGTCATAGTCCTCAGTATTGAGAAAATGCCCGGGTATAGTATTCAGGAAAAGCTTGTGTCCCGAGAACGCCGCAGGGTCCTCGACGAGCTTGTTCATATTGTTGAACATAGTTGCCTTTTCGATATCGTACAGTCTGTCATAAGCCTGCGCAACATCGAGAATATCCAGCGGAGACATATTTATTCCGCCAGTTGTTCTCATCAGCGCCTCATATGCGAAGATGTTACCCGTTCTCGCATCAATGATAGGCTGATAGTGGTAGGTGAACAGATTCTTCTCAACCAGCAGGTTGAACGTGCTGTAAAGCTCACGTGCAGAGAAGTCTCTCTTTTTCACGTTGCCCATGCCCTGTTTCAGACGGTTGAGGAACAGCTCCGAGGACGCAAGCTTGATATAGCTTTCGAGGGAAGCCTCCCACCCCGGGTTTACGACAGTACAGCCAGCATTTACCTCAACGTAGAATTCCTTCTGCTCACTGGAATTATATTCAGCCATATCCTCATAGAAAGATGCGGTAGCGTCATTTATCGTCTGAGATACCTGCTCAAGTCTGTCATAGATGTTTATTACGATGAATTCATCATCGGTTATCTTCGAGACGATGCAGTTTTTGGTGTTTGCCTTTTTCAAAGCGTCAGCGACCACCTTAACTACCTCTTCTGTCTCATAAATACCGTAGTTCTCGTAAATATATGTATACTTGAATATCGCATATACAGAAACTGTAAGGCACTTTTTGTGGTTTTCGGGCTTTGAAGCAAACTCCTCAAACCATTTTGTCAAGCCCTTAAGATTTGACAGTCCCGTCATAGCATCAATATAGACTGCATTTTCAAGGTTTCTCATCATTCTTGCCATCTGGTAGTGGTCAAGCACCGAGTTGGCGATTATGTTGAGCGTAGTTGCAACTCTCTTTATCTTGTCGCTGTCATATACAACATTTCCGGTCTTCACCGCGTAGTAGCCGCACACAAAGCTGCCAACATAAATCGGAGTGAGCACATAAAGCCCGCCGTTCTTGGCCCATTCACTCTTATCGGGCAGTATCTCGGTGTTTCTTATTATGCTCGTATGCAGATCACCCTTGGAATGTCCCCATGAGTTTGATGAAGCTATTGCAAGATATTCGTATTCGTTCATCTCCACATTCAGGTCTTCGCTGCTCTTGGAGAGAAAATCATAATTCAGGCACACGAAGGAGCCAAACTGAGTCATATTAGCCAGCGAGTGCATAAGCTGATTTCTGTCTGTCAGCTTTATCAGCCTGTTGAGCTCAGCGTGCATAAAGTCTTCGTGAGTGTGCATTTCAGCTATTCGCCTGTAAAGCTCAGGCAGTGCTTCAACGCCGTATTTTTCATCATCGTTTATGCAGCCGCAGGACTCTGTGATAACAGGCTCATAGGGGTATTCAAGCTCACACGGAGAGTTCTTCTCAAACGCCTTTGTCAGAGTTTCCACGCATATCCTTGCCATAGCTGTGGTGTTTTCGCGGCAGGTGGTAATCTTCGGTGAGCAGTGACTTGCTTCCGAAATCCCGTCAAAGCCGGAAACTATAATGTCCTCAGGTACCCTGTAGCCCTTTTTCGTGAGGTACTCCATAGCAGCCAGTGCCATGCTGTCGTTCGCACAGATAACTGCCTGAGGCGGCTTACCTTTGAATGAGAATATCCTTTCAAGCTCGGCAAATGTGGGTTCGTTCCAGTATTCGCCGTAGCCGACCATTTCCTCGATATACTGAAGCCCGTTGTTACGGAGAGCCCTTTTATAGCAGTCAAGTCTTTTTTCGGTGTGTTCATCGCCTTTTCTTCCGCCGATAAAGACAGTATCTCTTACGTTGTGCTCCTTGATGATATGATCTATCACCTGAGTGTAAGCATCTTCATAATTGCGGTTGAGCGAGTAGCAGCCATCATATTTGGCATTCACGGTCACAACAGGTGTCTGGCTGTGCTTTGCTTTTTTTATGATATCTTTTACTATCTCCTTGTTGTGGATCGTTTCATCGAAAATGACAAGACTGTCTATGATATCAAAGTTTATGATCTCATAGATGTGCTTTGCGCCCTCATCATAGGTATCGTCAAAATAAAAATCAACGAGGCTGTTGAACACCATTACCCTATGACCCAGCATCTCTGCTGCATCACGAATAGCGCCTGAATATTCGGCGCGGGTCTGTTCATTTATCCTCGTAAGGCATATGCCTATAATTTTTCTTCCGTCGATCAAAGTAAATCCCTCTCAGAATCAAGTAAATAGATTTAATTTATTATAACATTTTATGAGCAGCATTACAAGCAGTTTAAACAAAAATAGTGTATTTACACAAATATATAAGACTGTTTTTTATGTTTTGAGCAATTGAATTGTAATATACTGTCAATTCAAAGCGTAATTCACTGTAAAGCCATACCAAAAGGGTCCGCAGACCTAAAGCCTGCGGACCCTGAGTGAGATGTCAGCTTTCCTTTATAGCGGTGTGACCCGAGATAAAATATCTTTCGCCGCCTATGTTAAAAATACCGCTCTTTTCTGTAGAAGAGCCTGCTATTACCTTGAAAACCTTTTCAAAGCACCAGCCGCCTGTTGTCGATATGAACGGTACGAGCTGAGTCAGCCCGTCGGTAGTTCTGTAAGTGTCGCCAACGTTGAAGGAGTTATTACTGCCCATAACAGCGTAATTAGTTCCTGTACCGGTATAGCGTATATTGGTCATGCCTCCCTTTGAGACTTCGCCCGCTTCATTGGTCACTGTGCCAAGAACGATAGCCTGTGGCTTGTTGTCATAGAATGTTGAAACTATAACAGCTTTGTCTGTCTTAGCTATCGTGCAGTACTGGCTGTTACTCCAATTGTAATTGGCGCCAACAGCAGTGTCTCCGTTGTAAAGAAGAGAACTGTCAGGTTTGAGAACAGCATTGCCATAGGTGTAAGCGTTGCTCTCTACTGAATCGAATTCCCACATCTCACTGAGCTTTTGAAGCACAGCGCTTATGTTCGTAAAGTATCCCGTATATGTTTCAAATGCCATTATTCTGTTACCTCCTTGTCAGTCTTCAGCGAGAGGCTGTTGCCCGCTTCGGTTTTTTGCAATGCCTCCCCAACGATGCTTACGTTCAAGCCGCTTAGAACACCTGTAGGCTCTCCCTTATAGTGCACCTTGTTTGCCTGCTTCTTTATCTCGTCAAGCGCACTCAGCGCTTCCTCATATGTGGGTATCGGCTCGGTATTATCGCTTACGCTGCCAAGAATATAAAGCTCGAACACGCTGCTCTTTCTGACAAGCTCATAGCCCTCATCGCCTGCCCTCTTTGCAAGCACCTGACAAAGTACGCCTCCCTCACGCCTCAGAAGCGAACCTTCAACAGTGTGTTTGCCGTCAGCCATATCAAGCTCATAGCTGATGCCGTCGCCATAATCTATTACCAGACTGTATGCATCGGCATCCTCGCAGAGATATCCCGAAAGCTCGATCACACGCGCCGCAGTCTCACCGATAAAGCCAAGCACCTTATCATCGACCGACGCCCTGTAATCCTCGCTCAAAGTTATTGTCATTGTTTCTCCTTTCTGTCAGGTACAGCACCGCCCCCTCACGCTGCCGCCCCTTAATGCGCCGTATCTTTCGGGATATTTATATTATAGAACATATGTTCGTATTTGTCAAGGGGTTATTATTTGAAATCTTGCACAAATTTTGGTTTCGCTATTGCAAATTTTTAGGTACTGTGCTATAATGTTCTTATCGTAATGATTGAAAGGAAGTCTTGTTTATGAAGCTTATGTTCATCGGTGCAGATCATGAAGTTACGGGCAGCTGTACGTACATTGAGGCGTGCGGAAAAAAGTTTCTTGTTGATTTTGGAATGGAGCAGGGAGCTGACAGATTTGAGAATGCGCGGATACCCTGTCCGCCTTCGGATATAGACTTTGTTTTGCTTACTCACGCACATATCGACCACTCAGGCTTGCTGCCTTTGCTTGCAGCAGGCGGTTTCAGGGGAGCTATCCACGCGACGGAGGCTACCTGCAATCTTTGTGAGATAATGCTCAGAGATTCAGCGCATATACAGGAATTTGAAGCTGAATGGCGCAGCAGAAAGGGCAGACGTAAGGGCAGTGAGGATACTGATCCTCTTTACACCATGAACGATGCCGAGGCTGCGATCCAAAAGCTTACGGCTCACGTCTATGATTCTCCTCAGCAGATATCGGAGGGAATAAGCATACGTTTTATAGATGCGGGTCATTTGCTGGGGTCAGCATCTATTGAGATAACACTTACCGAGGCTGATGTAACTAAAAAGATCGTGTTCTCGGGTGATATAGGCAACCTTAACCAGCCGCTTATCCGTGATCCTCAGTATCTTACGGAGGCTGATTATGTGGTTATGGAATCGACCTACGGGCTCAGGAACCATGACAAGCCCAAGGGAGACTATATCCACGATCTTGCTGAGCTGATACAGACTACCTTTGACCGCGGAGGAAGCGTAGTTATACCGTCTTTCGCAGTTGGAAGGACGCAGGAGCTGCTTTACTTTATAAGAAAGATAAAGGAGCAGGACCTTGTAACGGGACATGACGGCTTTAAGGTGTTTGTGGATTCGCCGCTTGCGATAGAGGCGACGGAAGTATTCAACAGAAATAAAGCCTCCTGCTTTGATGAGGAGGCTATGGACTTTGTTCGCAGAAATATAAACCCTCTGAAATTTGACGGGCTGGTAACTGCTGTGACAAGCGATGAATCGAGAGCTATAAACTTTGATCCTGAGCCAAAGGTGATAATCTCTGCCAGCGGAATGTGTGAGGCAGGAAGAATAAAACACCATCTGAAGCATAACCTTTGGAAGAAGGAAAATACTATCCTCTTTGTGGGATATCAGGCAATGAACACTCTCGGCAGGAGCATAGTTGACGGTGCGAAGAGAGTTAAGCTCTTCGGTGAGGAGATAGCTGTCTGCGCAGATATCAGGATACTTGCAGGCATAAGCGGCCACGCTGACAGAAACGGTCTTGACAAGTGGATATCGAGCTTTGAGAGTGTAAGCAAGGTGTTTGTTAATCACGGCGATGAGGACAGCGCCGAGGGCTACAAGGAGCATCTAAGGGAGGATTTCGGCCTTGACGCCTATGCGCCGTACAGCGGAGCCGAGCTTGACCTTGCAACAGGTGAGTTCACCAACGCTGAGCCTGTAAGGATAGAGCGCAAGGTGCCTGTTTCCAACAATTATCAGAGACTTCTCACAGCTATGGACAGACTTTCATCCCTTGTAAAGGCAAGCAAGGGTCTCAACAACAAGGACATGGCAAGGCTTACAGATACTATCAACAACCTCTGCACCAAATGGGAGTCCTAGCCCGGACGGGGCATCTTCCCTTCCCCACGTAAGTAATCGCATACTAGTAAACCGTTTGCCCTCCCCGAAGGGGAGCGCCTGAAATCGGAATTTATAGCAGAGGTGAACATTTTGAAAATTGCACTGGCACAAATGCAGATTTTTTCTGAAATAGAAACAAATTTTGAAAAAACGATCTATTTAATGAAAGAAGCCGCCTTGAAAGGGGCAGATCTGATATGCTTTCCTGAAATACAGCTTACACCATTTTTTCCGCAATATGAGAAGAAGGATGTGTCTGCTTATGTTATGAATGAGCATTCCCGATACATAAGGACAATTTGCAAAGTATGCAGAGAAGTGGGCATTTTTGCAGCTCCTAATTTTTATATGGAGGAAAACAGTAAAAAGTATGACATGAGTCTGCTGATCGATGACAGCGGCTTAGTAATTGGAAAACAAAAAATGGTTCATATAGCACAATGTAAACATTTTTATGAACAGGATTATTACACCCCGTCTGAAGAGGGATTTCAGGTATTTCAGACAAAATTCGGAAAAATCGGAATTGTTGTCTGCTTTGACAGGCACTATCCAGAAAGTATCAGAACAGAAGCCTTGCGAGGTGCAGAGCTGATTATCATACCAACTGCAAATACATCTGCCGAACCCGCAGAGCTGTTTCAGTGGGAAGTAAAAGTGCAGGCATTTCAGAACAGTGTGAATATTGCCATGTGTAATCGTGTTGGTACAGAAGGAAATATGATTTTTTCGGGAGAATCTATTGTATGCGATTATAATGGAGAAACAATAGCTGTTGCAAAGGATACCGAGGAACTTTTAGTTGCACAGATAGGGCTGCCGGAGGCTTCCGAAGCCAGACTGCAAAAATCATATACGCTGCTTAGAAAACCAGCTTTTTATGAATAAACTCTGATCTATCGCAGGAACACTTTGTACTGGTCGCCTGTCAGGAGCGAGAGACCGGCAAACGGCGATACCGCCGCGGAGAGGTGGCTAGACGTTTGCACTTATATTTAGATACTTAATTTTGTGTTGTTGATAGATCGATCGTGATCTGGCTTGGAAAGGATTTTACTTATGGCTTTTGATTATAAAAAAGAATACAAAGAATACTATATGCCGCCAAAGACGCCAACAATTATTTCTGTGCCGCCGATGAATTATATCGCTGTGAGAGGTCAAGGCGACCCCAATGCAGAGGACGGTGCTTATAAGCAAGCAATAGGGCTGCTTTATGGTATAGCATTCACAATAAAGATGAGTAAAAAGGGAAACCGTCGGATAGAGGGCTACTTTGATTATGTTGTGCCACCACTGGAGGGATTTTGGTGGCAGGACGGTATCGAGGGTATTGACTATTCTCAAAAGGAGAATTTCAAGTGGATCTCTCTGATCCGTGTTCCGGATTTTGTTTCAAAAACCGATTTTGATTGGGCAGTATCGGAAGCAAGTGATAAGAAAAAAACGGACTTTTCCAAAGTTGAGTTTTTGACTTATGATGAGGGCTTGTGCGTACAATGTATGCATATTGGCAGTTATGATAACGAACCTGCTACGGTACAGCTTATGCATGAGTTTATGAAGCAAAAAGGATACGCTCTTGATATTTCTGACAAGAGATTTCACCACGAAATATATTTATCGGATGCAAGGCGCGTTGTTCCTGAAAAATTGAAAACGGTGATAAGGCATCCGATCGTTTCATTGTAGCTGCTGTTTTATTTCAAGAACGCTTTTGCAAAATTTGAGTTTTAACTATAAAACGAGGTAATAAAATGAAAAAAATAAGTATTGGACTAATTAATGAGAAGATCGAAAACGGCGCCGATGCGTTCGTTTATGAGTGCCATGAAATATACGAGAGCAAGCTTGCAGAGGCCGCAGACGCTGTCTATAAAAGGAGTGATACTGCGCCTATCCTTCTTCTGGCTGGGCCCTCGGGCTCGGGAAAGACTACAACTGCGCTGAAGCTTGATGAGCTTCTTGAAAGCAGGGGAGTTACCACTCATACTATATCGCTGGACGATTATTTTCTGCCTGCTGACAGGTATGTGATGAAGTATGACAAAAAAGGCAGACCTAATTATGAGACTCCTGACAGGATAGACTGTGACCTTTTGAGAGAGGACATTGAAAAGCTTGCAAAGGGTGAGGAGGTAACTCTGCCGAAATTCATATTCTCAAACCAGACAAGAACGTGGGGCGAGACCCTTCGCCTTGACGGTCATGAGATAGTAGTGTTTGAGGGTATACACGCTCTCAATCCTGAGGTAACGGGCGAAATGGGTGAGCGTGCAAACTGTATGTATGTCAGCGTCCGCCGAAGGACTGAGCTTGCGGACGGAACTATGCTCCACCCTAAGTTTTTGAGGCTGATGAGAAGGCTCATAAGGGATAAAGCATACAGGGGCAGAGAGTTTTCGGAGACCCTTGATATGTTCGACAGCGTACAAAGCGGTGAGAATAAGTACATAATGCCCTTTAAGGCAAGAGCCGAGTTCCAGATAGACACTTATTTTGCGTATGAGCCGGCCATTTACAAGAGCTATCTTCTTGAAGGCTTGGAGGAAACAGCGCAGACCTATGAGGAATTTGACCGCTTTATGTCAATGCTTGAAGCTCTCAGGCAGGTAGACAGCATAAATGAGGAGCTTCTGCCCGACAACGCCCTAGCAAGAGAATTCATCGGCGGCAGCATTTACAGTTATTAGAGCTCGGTGCTTGCCGCACTCTTTTTCAAGCTAGACCATTCAACCACCACGACGCGGCGGCATCTGTTCTCGCCGCGAGAAGCTAGTGGTTTTACACTTTGTTGTGGTCGCCTGTCAAGGGCTAGAGCCCTGCAATAGCAAACCCCTTACCGATTCGGGTAAGGGGTAGTTTTTATACCTGTTCAAATCTGTTTATATCCGTCACGAAGATAGTTGCGCCGCCTATCTTTACCTCTACGGGGTATGGATTGCCGAGGTCTGACTCGGTGACCGTAGAGGAGGGCACATACTGCTTTCTTTTTTTGCAGTGCTCACGGCAGGTATCTATCACAGTATCTACCATAGCGTCCTCACAGCAGATGAGGAACGTTGTGTTGCCTGCCATAAGAAAACCGCCAGTTGAGGCAAGCTTTGTTGCTCTTATCCCTCTTTTTGTAAATGCCTTGCTCACAGCGTAAACATCGTCGTTGTTAACTATTGCGTATACAAGCTTCATAGTTTCTCCTTTCATTTAGTGACATAGATGTCATTTATCCCATAGGCATTGAACAGCCGTACAGTGTTTTCATTTATCAGCTCACCGCTGACAGCTATCGGTACAGCAGGCTGACAGCCCGTTATAGTTCTTGCACATACCCTGCCTTCTGCATCTTCGACCCTGACCGCCTCACTTGGAGCAAACATTGCCTCTCTTATGCTGACAGCTCTTTCACAGGGCTCTGGCGAAGGCATATCTACCGTGAGCGCACCCCCTGCTTTTATCTGCGAGAACGCCTTTTCAATAAGCCTGAATTCGTCCTCTGTCGTCATTGCCGAGGGCATCAGCACCGTATATACAGGGTCAGAGTATTCAGGCTCAATGCCGTATTCTCTCAGCTTATCCGCAAGGTCATTTCCCGTTAATCCTGAAAGGGCAGCATCTATCGTTATCTTCATAGGCTCGTCTCCGACAGGGAAAAATCCGTATGAGCTTACTCTGCTTTTGCAAAGCGCCGTTCTTTCTGCGGTGTGCCTTATCCTTCTGATAAGTGCACCGTCCGAGAGCATGAGCGAGCATTTGTCAAGGCTGTTCATCAGCAGATATGACGGACTTGTAGAACCAAAAACAGACATTATCCGTTTAGCATCACTGAGAAAACTCTCGGGGCAGCTTTTTGAAAAGTGCAGCATCGCCGTTCCTGTCAGGCAGGGTAACGTTTTGTGCGCAGAGTCGCAGCACATATCGGCACCAAGAGTGATCGGGTGCATATCAGGCTCTGTAAAGCGAAGATAAGCCCCGTGAGCGTTATCAACAAGGAGAGGTACGCCGTGCTTTCGGCAGACCTTTGATATGCCCTCGATATCTGCCATAAAACCAAGATAATCGGGAGACGTTATGTAAACGCAGTCAAATTCTCCCACTGAAAGCTTTTTTTCGATATCTTGGGCAGTTATGAACGAAGAACATACCGAGCGCGACTTCATACCCGGATATACCCATACTGCCTCACCGTCAAGCAGAGCACAGCCGTCAATAAAAGCCTTGTGGCAGTTACGCCCTGCAAGCACCCTAAGCTTGCCGCAAACGCTTTTGATTATACCCAGCATCGTTTTTATGCAGATGCTTGAGCCCTCAGTCGAATATATCGTGCGCCCTGTGCCGTAGAGAGCTGACATTCTCCTTTCGCTCTCTCCTATGAGCCCCGCTGCCTCATACAGATAATCCGCACCCTTTATCTCAGTGATGTCAAGGCTTTCACAGCCTGTTACGGGCTTACCCTTATGGGCAGGCATATGCAGCCTTGCTGTGCCGCTTTCCGTATAGGCTTCAAGAAAGGCGCTCAGTGTGTTGTTATCATTCACGTTTGCTTTCACCCTCCGTTACAGCCCGTCTCAGCAGCGCCGAGCTTATACCTCCTGCTATCTGCTTTCTTGCAAGGGCTATGGTGCGAGATACCGTCGAGCGGTTAACTGCGCAGGCATCGGCTATCTGCTGCATGGTCATTCCTCTTACATAATACATTATTATATAACATTTCTGCTTTTTAGTCAAATTCATCTCGACAGCTTCTCTTATGAGACCGTTTTTGATCTCGTCGGTCATTACCGTGGGATCGGTGCGGCTGTCGGAGAGGTATTTGTCTATGCTGTCGAAGGATATTTTTTGCATTTTCGGTTTCATCTCACTTTATTTATATTAATTTTATGTAAATAAAATATGAAAAAGCATACACAAATTCACATACTATATATTGTGGGAAAATTTTTGGACAAACACAATTTTCAAATTTTTTGTTCAAATTGAGGGAATTAAATCGGACAGTTTGTGCAATTTACCGTTGAAATTTGCTGAAATATGTGTTATAATACGAATGTTAAATCCCGAAGAGGGCGATTAATCGGACAAAATGACCTTTACCTGAGCCGCAAACGGGGCAGGTGGGGCAAAAGAAAAGAAAGAAAAAATTCGCAGTCGCTTTTTTGGGACAGGCGGTATTGTGTAAGCCGCTGAAATTCTATGCGGTCGGAGATAAGTTAAAAAAATAAAAAATATCCCGACTTGAATGGAGCAGTGTAAAAATTTATGGAGAAAGTAAAGCTTAACAGATTGTCTGAGCTTACTGCGATCAGCCGTGAGAGAGAGCTTACCCCTGAGGAAAAGGCCGAAAGGGAGGAGCTGCGCATGGAATACCGCAGGAGCGTTGTCGGGAATTTGACGGCGCAGCTTGAGCACATGACGATCGTAGAACCTGACGGTTCGAGAATTAAGGTTTCGGATATGAAACGCAGCGGGGAGGATAATTCAAAGTGACAGGACTATCGAGACAGAAGCAGAAGCTGTTGTTTATGAAGCAGCTTTTTGAGCGCAGGACCGATGACAAGCACACCCTTACGGGAAACAGGCTTATCGAGATACTGGGTGAGAACGGCATCAAGGCTGAAAGAAAGACTATTTATGATGATATAAAGACTCTTTCGGACAGCGGTATGGCTATCGAGACCACAAAGGACGGCCATTCAAACGCCTATTATCTTGCGGACAGGCTTTTTCAGGACGAGGAGCTTTATGTTCTGGCAGATGCTGTGGCATCGAGCAGGTTCCTGACACAGAAGAAGTCAAGGGAGCTTATAAGGAAGCTCCAGCAGCTGACCTCTGATTATAAGGCTAAGGATCTGCGAAGGGTAGTCTATGTTGAGAACAGGACAAAGACCTTCAACGAGCAGATATATTATGCGATAAATAAAATACAGGAGGGTATCTTCACACAGTCGCAGATACGCTTCAAGTATTTTGAATACACGGTCGAGAAAAGAAAGCAGCTGAAGCACGGCGGTGAGGTATATACTGTTTCGCCGTATGCGCTGGTTTGGGAGAACGAGAACTACTATCTTGTATGCTACAGTGAGAAGCACGATAATATTTCAAGATTCAGGGTAGACCGTATGACTCAGGTAGAAATGACAGAGCTGCCGAGAAGGGAGCTGCTGGACGAGGAGCAGGATATTGTAACAAACCTGCAGAGCATATACGGTATGTACGGCGGAGAGATAATGGAGCTGAAGTTGCAGTTCGATAACTCTCTGATAAACGTTGTTATGGACAGGTTCGGTGAAAAGACGATCTGCCACAAGAACTCTGATGAGACCTTCTACATAAACCGCGAGGTGCAGATAGCACCGACCTTCTGGGGCTGGCTGTTCCAGTTCGGAGACAAAGCCAAGGTGCTTGCACCTGCTGAGGCGGTAGAGCTTGCAAAGAAAGAGATCAAGAAGATCTCCGATAATTATTGACATAGGATCGGGAAGTGAAAGCTTCCCGATTTTTTTGTGCTAGCGCGCACGGCTAGCGCCTATGTTGCCAGCATTCTGAACATATCGCTGTAGGTCTCGCTGACAGCTTCGTCAAGGGTCATTGTGCCGCCGTGTATGCGCGCCGCGATATTGGAGAACTGCTCTACGGCGTTTGTGTCCTCAACGTAGGGGCTCATCATGCCGAGCTGCTCCGTATCCTTCATCTTCCTGTTCGCATCGAACTGTATCCCTGTGAGCATATCGTTTGCTTCAAGTATCTCCAGTGCGCTTTTTGATGACGGTATTCCCTTGCCGAGCTTCTGGAGGGTGTTCATCTCCTCGCTGTTGACAAGAAAATCAAGCAGCAGCGCCGCTGATTCGGGGTCCTCTGTGGTCTTTTTTATTGCATAAAGGCTCGTAGGCTTTTTGTACCAGCCAAACTGCACCGCACCGTCCTCACAGGGATAGTCCCCTATGATGATGTGCAGCCCGAGATCCAGCGACGGATCACAGTAGTACTCTGCATCCGATATCCAGACAGCTATGCCGCCTGTTTTCTCTCTTTCAAGGTCGTTTCTGTCAAAGCCTTCGGTCGTTGGGCTCACGCCCTTGTCAAGAAGGTCAACATAAAAGCCCAGCAGCTTTCTGTAGTCGTCCTCTGACATTTCAAGCTCTGTTGAGTTTTTATAAAGCTCTCTTCCCTCAGTCTGCTCGAAATAGGCAACAGCCGCCAACCACGCTGACTTTGATGAAAGCTCTATCGGGTAGATGCCGTCAGCGCTCATGACTTCGGCAGCATCGTAAAGGTCCTCCCATGTTTTTGGAACAGACAGCCCATAGCTCTTGTACATATCCTCATTATAATAGAAAGTAATAGCATTAAAAGAGGTAGGCAGGGCATTTAGCTTTCCGTTTATAGTTCCCGATTGAAGATCCTCATCGGGGAATACTGATATATCTACCTTGTCAGCAAGCTCACGAAGATCGTAAAAGCCATCGCCGTTTGGAGAGTACTCATACAACCAGTCGTAATTGAGCTGCATAACGTCGGCCTCAGTGTCGGAATAGAAATCCATATCCATCACATTCTTGAAGCCCTCATACTCGCTGAAATGCACTTCAACAGCAAGACCTGTCTTTTTCTCAAACTCTCTTACCGCTTCGATAGTATACTCATTCCTTTGATCCTTCCCCCACCAGGAGAATGAAACGCTCTTAGTCTCCTTATGATCGTAGAAGGTATCGGTCTGTGTGCAGCTTGAGGCACACACGCTGATGAGCGCTGCCAAAGTAGCAGCATTAAGCCTGTTTTTTATCCTCATTCTGCTTCACATCTCCCTTTTTCTTATAAAGGACGTAACTCTTTGTGCGGTCAGCGGCACACTGCTTTGCAGCGTCCTCTGCAAGGCTGAGAAGCTCATCATAATCGGCAGAGCAGTCAGGGTAGAGCGCTGCACCGACAGCAGTTTTTATCTCTCCTCTGTCGTTTTCGAGTTCGCACCGTTCGAGTCTGGCTGCAAGGCCTGAAACGCTGGCCTTTATATCGTCATAAGCCTTCAGCAGATTTATGTCCGTAAAATCCGCAAAGACGGCAAATTCATCTTTTTTTAGTATTCCCACGGTATGCTCAGCCCCGAACAGGTCATCTACCGCATGAGCTACCTTTATGACAGCCTCATTGGCGGTGTCATCGCCGTAGGACTGCTCGATCAGACTGAGGTTTGTGATGCTTATTATCATCAGAGCAAAGGTAGAACCCGTAAGGCTAGTTTCTATCCTGTCAAGGATAACGTCCTCAGTATAATCCGCACTGTGAAGTCCTGTCAGCGGATCGATCTTGCCGGCAGCAGAAAGTCTTGCCCTCTCGGGGTCATAGGTCGCGGAGGCAAGATGCAGAAGAAACTCATAAACTATAAGAACGATTATCACCACAAATACGGATAAGAGACCAAACTTCATTGAAAGCTGCCTTTTCGCGCTCATATCCATAACGGTGATGAGCTGCCACTCATTTTGGAGATATGAGACAGATGCTATCCTGAAATCAGAAAGTACGGTCGTGTTTGTGCTGCCTGCAAAAAGGTCAAGGATATCGGTGTCAATATTCTCGGAGAGCGGATCGTAATCGGTGTCGAAGATTATCCTGTTCTTATCGTCTATAAGAATTGAGCGTATAGTGTTTGCCTTGAATCCTGTGATGAATTTTGATTCAAGCTCTGTAGAATAGCATGATGATACAAAGACCGCCTTGTCGTTTATCTTTCTTACATAGAAAATCTTTTTAAAATCATAAAAATCATTATCCTCATCATAGAATCCTGTGAACCAGCCTGTCTTTCCGTCGCCGAGCGCTTCGGTAAGCCCTTCATATATCTGATCGTTAAAGAGGTCGCGGCAGCCGTCGCTTATGCGGCCGAGAGTCTTTCCGTTCTCATATACAAGGCCGTAATCGGCGAAATTGTCAACCACGCTGACCGATAGCAGGAAGCTCTTTATCCTGCTTTCTATGTCAGCCTGCTCTGCGTCAGTGCCTGACTGTCCGTCATAGGCTATGAATTCTTTGTTTGAGAACAGTATCTTTCCGCTGGAATTCATACTGTCAAGGAACATATCTATGCTTTTGGTCATCTGAGTGTTCAGCGCAGTGCAGTATTCGCTGTCAAATTCCGAAGAGTTTCCCCTTGTAAAGGTCTGACCGGCTATCGTAAGAGCTGCACTTGTCAGCAGTATGCAGACGACTCCTGCAATGAGCATCTTCAGTCTGAATTTTTTTATATGATAAAATATCTCGTTTCTGTCAGCCATTAGGGGTCACACCTCCGATGATAAATGATCTGTTCTCTCTAATCATAACACAGTTTGCGCCAAAAGTAAAGAAGATACGACAATTTTTTCAAACGGCCTGCTTTAACGGGGCGTGAGGACGAAAATTTGATGAGAATATTTCATTTTCAATTGGTATCCTGCATATTAGACAAATAATAACAGCTGCATTTGTGGGTTATTACTGAAATCGAAAAGAGTTTTCCTAAGAAAACATATGCTCGGCTTTACATTTTTAGCATAATGTGGTATACTGAGCATATTATCAATTGAGAAAAGGAAAAAACAATGAATCTGCAATCAATTATTATAACCAATCTGATGGGCTGTGCGATACTTATCATACTTCTTATCAGCAGCTACTTTGTCCGTCAAAGAAAGCAGATAGAGGATAAGCTTTTCACTATACTTATTCTGTTGACAATGTCTGCCTGTATCGTAGAGATGCTTTCGTATATTATCGACGGTAAGTCCTTTGTGGGAGTGCGGATACTGGCTCTTGTTTTAAACACATGGCTTTTTCTGACAAATCTTGGCGTGTCGTTTATGTGGTGTATTTACACAGATCTTATGCTCTATCACAGCACGCTCAGGATCAAAAGGCGTTACTCTAAAATAGGTACTCCGTTGATATTGTTTGTCATAATGCTTATCCTGAATGTTCCGTTCGGCTTTGTTTTCAGCATTGATGATAAAAATGTATATCATCGTGAGCTCATAGGCTATTTTTATTACATCCCTACATTTTTGTATCTTGCGTACAGTGCTGTCATACGCCGCAGATATTACCGCAGACACAACGGTTCTGAATTTTATCCTATATGGATGTTTCTTGCGCCAGTCTTCATAGGAGCGACAGGTCAGCTGCTTGTTTACGGTATCTCTGTTGCATGGTGCTCGGTGTCGCTGGGGCTTGTCGGGATATATATGTGCCTCCAGAATGAGCTTTCATATCTTGATCCTCTTACTAAGCTTTATAACCGTAATTTTCTCGATCAGAAGCTGGAGGAATTGCTTGCGAGAGGTTCGTCTCTCGGGGGAATGATGATAGATGTTGACAGCTTTAAGTCGATCAATGACCGTTTCGGTCACTCGATAGGAGATAATGCCCTGATCGATACGGCTAACATCATACGCAGCTGTCTGACAGACAAAGCAATGGCTATACGCTTCGCAGGAGATGAGTTCATTATAATAGTTCCTGACAGTGATATTGAAAAACTGCATAAAATCGAGACCAATATCCGCAAAGCTCTGGAACGGTTCAATTGCTCATCGGACAGACCGTATAAGCTTTCTCTGTCTATAGGCTGTGCATCTGCCGCGTCAGGTACTGTCACTACAGATGAATTTCTTAACAGGATAGATGAGCTAATGTATGAAGAGAAGAAGACTAAGCACACTCGCGTTGATTTATAAACGGCGTAAGGAACGTACAGATATGGCCAAAGCTCATCAAATGAAGATTTAAGCCTGTTTTGAGTGGTATGGGCATTGAAATGAATATGGTTTGCGCTGTCTTGTTTAGTAAGGCGGCGCTTTTTCATTAATTAGCTTATGTACAATCCGGCAGGGGCTAGTACAGCCTGAACTGACGCAGGGACGGAATGCCTGGGTAAATTAGCATAACAGTTATCGACAAAGTAATGTAAATATTATATAAATTTTACATAGAAATCGTTTTAGAAGCCTTTATTTTGGTTGACATTGGGCTGCCATTATGATATACTGTTACATTATAACATTTTTATACCGTTACGCTGTTTGCTCAGTGTATCGGCAGGTCATGAAAGGGAAAGGAGCGTGAAGGCCTTGAGAATCAAGAGTCTTTCATCCGAACAGCTTATAATGCGAAAGGAGGATACCAAGTGAAAAAATCAGCTTTGAGAAGGCGGCCTAAAGAGCGGGCATTTTCTATGCTGCTTTCGTTGATGATGGTGTTTTTCTCAATACCGACCGACGTCTTCAGCTTTGATGTTGAGGCAGCTGAGGCGTACATAACAGAAGGAACCATTATTGAGCAGGACGGAAGCATTAAAGACGCTTCGGATTACGATCTGCGCGTTGAAGCTACGGGTCTTCTTGATGAAAGTAACAATAGGATCTTAACCAGCGGCTACAGCGTATACAATGGACAGGTTCTCTACATAACCTACAAATGGAGTGTTGGGCATAGCTATGTCAATTCGGATCCGTTTACTTTGGAATTCGATCTCGGCATATCAAATGCAGATCTGATAGATTATTCTGATCTCGGTGTAAAGGGACCGGCAAGTACTGCGGATTATTATGTCGAAGAAGGTCATGTAATGATCTACGTGACCCCTGAGATGGATAAAGGCTTTGAGGGCACAAGTACGGCCGAGATCACTATAAACGTAGAAGATGATGATCTTGATGAAAATAATCAGTTCACTATTGAATATCTCGGCAAAACACAGAGGTTCACCCTTGTTTCAGCCAATATGGATTATTACAAGATAGCTTCAGGAAATGTTTATCCCAAAGACGACGAGTTTTATCAGGATTTTGAGGTCGCACTGAAGCCTACGGCACGGGATATGGAAGGTGTTGTGCTGAAGGATACCTATCCAGTAGGCGATAACAGCATCTATGCAGATTCCGATGCGCTTGTGGACTGGGAGTTTGTGGACAGCTCGGGCGATACAGTTTCCGTTTCGGGAGAAATAAGCAGCTCTACAGAGAATGGTCTGACCACTGTCACATTCCCCGGGATCGATATTCCCAAGAACGAGTCCTATACACTGAGATATTCGCTCAAGATAGATAAGGACAAAACCCTCGGTCTTGATACTAGTGCTCTGAAATACAATAAGATAATGGCTTATGACGACAGTGACAATCAGATAGGCTGGGGCTCGGAGGCCTCGGCAAATGTGGTGTTCCCGTCATATTCAAAGGGCAGTAAAGTCGATAAGGAAAGCAAGGAGATAACATGGACTCTGACCTTTTCGCCGGGCACCTTCGAGGATCTTCTCGAAGATGAAATGCCTGAGAAGATATTCACTGTCAAGGATCTCGGCGGAGACAATCTCCCTGTCAGCGATATCGGCGGAGACTTTATTGATGTTGACGGCGGCAAGGAGCTGTGGCAGTATGTTCCCGGCAGCAGTGAGGCGGCTGAATATAACAAATTCTCAGTTTCCCAGGTAGGCGGTCATAATAAGTATACCTATACTTATACCACCGAGATCAAGGACGAGTGGCTTGATTCTCCCTTGCCTACAGAGGTAACGAACAATGTTCAGTTTATCTTTAATGAGATCGTCTATACTGCAATCGGTAAAGCTGTAGTAACAGGCGACGGAACAGTCGGAGTATATTCAAAGTCATATGACCACACCGAAGGCAACTACATCTATTGGCAGATCGATCTGGACATTCCCGCAATTGCCGATAAGATCACGGTTGTAGACAATTTCGCTTATGACGACTATGACAGGAGTATTTCTACGCGCTGCGTACCGTCAGAAAATCTTTTTGACGGAAGCTATAAATATTATATCGATGGCGAGGAAATACCGGCCGACGATATGAGACCTTATATCGAGAATTTTGTCCAGTATTTTGAGAGCTATGAGTACAATACCGAATTCAGCTTTGATCTGAATTCCGACTTCATAAATGCTTATGCGGGCAAACAGCTTACAATGATATATGCCTCCGAAATGATGGGAGATATGTATCATCCTGAAAACAGCGCTCTTACTCAGCCATATGCCAACAAGCTTACCGTAAAGTACTATAAGGGAACTATGGTGCTCAAAACAAACGAACCTGTAAGCGTGAGCCACGAGCCAACGATAACAGGCTTCAAAACAAACGGAACCGCAACTGTCGATGGATACAATGTTGGTACATGGAATGATTATTATGCTCCAGGCAATGATAATAACTTTACGACTTTCTGGGAGATAAAGCTTCAGAATTCATCGGAATACAAAGCAGGAGACGTTGTTACCGTCAAGGATTATATCCCCAAAGGCTATGAGTATCTTGACGGATCTGCAGTGCTTGCGGCAGGATATCCTTCGACCAGCCCTTGGGCGCAATATCCTGAAACTGAAATTCAAAATTACGGTGTGCAGTATTTCTTCTATAGTGGCAGAGACCGTCTGGCAATATTCAATGATAACCTAACTGCAACGGTGAAAAACGGAGTTATCACCTTTACTGTCAATGTAGATCAGGAATTTGCGGACAAGGCGAATGAAGAGGGCGGTCTGCTCTGTATCGGTTATGGTCTGAAAATGACTGAAGAGCAGCTGATGAGCTTCAAGTTTGAAAGCAGCAGGAACGTTGAAAATAAGGCAGATGTTTATTACAACGACGAGCTCAATGCGCAGCTTTCGGGTGAGCAGACTATACAAAACAGCATAAATAATGTTAAAAAGACAGATACATATAATGATTCCAGTACTAATCAGATCCTTGGAAGCTTCACCATATCGGTAAATCCTACCGGTGAAAAGCTCACGACAGACGGCGTTCTCATCGTCGATGACTGGATCGGCGGTAACTTTGAGGAGCCGCAGATTATAACAATAAACGATGATACCTATTATCTTGGGGTGAATCCTGACGATAATAAGGAGGAAGGTCAGATCACCTATTTCTTCTACAGTGACGCTGCGCGCACACGGAAGATAGACGGTTGGGGCATTATAAGAACAGGTACGGGCAAGAAGATCACAATGAAGCTTGCCGACGAGACTGCATACACCATAAGCTATACCTGTGAAATACAGCCTGTTCCGCGTGGGACGACATTGTCATCGCAGGAAGAGACCGCAAGATATTCAAACATAGCTGTTATCAGAAACGGCGACGGAAACAGCAAGTCTTCGATGACTAAGCTGAAGAACTATCATGCGAATTCTACTATCGCTGCTCTGGGAACCAAGCCGAACTATATCATCTTCAATATTGAAAAATACTGGAAGAATGATGAAAAGGCGGATAGACCAGATTCATTCACTTTGGAAATAACCAAAACAAGGTTGGATGAAAATGAAGAGCCTACAGATGATGTTGAGGTTTCCACAAAGGTAATAACTCTCAATGATAACGCAGTTGAAGAATCGAATAATAAATGGATATTTGCTCTGAAGCTGCCGGCCATAGTCGATGGCGTAAAGTATCAGTATACAATTTCCGAAAAGGCTCTCAATGGCTATAGGGTCGATGAATGGGAAAAGAACTCTGTTCCAAATGCAATAAAGATCATTGAAGGCGACAGCAGAATATTTAACACAACTCTGACAAATACCGCTGACGAGACCAAGAGGATCATCAATACTAATGTGAACCTCAGCAAATCCGACATTAATGGCAACGAGGTAAAGGGCGCTAAAATCGAGCTCCTTGACGATGCGCAGCAGGTCATTGATGAGTGGATCTCCGACGGCACGACCAAGACCTTTGAGCTTGAGAACGGAACCTATACCTTCCGTGAAACTGCAGTAGATAATGAGATCGCAGGTAAAAATTATAAGGTGATAGAATCCAGCATTATATTCACCGTAAATAACGGTGTTGTGACTGTAGCTTCAGATCAGGATGCTTTAAAAACTGATACCGAGAACGGATATGTGAAATATATAGAAGCTAAAGAGGATGATAATGCAGAGTTCAGATTCTGTAATGCAGAGACTACCGCTAAGATCGAGCTCTCCAAGACCGATATTGCAGGTTCGCCAGAGGTAAAGGGCGCACACATTGAACTTTATGAGTATGTAACCGATGATGCAGGTACAAAAACCGAAGTTAAGAGAGGAAGTTGGGATTCTGACGGAACCACAACCGGAAAGACCTTCACTCTCCCAGACGGATCGTACTATTTTGTAGAAACAGCAGCCAATGATGCAGACACATTTAAGGACGGCGACAAGGAATACAAGATAGTTTCTGACAAGATCAACTTCTCGATCACAAACGGCGTTGTTACCGTTGACAGGGATCAGGAGGTTCTTGCAAAGGACGAAGAAAACGGTTATGTTACATACACCGCAGCTAAGGAAGCTACAACTACAACAGCAGCTTCCAATGCAAAGTTCACATTCTTAGATGCTGAAGTAGAAAAGATCACAGTTGAAATTGAACTCGATAAGAAAGCAGTTACAGGCTCCGAAGAGATCAAGGGAGCTAAGATCGAGATCTACAAGGTAGAAGAAGACAACACAAGAACATTGGTTGACAGCTGGACATCAGGCGATGCTGCCAAGTCTAATAAGTTTACACTTGGCGAGGGCAATTACGTTCTCAAAGAAGCCTCTGTTGACAACAGCCAGAACCAGTATTCCTACAAGGTGATCGAAAGTGAAGTTGAGTTATCTATCGATAATGAAGGCAACCTCACTGTTGACGGAACCCAGAAGGCTCTCCAGAAGGACGAGACTAACGGCTATGTTACCAACGAAGGCAATAAGTTCACCTTTAACGATGCAGAAATAACTGCGACCCTTAAAGTTTCCAAGTCTGACATA
>JAFUTU010000023.1 GCA_017484095.1 Ruminococcus sp. | reverse complement strand
TTATGTTATTATTGGGTTTGGGAACGTATCGTGAACAACGGTAGGCGGTCAAATCTACCCTCCGACTTAACGGAAGGGGGGATGCATAGTGAGTGTAATAGAAGTAATCTCATTACTTTTACTTATAACTAACATTATTGAGCTCATACTCGATATTTGCAAAAAAAGATAACCGCCCTTACACGCTACTGAGGACGGTTATCAAAACTAACCTTTTCAGGAGGTGACCGCTTACTAGCGATACGTTCTCCTTTTTCTGCTTAAATTATAACATACGCTGTGTTTTTTGTCAAGGGTCATTTCTTGTCAAAGAGTATTCTCATTGAATTCAGTACTGCGAGGATCATTACTCCGACATCGGCGAAGATCGCAAGCCACATATTCGCTATGCCGAGTGCGCCCAATATCAGACACCCGAACTTGACTGCCAGCGCAAACACGATATTCTGATACACTATCGAGATACATCTCTTTGAAATGGTCATTGCTCTCGGTATTTTCAGGGGGTCATCGTCCATAAGAACTATATCGGCTGCCTCAATAGCGGCATCAGAGCCCATTGCGCCCATTGCTATGCCGATATCTGCACGGGAAAGCACGGGGGCATCGTTTATACCGTCGCCGACAAAGGCAAGGTTGCCGCCTCTGTTCTGAGAGAGGAGCTTCTCAACCTCACTGACCTTAGCATCGGGCAAAAGTTCACTTACATAATCGGTTATGCCGAGGTCTTCGGCTGCTTTCTTCGCTGCCATATCACGGTCGCCCGTGAGCATTACTATCTTATCTGCGCCTGTTTGTTTTAACTTTGAGATCGCTTCCTTGGAATGAGGCTTTGGCATATCTGCTATGACGATATGGCCGCAGTACTCACCGTTTACAGCTACATGGATAACGGTACCCGTATGGTGGCACTCTATATACTCAACGCCGAGCTGTTTCATAAGCTTGCCGTTGCCTACAGCTACCCTATCGCCGTCAAAAACGGCTGTAACTCCGTGGCCGCTGATCTCTTTTATATCGGCAACTCGGCTGCGGTCAATTTCTTTGGCGTAGGCTCTCTGAAGGCTTTTGCTTATGGGGTGTGAAGAAGAGCACTCGGCATAAGCGGCATATTCAAGGAGCTTTTCGTCTGCGAGGTCACTATGGTGGATAGCGTTGACCTCGAACACGCCCTTTGTCAGAGTTCCTGTTTTATCGAAAACTACGGTCTTAGTCTGAGCAAGGGCTTCAAGATAGACCGAGCCTTTTATGAGTATGCCCTCACGGCTGGCCTTGCCTATACCTGAGAAGAAGCTCAGAGGTATGCTTATGACAAGAGCGCAGGGGCAGCTGATAACAAGGAAGGTAAGAGCTCTGTATATCCAGGTCGCCCAGTTTGCGGCAGAGCCCGTTATGATATTCACAAGGGGAGGAAGCACAGCGAGCGCCAGTGCTGAGCCGCAGACAGCAGGAGTATAGACCTTTGCAAATTTTGTTATGAACTTCTCGGAATGAGATTTTTTAGCTGTAGATTCCTCGACAAGCTCAAGTATTTTTGATACTGTAGACTCACCGAAGGGTTTGGTCGTTCTCACTTCGATAAGACCGCTCATATTGATACAGCCGCTTATTACCTCATCGCCTTCGGCAGCCTCTCTGGGGACGCTTTCGCCTGTGAGGGCGCTGGTATCGAGGACGGAGTTGCCCTTGATTATTACGCCGTCTATAGGTATCTTTTCTCCGGGCTGAACGATTATCGTAGTGCCGACCTCTATCTCATCGGGCTCTGTCTCCACGAGCTTGCCGTCCTGCATTATGTTGGCGTGGTCGGGACGGATATCCATAAGAGAGGCGATGTTCTTTCTGCTTTTGCCAACAGCGAGACCCTGGAAGAACTCACCTATCTGATAGAAGAGCATTACTGCGACGGCTTCACTGAGGTCGCCGCTTTTATCATATATGGCAAGGGCTGCGGCGCCTATCGTTGCGACTGCCATAAGAAAGTTCTCATCGAGCATTCTGCCGTTGCGGATACCAAGGGCTGCCTTTCTGAGTATATCATAGCCTATGATGATATAGCATATAAGATAAAGAGGACCGCTGACCCACAGCGGCATTTTAACTATATGCCCTGCTATCATCAGAGAAATGAACATCACTCCTGAGATGATTATTCTGACAAGCATTCGCTTTTGCTTTTTCTTCATACACTCAGACCCCGCTTTTTGTTTTTGGTAAAGATACCCCCGCTGTCAAGCGAGGGCATCTATCAGAGGGAAAATTCTACACAGTTTTATATTTCTATCTCGCAGTCAGGCTCGACCTTTTTGCACTGCTTGAGAACTTCCTTCATCACCTTTTTCTCATTAGCGCCCTCGGCGAACTCAACTGTCATCTTCTGCGTCACAAAGCTTACATTGCAAGCTGCAACGCCCTCAACCTTTGAGGCGGTCTCCTCCATAAGGTTCGCACAGTTGGCACAGTCTACTTCTATTTCATACTTCTTTTTCATAAAGCTGCCTCCTAATAAAGTTTACAATTAAGCACTTGTTTAATTGTTGTGATTTTAGTATAATACCCTTAGAGTGAATTGTCAATAAGTTAAAACTAACTTTTACCAAAAAGGCGAAACGTTTTTCCGTTTCGGATACAGGAAGGTGTTTGCAATGAATGAAGTGCTCAAAGGAAACAGGCTTACAGACGAGATAAATTTTGCGGCTGCCGCCGATGTTTTCAAGCAGCTTTCGGATATAACCAGGCTGAGGGTGTTCTGCCTTTTATGCCACAGCGAGCAGTGTGTGTCTGCGATCTCGGAGCTTATGAATATGAACAGTCCTGCGGTCTGCCACCATTTGAAGCAGCTCAAAAACAGCGGGCTGATAGTAAGCAGGCGAGAGGGAAAAGAGGTTTACTACAAGGCTGCCGACAACGAAAAAGTCAACACACTGCACATTGCTACTGAGAAGATAATGAAGGTATGCTGCATCGAGGATGACACGAAAATGACAGACAGATACGGTGTGCTCGACAAGACAAAGCTTGCGCACCAGGTACACGCATACCTGCTGGAGCACATCGGCGAGAGGATAACGATAGAGGAGCTCTCAAAGCAGTTTCTTATAAACCCAACGACGCTGAAGGCAGCATTCAAGGAAGTATACGGGAACTCGCTTGCGGCACACATAAAAGAGCACCGAATGGAGCGCGCAGAGTGGCTGCTGCTGACGACAAGCGACAGCATATCTCAGATATCCGAAGCGGTCGGCTTTTCAAGCCAGAGCAGGTTCTCACAGGCATTCAAAAAGACATACGGCGTTCTGCCGATAGACTACCGCAGACAAAAACTGGGGTGAATAAAAAAGCACCGTCTGTACAGAGGTACAAACGGTGCTTGGTTTTTTTCAGATCATGCGACGTCTCTCTTATTGTAAGAAATGATAGTTGCTATGAGCGAGACCACGATGTACACAGCACAAACTATGATCTGTCGTGTGTAATCGGAAAGGTCTCCCGTAAGAGTTACACTGGTGATGCTTCTCGTTACGGTATACTTTTTCAGGTCAAGGTCGATATTCAGCTTATCAAGAAGAATATTTACAAGACCAAGTATCGCAGAAAGCAGACCTGTTGAAATAAGTATGCCCACTATTATTCCGATCAGGTTGCTCCTGAATATAAGAGCAATGGCTGTGATAAGGAATATCATTGCGATATACATATAGAGCATAAGAAGCATATACTTGATGAGCTCACCCATATCGGGAACGCGTACCCCGTCAAAGAAAATGATGCAGTCAACAATAGCGATAACAGTATAGAATGCTATATAGCCGATAGTATATATCGCAACGCTGATAAACTTGGAGATAGCGAGCATTCCCCTGCTCTTCACCTGGCCTGCGATGGTTTTTATAAAGCCTGTGCTGAAATCTCCGTTTGCAAACAGAACAACAAAGATAGCCAGATACAGTGCAAAGTCACCCAGCTGGCCGAGGGTCATCTGTACAAACATTCCGAGAGTGAGCTTGCCGTCCACAAAGCCGAAGCTCGCAGGCATCTCCATAATGTCTGAAGTATGGTTAAGCATATAGCTGAATGTGAAGGCGGTAAGGGTCGTTTCAAAAACCAGCAGTATCGCTATTACCTTGAATGCCATGCTCCTCGGCATTCTGTGCAGATCCATTCTGAGTAAATTAAGCATTCTGCACACCTCCCGTCAGCTTCAGATAGTAGGATTCAAGATCCTCACTGTGTACGGACAGCTCAGAAACTTCAACTCCGCCTGTTACAAGGGCGCGGTTGATCCGGGCTGCGTTCTGCTTATCCGCATTGACGGATATATGGAAGGGTTCAACAAGAGAGAACTCATATCCAAGGCCGGTAAGTATCTCTGACGCTTTGGTAAAGTTATCAATAACTATGCTGATACCGTCGGTCCTTGCCTCCAGCATCTGTGCCGATGACATCTCTCTTATGAGGACGCCGTCATTGATTATGCCGTAATGAGTAGCTATCTTTGAGAGCTCATCGAGGATATGGCTGGATATCAGTATGGTTATTCCGCCGTCCTGACTGAGACTGTGGATAGTGTCTCTTACCTCGGCTATTCCCTGTGGGTCAAGACCGTTTATAGGCTCATCGAGGACGAGGAGCTCGGGCTGGCCGACAAGGGCGAGGGCAATGCCCAGTCTCTGTCTCATGCCGAGGGAGAACCTTCCTGCCTGTTTTTTCTTGGTATCTCCGAGGCCTACTTTTTCAAGCAGACCCTGCACGTATTCTTTTTTGTAGCAGCCCAGCGCCAGACATTTCAGCCTTACGTTCTCAAAGGCAGAAAGCTTCGGGAAAATGCCGGGATCCTCGATAAGACAGCCTATCTTATGTCTTTCGTTTCTTATCTCAGAGCCCGTTTTGCCGAAAAGCGTGATATTGCCTGATGTTGGTGCCGAAAGGCCGCAGATCATTTTCATGAAGGTGGTCTTGCCTGCGCCGTTTTTTCCTATAAAACCATAGACCGAGCCACGTTCCACATGAAGGCTTACCTCATTGACAGCCTTATGCTTACCAAAGGTTTTGGTAAGGCGGTCGGTCTCGAGCAAAAGCTCAGCCATTTTTATTCTCCTTTCCTGTGGCGATAATGACACCACTTTAAAATATTACCATATGTTAAAATAACTGTCAAGAATTTCAGCAAAAGCGTTCACAAAAAAGGGCATACCTGACAAAAATCAAGTATGCCCTTTAAAAATACTTGTTACTTTAGACACTCATCATCAGTGAGCCCTGTACCACTCACGGACGAGCTTACCACTGTCGGTAAGCTGAGAGGTGCCTGCGGTTATTGACCTTAGATCTGTGCCTGTTTTGAATGCGGAGGCAGTCTCTGCTTTGTTTGCGGCTGACCAGTTGATATAGCCGACTTTAAGCGAATCGCAGAGCTTGAGCCACTCCTGCGTCTGATACTTATTGAAGCCGCCGTTGCCGCTTGCATCACAGGTACCGAACTCTGAAACGAGAACGGGGAGGCCGCTGTTGTAGCAGCTCTTCAATCTGTTTCTGAGCCAGTCGGTATGGGTGTTTGCATAGAAGTGAAGTGCGTAAACGCAGTTCTTGTCTGAAAGCCTGTTGCCAACGACCTGATTAATGTCCTGAGACCAGGTGCCTGTTCCGCAGATGATTATAGCGTTCTTGTCATACTGTCTGATAGCGTTGACAACCGCCTGACAATAGGACTTGATACCGCCGTTCCATGTAACGCCGCCGTTAGGCTCGTTACAGATCTCATAGATGACGTTGTTATAATTTTTATAGGTGTTTGCCATTTCTTTAAAGAAGGCAACTGCCTGGCTCTGATGAGTTCTGGGGTCGCCGTCGCTGAGGATATGCCAGTCGATTATTGCATACATACCTGCGCTCTTAGCGTTCTCAACGCCTGCCTTTACCCTTGCCTTTGCCTGAGCTGCATAGGTAGAGCCTGTGGTATAGCCGCCCCACTCGGCAGTGTACATAGCTATTCTTATGGTGTTGCATTTCCAGTCATCGCGGAGGACTTTAAGGGAATTGTATGCGAGGATATTTCTGAAATCCTCCCACATTATGCCGTGAGTTGACATTCCCTTGATCTTGAAGACCTGACCGTTCTGGTTAACGATGTTCGCACCCTTTACGGAGAGCCTTCCGTTTGCTGCAACGGGAGTTGATGCGGCTTTGGTCTTTACGACAACATTATCGGAAAGAACGCTGCCGTGATCCTGCTTGGACCAGTCGGTCTGCCATGATCTGAGGCAGAAGGTATATGTCGTATTGGGATTAAGACCTGTTACGGTCACACTGTTGGTGGTGGAGTTTTTCAGTCCCTTCCACTTGCCGTCAGCCTGCTTTACATAAATTCTGTAATATGTGCAGTTTACCTTGTTCCATGTGAATTTTATGGAAGTGCTGCCGATAGTTGACTGGATATTGGTGACCTTGGCAGGGTTGGTCGCGGTGGTCCTTGCATCGGAAAGAGGACCGAAATAGTTCTTGCCGCCGACGGTTCTCCATGCTCTTACCTTGAGGTTGGTTATCCTTGCGGCAGGAAGATTGGAGACTGTATAGCTGTTGGTGTTTGAGTAAATGGAGATAAGACGTGTATAAACGCCGTTTTTCTGCATAAACACCTGATAGCCTGTTGCATTGCTTATCTTGTTCCAGGTAAGCTTTACCTTATCGGTGCCGAGAGTCTGCGATTTAAGGCCTGTGACCTTAGGAACGCTGACGGTTGCTGCCTCAGCTGTGATAGAATTGAGCAGCGGAGTATCACTGCCGCTCATCGGTACGGCAGACGCTGCAGCCGTTACCGCAAATGCCGCGAGCACTACCGCAAGCGGTCTTTTAAGCTTTGATATTATACTCATGATCCCATTCCTTTCGTTTCATGACGATCGTATACATTCATTTTAACACATTTATATAATTTTGTAAATAGGGTTCACATTTTTTTCAGAAGACAGCGACAAGGACGGCGATTTTTGCACTTAAGCCTGATCATAAAAAATGTTTTTTTACTTTACTTTTCCGCAAATATGTGTTATACTAATAAGAGTTTTGACCAAAGGAGGTTATTACATGTCAGCTTCAACACTTTTGTGGTATACTGCACCGGCGGATGACTGGAACAAAGCGCTGCCTATCGGAAACGGAAGGATAGGCGCTATGGTGTTCTCTCAGCCGATCGGTGAGCACATTCAGCTCAACGAGGACTCAGTATGGTCAGGCGGACCAAGAGAGAGAAACAACAAAAGTGCTTATGAGAACCTTCAGAAAGTCAGAGAGCTTTTGTTTGAAGAAAAGATCGAAGAGGCACAGGCTATCGTTGACAGAAGCTTCTGCGGTACGCCTGTTAACGAAAGGCACTATATGCCGCTGTGCGATCTTGACATATATCACACGGATCATTCTGAAGCAGATTTTATCAAGCGCTCGCTTGATCTGGAAACGGCTGTCTGCAAGACCGAATACAAGCTTGACGGCATCGGTTTTGAACGCGAGGTGTTCATCTCAGAGCCTGACAACGTTTTTGTTACGAGGATAAAGGCTGATAAGGCTGCTGCGGTGAACCTGTCAATGACTTTAGGCGGAAGAGACGATTATTTTGACGACAACTCCCCTGTCGGACAGGACGACATACTGTTCTACGGCGGGTGCGGCTCGGCAGACGGCATAAGCTTTGCGGCTTATCTTAAAGTGATACCTACTGGCGGCAAGGTGTATGCGGACGGCAGCTTCATATTCTGTGAGGGCTGTGACGAGGTAATGCTTATTCTGGGAACACAGACGAGCTTCCGTTTTACAGATTTTAAAGAGAAGGCTATGTACGATGTTGCTCTCTGTGAGGGAAAGAGCTTCGACGAGCTAAAAAAAGCACATATAGATGACTACCGTTCATATTTCGACAGGGCAGTTATAGATCTGCCTGACAACAGCGGCGGCGCTTCACAGCTGCCCACAGATGAAAGACTTGCTCGCATAAAGCAGGGCGGCAAAGACAACAAGCTTATGGAGCTTTATTTCAACTTCGGGCGGTACCTGATGATATCGGGAAGCCGCGAGGGAACTCTGCCGCTGAACCTGCAGGGAATATGGAACAAGGATATGTGGCCTGCGTGGGGCGGACGCTACACCGTGAACATCAACACTGAAATGAACTACTGGTGTGCGGAAAACTGCAACCTTTCAGAGCTGCACACGCCGCTTTTCGACCACATCGAGCGTATGAGACCTAATGGCAGAAGGACTGCCGAGGTGATGTACCGCTGCGGAGGTTTTGTGTGCCACCATAATACAGACATCTGGGGCGACACGGCACCGCAGGATATCTGGGGACCTGCAACTCAGTGGCCAATGGGTGCGGCATGGCTTTGCCTGCACATCTGGGAGCATTACCTGTTCACGCTTGACCGTGATTTTCTGGAGGACAAGTTTGAGACACTGAAAGAGGCAAGCGAATTCTTTGTTGATTTTCTTATCCCGAACAAGCAGGGACAGCTTGTGACCTGCCCTTCGGTATCTCCCGAGAACACATACCTTACCGAAAGCGGCACCAAAGGCTGCTTAGCGATAGGACCCTCGATGGACAGCCAGATAATATACAGGCTGTTCACGGCGGTGATAGAGAGCTCATCTATTCTTGACCGCGACAGGGACTATGCTGAAAAGCTTAAAGATATCAGAGACAGGCTGCCGCAGCCCGAGACGGGAAAGTACGGGCAGATAAAGGAATGGGCAGTTGACTATGACGAGGTGGAGATAGGACACAGGCACGTTTCTCAGCTGTTTGCGCTCTACCCTGACGACGCTATAGACGTAAGGAAGGACAAGGAGCTTGCAGCGGCGGCAAGGGCAACGCTGGAGAGAAGACTCTCACACGGGGGAGGGCACACGGGTTGGTCAAGAGCGTGGATAATAAACTTCTGGGCGAGACTGCTCGACGGAGAAAAGGTATATGAAAACATCAACGCTCTGCTCTCGGCTTCGACCTCAGACAATATGTTCGATATGCACCCGCCGTTCCAGATAGACGGAAATTTCGGAGGCACGGCCGGTATTGCGGAGGCACTTTTACAGAGCCAGAACGGTGAACTGAAAATACTGCCTGCTCTGCCAAGCGAATGGGCTGAGGGCTCGTTCAAAGGGCTAAGGGCAAGGGGAAACTTCACTGTTGATGCACAGTGGAAGGATTCAAAGCTGACAAGTCTTGCTGTTCACGCAGGTGCTGACGGAAAATGCACCGTTGTGAGCAAGGGTATGAAAATTTTCTGTGCAGGTCAGGATGTATCTGCAGAGAGTGACGGCGAGAGCGTAAGATTTGCTGTTAAGGCAGGAAGAACATATCACTGCACATTTGATAACTGATCTCAGAGGTGAACTTATTTTGAAAAGAAGACTTATATGTCCTTCCGTTGCTGCAGCGCTTTTACTGACTGCCTGCGGCACGGAGATAAAAAAGCTCGACGATATAAGAAGACAGACTGATGAAAGATCTCAGGCGGTAACTACTACGATTACCACTCAGGCACCGACTGACGAAAAGGAGCCCGAGCCTGTTGCGGTAAGCTTTGAGGAGGAAAAGATAACGCCTGTGGCTATACCCTACACGGAGTATTCAAAAACCATCGAAGCTGAGGTCGGAACTCTGGCAGGAAAGGCTGAGGTAAAGGACGAGCGTGAGGGCTACACGGGCGACGGATATGTCAGCGGTATAACTGCCGCTGAGGACTGGACTGTAGCATTCGAGATAGAGGAGTCACAGTATTATGATATTTCTATCACGACGGCTTCTCCTCTGCCCTGTGTGAACGGGCTTTCTGTGAACGGTGAGAGAATAATGCTGCTGACATCTGACGGATCGGACGAGTTTGAGACATTCACTGTGAAGAACAGATACTTCGAGGCAGGAACGCTTACTGTGAACCTTGAGGTGATAGATGCATCTCTCGACATTGACAACATAACACTGACGGCAAGCCCCGATGTTTCAAAGATATCACAAGCACTTAAAGAGCCTGCCCTCAGGAACGAGAACGCGGACGAGAACGCTCAGGCGCTTTATGCATACATTTGCGAGAACTACGGAAAGAGCATCATCTTAGGGCAGTATGACACTATCGGAACATCTGCTGAGACGGATATGATCTACCGGGTGACAGGAAAATACCCTGCTATAAGGTTCGGAGACCTGATGCTTGCGACTGACAAGGACAGTGTTCTTAATGATAGTGAACTGGAGACGGCTAAGCTGTGGCACAAAAACGGCGGTATCGTCGGTTATATGTGGCACTGGTCGGCACCCGGAGAGGAAAGCAGCTATTATGCTCAGGACACTGAGTTTAATATAATGAATGCGAAGACTACTGAAAAGACTGCGGAAAAGTCGATAGAAGAGCTGGAAAAGATGCGTGATGAAGGCAAGATATCCGACGAATGCATCGCGCTGATAAAGGATATCGACACGGTAGCAGAGTCACTAAAGGTGCTGAGGGACGAGGGTATACCTGTTCTCTGGAGACCTTTGCATGAGGCAAGCAACGGCACCTTCTGGTGGGGAAAGGACAAGGACAGCTATGTATGGCTGTGGAAGGTGATGTACAAGAGAATGACTGTATATCACAAGCTTACAAACCTTATCTGGGTGTGGAGCGCTCAGAATGCTGACTGGTACGTAGGCGACAGCCAGTGCGATATGATCTCGGCGGACGTTTATGACGACAACAAGCTGAGCGGTCAGGTGAGCGTTATGCTGTTTTTGCAGAGCATAAGCAAGACCAAGCCTATCGCAATGAGTGAATGCGGAAGCTTCCCCGATATTCAGAGCATCGCTAACGAAAAGGCGTACTGGAGCTACATCGGACACTGGGGCGCTAACTACCTGCTGACTGAGGACGCAGAGCTATCTGAGGAATTCAACACGGCTGACGAGCTCATAAAGATGTACAACAATAACCTGACGATCACCCGTGACAAGCTTCCTGATCTGAAGAGCAAGGCTGCGGAGATAGTTGAACAGGCAGTCAAGAGCGATGACAGCTCGGCAGCAGACAGCAAGGCTGCGGCAGAATAATGCTTGACATAATTATTTATGTATGATATACTTAGTTATAACTTAAATTTAAATAATGGAGTGAATGATATGCTGAATGTTCAGGTAGGCGAGACTGTTAAGGACGCCCACGGAAAAACATACAAAATCATAGAGGTACACGAGCACAACGTTCTGATACTTGAGGAAGGAAAAGAGTATTGGGAGCGCATCTGCATGGGCAATTTCGATTTCAACGCGTATTTCAAGGAGATGTCCGAGGAAATGCCCGGAGGCGGAGAGGCCGTTGACGAGGACGAGGAAGACGAAGAGGATTACTGATATGATAATGCCGCTCAGATTTTCTGGGCGGCATTTTTGCAGGTGCTGACCGCACGGCTGGACACCCCCACCCCACGCCTAGCGGCGCGCTGGACGCCCCCACCCCACGTTAGTAGTTGGGTGCTGCTAAACCGATTGCCCTCCCCGTAGGGGAGGGGGATAGTTTAGTCTTACGCTATTAATTAGTAGATGTTCACCCGAAGGGGATTTAAGGGGGGCGACCGGAAAGCCACCTAACAAAGAAAAAAACATAATATAAGTAGTAGATAAAACTGAGAATATGTTTAACTTTGCTGCTCTCTTTTTTATTATTGATTTGTTTCTTACGGAGGTATTGATGATACACCTTGAAGAAGTGACTCCCGAAAACTGGAGATACGGGCTTTGCGTCAGCGAAGAACAAAAGGATCTCGTTTCAAACAGCGACAGGATACTGGCTCGGGCGTGGGCATACCGCGAGCACCACAGTCACGCTTTTGTTATTTATGATGACAACACACCTGTCGGCATGGTTCTCTACTATGACTGCGAAGATCTCAACGCTTACGATCTGAGTCAGCTTTTTATAGATCACAGGTATCAAGGAAAAGGGTTCGGGCGTGAAGCGTCAAAGCTGGTACTTCAAATGATGAAGTCTGACAACAGATACGACAGGGTCGTGCTTTGCTATATTGACGGCAACGAGCCTGCAAAACAACTGTATGAAAGTCTCGGGTTTCATTTGACGGGAGAATCGGACGGAGACGAGATCATAATGGAGAAATTTTTGACATATGAGTGAGTTTTTAAGAGAAAATGCTTTAAGCTTTGATGATGAAAGCATAACGGTGCATGACCTTAAAAGCAATAAAGGGAAAACGGAGCTTTTGCTGAGCATTGTGAAGGCTGACAAAAAGAAAAAGAGGTGAGAAAATGCGCAGGCGTATATTCGAGATAATGGAGATAAACAACAAGGACGACCTGCCGAGCACGATGTTCGACATAGGGCTGGCGGTGACTATAATACTGAATATTGTGGCGATGTTCTGCGAGACATTCTCATCTTTGAAGGATATAAAGCCTGTTTTTACGGCGATCGAGAACATAACGGTCATCATATTTATCATCGAGTATGTGCTTAGGATAATAACTGCTGACTTTCTGTTCCCTGACAAGAGCAAGGGAAAGGCTGTGGTTTGTTTCCTGATATCGTTTGACGGAATAATAGAGCTGCTGACTATACTGCCGTTTTTCTATCTTTCGGGATTCATCGTATTCAGAATGCTGAGGGTGGTGAGGATATTCCACCTGTTCAGGATTAATTCTCAAAGTGATTCTTTCAACGTTATAAAGAGCGTTCTGTTTGAAAAGAAAAATCAGATAATATCGTCGGTGTTTATAATAGTGATACTTATGATGGCGTCGTCACTGGGAATATACAGTGCGGAGCACAACACTCAGCCTGAGGCTTTCAAGAATGCGTTCTCGGGGATATGGTGGAGCGTTTCGGCGATGCTGACGGTTGGATACGGTGACATTTACCCTATAACGGTCGCAGGGCGTATAATGGCGATAATCATTGCATTTCTCGGCGTGGGGGCTGTGGCTATCCCGACGGGTATCATAAGTGCGGGATTTGTGGAATACTACACAAAGGAGCAGAATTCTGACAAGAAGCTGCACGACATCGAAAGGGTAGGAGAGGTGCTCGTCACTGAGGAGAGCTCGCTTTCTGGAAAGACGGTCTTGGAGATAAAAAAGGAGCACGGCTCGAACATTTATCTTATTCTCAGAGATGACCTGACCCTTATAGCCACTGACAACACAAGCGTTCAAACCGGTGATATTCTTATTATAGATTCCGATAAGGTTATCAAGAAAAAAAGAAAATAATAACTGCCCGAGAGTTTGATTACCCTCGGGCAGTAGTTTTTGATGTTAAATTATACTCTTATGTTAGGCTGCTGCATGGGCTGAGGCATTACGCCTATCGGTTTGCCCTGCTTAGCTGCGTTTGAATAACGCACTGCCTGCTTCAAGCCTGCGGATACCAGTGTAAGGGTAACTATTATGATACCAACGCTGCAAAGTATCTGTGGAAGATATATCTCTGAGCCGAACTCTATGCCTGCGTCCCAGATAGCGTGAAGCGCGACGCATATCATGAAGAAACCGATAAATTTTCCGTTCCATAAGAATCCCATTGTAAATGGTCTGTTATCACCTTTAGCGATCAACAGTGCTGCACCCTCAACAGCTGCCCACAATACGTGACCGCCGATAGCTAGGAAGGCTCTCAGCCAGAGTACCTTCATCATCTCATCATGACCTGCCAGCAACAGTATTCTGAACAGATAACCTGCTGTCTCAAACACTGCAAAGCCTGCGCCTACACAAGCTCCGATCACAAGACCGTTAAGAATGTATCTGTCCTGACGCTTTCTCAGGTAATAAGCAACGGCAACTGCCTTGCCTATTTCCTCTATGAAGCCTGTAAGAACAGCTGAACCAAACTGGCTCAGATCTGCATTTTCGGTGATCGCGTAGCCTATCATCGAATAGATAAGGCTCAAGGCACCGCCTACAAAGAATATGGACACACAATCGACAATACTAACATTTCGCGGAACATTCAGTTCCCACATAAGTATCATAGCAGGGAAAGGTACAAGCATCGCACCTACAAACATAAGTCCGGGATATGCAAGAATGTTTTCAAACTGATATATCAGCAAATAGAGTGCCAGCAGTGTAAGACCCAGAGTCAAGAACACTCTGCCAAAAAGCCAAGGCTTAGGCCATGCAGTTACCATGTTCTCCTCACGCGGAGTGGTATTCTTAGTTCCGCAGATAACAAGCTCGTCTCTTTCCTCACGGCTGTGAGATTTAAAGGTCTCGGAAAACAGATCTCCGAACTTTATCTCTGCCTGTCCTGCTTCACCTGTCATATTATATATCGCACCGATGATACCGCCGCCCTGGTTTTGCTGAGGCTGTGCATACTGATAGCCCTGCGCCATATTCGGCTGAGCCGTCTGCCCTGCAGGTGTGCCGCACTTAGGGCAGAACGCTGCATTCGGCAAAAGCTGACTTCCGCACGATGCGCAGAAGCTGCCTGCTGCTGCCTGCTGCTGTTGCTGCTCTATCTTCTGACCGCAGAAGCGGCAAAAGCCTGCGCCGTCTAACAGCTGCTGCCCGCAATTCGGACAATTGATCGCCATATTTATACCCCCTGTATCATATAATTGCTGCTTACTATAAGTTTTTGAAACACAACTTATTAATATTGCACTATCATTTTATCACAGCCATTCAAAAATGTCAATACATTAGCAAAACCGTTAACAAGATTTGTGCAATTATCACATATTATGTATATTATTTTCTATCTGTAAAACAAAGGCAAAAAAAGACCCCGTCGGAACAACACCGACGAGGTCTTTATCATATCAAACCAACTGGATTATCGCCATCTCAGCGGCGTCTCCCCTTCTGGGGCCGATCCTTACGATCTTGGTATATCCGCCGTTTCTGCCCTCATATGAAGGTGCGATATCATCAAAAAGCTTCTTAGCTACAGACTCCTTAGTTACATAGGAGAAAACCTGTCTCTTGGAATGGAGGTCTCCTGCCTTGCCGAGAGTTATCATTTTCTCGGTCATAGCAGCAACTTCCTTAGCTCTTGTTACAGTTGTTTCAATCTTACCGTTCTCGAGAAGATAAGTTACCATTGCTCTGAGCATTGCTTTTCTCTGGTCACTTGTTCTTCCCAGCTTTCTTGTGCCTGGCATAGATTTTCACTCCTTATTACATTATTATTGATCTCCGCATCTTATCTGAGCTTTAGTTATCCTCCTCGGAATTAAGCTCATATCCGAGAGAATGAAGCTTTTCCCTGACCTCGTCGAACGACTTCTTGCCAAGGTTTCTTACCTTCATCATCTCTTCTGCGGACTTCTCGATCAGATCATTGACCGTATTTATTCCTGCACGCTTCAGGCAGTTGAACGAACGCACGGATAAGTCAAGTTCCTCAATGGTCATCTCCAGGATCTTTTCTTTACCCTTTTCGTCTTTTTCAACCATTATCTCCACTACATTTGTCTCTTCCGACAGATCTACGAAGAGATTCAGATGCTCGTTGAGGAGTTTGGCTGACATTGATACAGCCTCCTTAGCGGATATGGTACCGTCGGTCCATACCTCGAGGGTGAGCTTATCAAAGTCGGTGATCTGGCCTACACGGGTGTTATCAACGGTGTAGTTCACCTTGAGTACCGGCGTATAGATGCTGTCAACTGCGATCACTCCGATAGGAGCGTTTGGAGTAAGTGACTTGTTCTTTTCAGCAGAAACATAGCCTCTGCCTCTGTCAACTACGATCTCCATATAAAGCTTAGCTCCGGGGCCTAAGGTCGCGATATGCATATCTGGCACAAGGATATCTACCTCTGAATCGGTCTTGATATCGCCTGCGGTCACTACGCACTCACCTTCCGCCTCGATGTATATCGTCTTGGGGCCTTCGCCGTAAAGCTTTGCAGTTAATCCCTTCAGATTAAGGATGATCTCTGTTACGTCCTCCTTAACTCCGGGGATAGTTGATAATTCGTGGTGTACACCGTCTATCTTCACTGATGTAACGGCAACACCCGGCAAAGAGGAGAGCAGTACACGTCTCAGACTGTTTCCGAGAGTTATACCATAGCCACGCTCCAAGGGCTCGAGAACAAATTTTCCGTAAGTTCCGTTGCTTGTAAGCTCGGCTGTTTCGATTTCAGGCTTTTCTATTTTCTCAAGCATTTAAAACCCTCCCGTTTCTAACTCGATCGTTTAATGTTGTTACGTTGCTCCAAAAACATATCAAGTATTTCTCCGATGCATCGGAGCATTTGCCCCGACGCAAGAGAACCACTGTCAATACATTATTTAGAATACAGCTCGACGATGAGGTGTTCCTCGATCTCGTAGTCAAGATCTTCCTTGTTAGGCATACGAACTACCTTTGCTGTCTGGGTATCCTTGTTTACATCGAGCCATGTAGGAGTTACTCTGCCTGCTGTAGCTTCAATGATCTGCTTGAACTTTTCGCTCTTCTTGCTCTTCTCTCTGAGGGAGATAACGTCGCCCTCTTTGATCCTGTAGGAAGGGATGTCAACTCTTCTGCCGTTTACATCGAAATGACCGTGAACGACCAGCTGACGAGCCTCTCTTCTTGTCATTGCAAGACCCATTCTGAAAACTACGTTATCGAGTCTTGACTCACAGAGAGTGATGAGGTTGGTACCTGCCTGACCTTCCATCTTCTGAGCGATCTCAAAATAGTGATAGAACTGCTTCTCAAGCATACCGTAGATGAACTTCAGCTTCTGCTTCTCCTTGAGCTGGAGTCCGTACTCGGAAACCTTTCTTCTCTTATTTGCGTTAGGGTCGCGCTTAGTCTCCTTAGCGACTCCCATTACCATAGGGCTGATCCCGAGAGCTTTACATCTCTTGAGGATCGGTTCTCTGCTTACTGCCATATTAATGACCTCCGTTTTCAATGTTGTATCGGGTCTTAGGGGGAATATCCCTTACCCGACTTTGAGTAAACTTCTTAACTCAAATACGTTCTTATTATACTCTACGTCTCTTAGGCGGACGGCAACCGTTGTGGGGGATCGGGGTAACGTCCTTGATAAGTCTTACCTCGAGATCCTCGGACTGAAGAGCTCTGATAGCAGCTTCTCTTCCTGCGCCGGGGCCCTTAACGAAAACCTCAACAGTCTTGAGACCATGCTCCTTTGCTGCTCTTGCTGCAGTTTCTGCTGCTGTCTGAGCTGCGAACGGAGTTGACTTCTTGGAGCCTCTGAATCCGAGACCGCCTGCGGAAGCCCATGATATTGCATTGCCCTGCATATCGGTTATCGTAACGATTGTGTTATTGAAAGTAGACTGGATATGAACCTGTCCCTGTTCAATGTTCTTTCTTTCACGGCGGCGACGGATCGTCGTCTTCTTCTTAGGCTGAGCCATTGTTCACACCCTCCTTACTTCTTCTTATTAGCGATCGTCTTTACAGGACCCTTACGTGTCCTTGCGTTGGTCTTTGTTCTCTGTCCTCTTACAGGCAGACCCTTACGGTGACGAAGACCGCGGTAGCAACCGATCTCTGTGAGTCTCTTGATATTGAGAGCCACATTTCTTCTGAGGTCACCCTCAACTGTAATATTGTGATCAATATATTCACGAAGCTTTGCTACATCGTCCTCGTTCATATTCTTTACTCTGGTATCAGGGTCAACGCCTGTTTCCTTGAGTATCTTTGTAGCAGTCTTCTGACCGATGCCGTAGATATAAGTAAGAGCAACCTCTATTCTCTTATCCTTTGGCAGGTCTATACCAGCAATACGAGCCATCTTTTAGCTGCACCTCCATTATTGGTCTGTTAGCCTTGTCTCTGCTTGTGCTTGGGATTCTTGCAGATAACCATTATCTTGCCCTTTCTCTTGATCACCTTGCACTTTTCGCAGATAGGCTTAACTGAAGGTCTTACTTTCATTAGAATACCTCCTTCGATTAATAAACGATAGCCGCGGGGCGTTCCCCCCGACCGATTATACCCTTGCGAGCTTATTTTGCTCTCCAGGTGATTCTTCCTTTTGTCAAGTCATAAGGTGACATCTCGACCTTTACCTTGTCACCGGGAACTATACGAATGTAATTCATTCTGAGCTTACCCGAGATATGAGCAAGGATCTTATGCCCGTTTGAAAGCTCCACAAGGAACGTAGCATTGGGCTTGGCCTCGATGACTGTGCCTTCAACTTCGATTACGTCTTCCTTTGACATCAAAAAACCTCCTCATTCAAGGCTGTTGGTCTTTCTGACAGTTCGCTTGGGTCAGATACGAACGTGTCAGCTGTCTCAGCTTCTTGTCTGTTAGTTCGTCTGTGTTTACGAAGGCTTTAACAGGTGAAATGTGCTTTATGTTTTTCTTCTTTGGGGCTGAGAGCTTTCGCTCCTTGCCGTCCGCGATATACACAAAGCCGTCGTGGACATCTACTGCAACGAAGTATCTGTCTTTTTCACGACCTGCCAGCGCCCTTACCACAGAACCGATCTTTATATCCACAATGCTGTCCTCCGTTACGGTCTGCTGAGAATTACAGCGCCGTCCTTTGTAACAGCGATCGCGTGCTCAAAGTGTGCGGACCACTTTCCGTCCTGAGTTTTTACCGTCCAGCCGTCAGGCATGATCTTTATTTTTGCTGTGCCCATATTTATCATAGGCTCGATGCAGATAACCATACCTGCGACAAGTCTTATGCCGTGGCCTGCTTTACCGAAGTTCGGTATTTCGGGGTCCTCGTGCATATCCTTGCCGAGTCCGTGTCCGACGAACTCTCTTACGACGGAGAAGCCTCTGTCCTCATTATACTTCTGGATCGCCGCGCCTATATCACCTATCCTGACGCCCGGCTTTACCATATCGACTGCCAGCATAAGGCTCTCTTCGGTGGAATCGAGCAATGCCTGAACGTCGTCTGATATTTTGCCGCAGGCGAACGTTTTGCACGAATCTCCGTAATAGCCGTCGATGATCGCGCCCGTATCTATAGATACGATATCGCCCTCCTGTATCTTTCTGGGACCGGGTATACCGTGGATGACCTCATCATTCACAGATATACACGCTGATCCGGGAAAGCCGTCATAGCCCTTGAAGCCCGACCTTGTACCGTGAGATGCGTAATATCTCTCGATTATTTTATCGAGCTCGTAGGTGGTCATACCGGGCTTTAAGGACTCACCCGCATAGAGGATAGCCTCTGCGGTGATCCTGTTAGCCTTGCGCAGCTTTTCGATCTCTTTTTGTGATTTTAAACAGATCATTTGCTTCCTGACTTTCTATCAGTTCTTAAGTGCTTCAAGAACGAGCTGTGAGGTAGTTGCAACGTCTTTCGTTCCGTCGATGGAAACGAGCTTGCCCTGCTTCTCATAGTAGTCCTTGAGCGGAGCTGTTGTCTTATGGTAGGTCTCGAGTCTGCTGATGACTGTCTCGGGCTGATCGTCTTTTCTTATAACGATCGGCTTGCCGCAAACATCACAAACGTCCTCAACCTTTGAAGGCTTATAGTCGATGTGATAGGTTGCGCCGCAGTCGAGGCAAACTCTTCTTCCTGTAACTCTTCTCTTGATCATCTCATCGGGAACAAAGATCTCAACGACCTTGTCGATCCTTACTCCCATTGTGTCGAGAGCCTCTGCCTGAGGAACAGTCCTCGGGAAGCCGTCAAGAATGAAGCCGTTCTGAGCATCAGGCTCAGCGATCCTGTCCTTGAGTATTCCGATAACTATGTCATCGGAAACAAGTGCGCCAGCATCCATAGCAGCCTTTGCCTTAAGTCCGTACTCAGTGCCTGCTTTTACAGCAGCTCTGAGCATATTGCCTGTTGAAATTGTGGGGATATCGAGCTCTTTGCAGATGACCTCTGCCTGAGTGCCCTTGCCCGCACCGGGAGCGCCTAAAAGAATAATATTCATAACTAACTCCTTTCAAGTTGATCGATACGGCTTATTCGAGGAAACCTCTGTGATGACGCATCATCATCTGAGATTCCATAGTTCTTGCTGTTTCAAGTGCAACGGACACAACGATCAGGATCGAGGTACCGCCCATTGCGATGTTCATTCCTGTGATAACGGTAAAGATTATCGGGAATATAGCTATGATACCGAGGAACACCGCACCGACGAGGGTGATCTTGCCGAAGATCTTTTTCAGATGATCAGAAGTGGGCTTACCGGGTCTGATACCGGGGATAGCGCCGTTGTTCTGTCTCAGGTCGTTAGCTATCTGAACGGGGTTATACTGCATTGAAACATAGAAATAGTTGAACGCGATTATCAGTACGAAATAGAGACAAGCATAGAACGGTGAAGTATACTCAAACCACTTGAGGAACTTGGAATAGAAGCTTCCGTCCTTAGGGGTTATGAACATCTTCAGTGTTGAGGGCAGTGACATGAACGCCATCGCGAAGATGATAGGCATAACGCCGCTCATAGCTATCTTCACAGGGATGTATGTGCTCTGTCCGCCATACTGTCTTCTTCCTACGATACGCTTTGCATACTGGATCGGTATCCTTCTCTCAGCCTCATTCATAAAGATGATGAAGCCGATCATAAGAACGAATATTACCATTATAGCGATAACGAGAATGATGTTCTTAGCCTCGCCGGTCTTAGCGTAATCGAACAGGCTGATAACAGCCGCAGGACCTCTGGCTATGATACCTGCAAACAGCAGCATCGAGATACCGTTGCCGATACCCTTCTCGTTGATCTGATCGCCGAGCCATATTGTGAGCGATGCACCCGCAGTAAAGCAAGCGATGATTACTATCTCAGCAAATATCTTATCGAACGAAGAGCCAAGGGTAACGCCGTCATAGATAACGGCACTTGCCTTCTTCAGTGTGAGGTAGTAAGCCCAGCCCTGGAACAGCGATATTGCAAGAGCTGCGTACTTTGTGATCTTGTCGAGCTTCTTTCTTCCCTCGGGGCCTTCCTTCTGGAGTCTTTCCAGAGGAGGGAGCGCATAGGTAAGAAGCTGGATAATGATCTGCGCGTTGATGTACGGTGATACCGACAGAGCAAGCAGCGTAGCCTTCGCGAAGTTACCTCCCGAAAGAACGTTCAGGTAGCTGAAAAAGTCACCCGAAGAGTTGCTCTGCTCGAACCATGCTGTCAGCGCTTCCGAATCGAGGAACGGTACAGGTACCGTACCGCCGATCCTATAGATTACGATGATGAAAAAAGTAAAGAGAAGTTTTTTTCTTAATTCCGGAACTTTCCAGGCATTACGAAATGTCTCTATCACAATTACATCACCTCAGCCTTCCCGCCTGCCTTTTCGATTTTTTCCTTTGCAGCTGCAGAGAACTTAGCAGCCTTAACGGTAAGGTTCTTTGTCAATTCTCCGTTTCCGAGGATCTTGACGCCGTCAAGCTCCTTCTTGATGATACCTGAAGCCTTTAGAAGCTCTGTATCAACGACTGTTCCGTCAACGAACTTTTCGAGATCCGAAACGTTAACTGTTGCGTACTTTGTCGCAAAAATGTTATTGAATCCACGCTTAGGAGTTCTTCTTGCGAGAGCTGTCTGTCCGCCCTCGAAGCCCGGTCTTACTCCGCCGCCGGAACGAGCCTTCTGACCCTTATGTCCCTTGCCTGCGGTCTTACCGTTTCCAGAACCGTGGCCTCTGCCCTTGCGCTTAACGTCTTTGACTGCGCCCGGAGCAGGTGATAATTCGTGCAGTTTCATTTAAGATCGCACCTCCTTATTAAGCTTCGGTCACTTTTACAAGATGGGAGATGACCTTTATCTTTCCCTTTGTCTGAGGATTATCAGGCTGGCTGGTCTTATCCCCGATCTTTCTGAGGCCAAGAGAATTTGCAGTTGCGATCTGCTTGTCGCTTCTGCCGTTAAGGCTCTTGACCAGTTCGATATTCAATGCCATTTGCCTTTCCTCCTTAACCTAACATTTCTTTTACGGTCTTTCCTCTGAGAGCAGCCACAGTTTCTGCGGATCTAACTCTGGAGAGGCCGTTTACGGTCGCTCTTACGACGTTGTAAGGATTGTTCGAGCGAAGTGACTTCGTTCTGATATCCTTGATGCCTGCGATCTCAACGACTGCTCTGACAGGACCGCCCGCGATAACTCCTGTACCGGGTGCAGCAGGTCTCATGAGGACCTCGCCTGCGCCGAACTTACCTACGATCTCGTGAGGGATAGTTGTTCCCTTGAGGGAGATCCTGATAAGGTTCTTCTTAGCGTCCTGGATAGCCTTTCTGATCGCATCGGGAACCTCTCCGCTCTTTCCGATGCCGAAGCCTACGATGCCGTTGCCGTCGCCGACAACAACGAGAGCCGAGAACTTCATTATACGGCCGCCCTTAACAGTCTTTGATACTCTGTTTATTGCGACAACCTTTTCTTCGAGTTCCATATTTGAAGCGTCTATTAAAGCCAAAGTTTTCCCTCCTCTTTAGAACTTGAGTCCGCCTTCACGGGCTCCGTCTGCTAACTCCTGTACACGGCCGTGATAAAGGTAACCGCCTCTGTCGAATACAACATTTTCGATACCCTTTGCCTTAGCCGCAGCAGCGATCATTTCGCCGACCTTGCGAGCGCCCTCTTTATTGCCGCCGTTTCCGTCAAAGTCTTTCGACATTGAGGAAGCGCTGCAAAGTGTTACGCCCTTAACATCATCGATGATCTGTGCATAAATATGCTTTGAGGAGCGGAATACGTTGAGGCGGGGACAATCAGCCGTGCCGTTGATCTTGTTACGCACTCTCTGGTGTCTTTTAGCTCTTGCTTTAGCTCTGTCAAGCTTTTTAACCATAGTAATTCTCTCCTTTTATTACTTCTTAGCGCCCTTACCCGCTTTACCTTCCTTGCGGATAACGTACTCGCCCTCATAGCGAATACCCTTACCCTTGTAAGGCTCGGGGGGACGTTTTTCACGGATCTCACAAGCGAACTGACCTACCTCCTGCTTATCACAGCCTGAGATCACTATGTGGTTTGCATCGGGAACGTCGATCTTGATAGTGTCGGTCTCTGCGACCTTTACCTGATGCGAGAAGCCAAGGTTCATAACGAGCTCCTTGCCCTGCTTCTGAGCCCTGTATCCTACGCCGACGATCTCGAGCTTCTTTGAAAATCCGTTTGTTACACCCTCGACCATATTATTGATGAGAGTTCTTGTAAGTCCGTGGAGAGACTTGTGGAGCTTATCCTCGGAGGGACGCTCAACTGTGATCACACCGGGCTCACTCTTGATTATCATATCCTTATTGAACTGCTTTGTAAGCGTTCCCTTTGGACCCTTTACCGTAACAACGTTGCCCTCAGCAACGGTTACCTCTACACCTGCAGGAACACTAATAGCTTTATTGCCTATTCTTGACATACTTTCAGTCCTCCTTACCAGATGAATGCGAGAACCTCGCCGCCTACGTGGAGCTCACGAGCCTTCTTGTCGGTGATTACGCCCTTTGAAGTGGAAACGATAGCGATACCGAGTCCCTTTATTACCTTGGGCATATCCTCGCAGCTTGCGTAGATCCTGAGTCCGGGCTTAGAAACTCTTCTAAGACCTGTGATAACAGGATTTCTGTTCTCGTCATATTTTAGAGTAATTCTTATAATACCCTGCTTACCGTCTTCAATGATCTTGAAGTCTTTAACGTAGCCCTCATCTACAAGTATCTGAGTGATAGACTTCTTCATATTCGATGCAGGAACGTCAACCGTTGCGTGCTTTGCAGAGCTTGCGTTACGAATTCTTGTCAGCAGGTCCGCGATTGTATCAGTAATTTGCATGCTGTGTCAACCTCCTTCTTACCAGCTAGCCTTCTTTACTCCGGGGATCTTGCCCTCATGAGCAAGCTCTCTGAAGCAGATACGGCAAACGCCGAACTTTCTGAGATATGCGTGCGGTCTGCCGCATATCTTGCATCTGTTGTAAGCGCGGGTGGAATACTTAGGCTTAGCCTGCTGCTTATTTATCATAGACTTCTTTGCCATTACTTTTCCTCCTTAGCTTATCTGTCAGCAAAAGGTGCGCCCATAAGGGAGAGCAGCTCTTTTGCCTCTTCGTCTGTATTTGCGGTAGTGATGAAGTTGATGTCCATTCCGCGGATCTTATCGATCTTATCGTATTCGATCTCAGGGAAGATCAGCTGCTCCTTAAGGCCTGTGGAATAATTTCCTCTGCCGTCGAAGGAGTTGGGGTTGATACCTCTGAAGTCTCTTACTCTCGGGAATGCAACGTTGAACAGTCTGTCAACGAACTCATACATCTTCTCGGCTCTGAGTGTTACCTTCACGCCGATGATCTGTCCGTCACGGAGCTTGAAGTTTGCGACTGACTTCTTAGCCTTGCAAACTATCGGCTTCTGGCCTGTGATTGCAGCCAGCTCGGACATTATTGTGTCGATAACCTTTTTGTTATCCTTATCTGCGCCGCAGCCTACGTTGATAACTACCTTATCAAGCTTAGGTATCTGCATTACATTAGCGTACTGGAATTTCTTCATCATAGCAGGAGCTACGTCGCTAACATAATATTCTTTAAGTCTAGCCATCGTAAAATCCTCCTAATTAAAATTCTTCGCCGCAGTCTGCATTCTTGCAGACCCTGACCTTTGTGCCGTCCTCAAGGAACTTATGAGCGATCCTTGTTGACTTGCCGCACTTAGGGCACACGAGCTGCACCTTGCTTGCATAGAGAGCTGCCTCTGCGCTCACGATGCCGCCCTGTTCGCCCTGTCTTCTGGGCTTTACGTGCTTTGTTGCGATGTTGAGACCCTCAACTATCACCTTTCCCTCCTTAGGGGAAACCTCAAGCACCTTACCCTGCTTGCCCTTGTCCTTACCCGAGAGGATAACGACGGTGTCGCCTGTTTTTACGTGTACCTTATTCATTATTCACGACACCTCCGATCAAAGTACTTCGGGAGCGAGAGAGAGGATCTTCAAATAGTCCTTCTCACGAAGCTCCTTAGCCACAGGCCCGAAAATACGGGTTCCTCTGGGGTTCTTGTCTTCTCTTATTATTACAGCAGCGTTCTCGTCGAAACGGATATATGTTCCGTCTGCACGACGAAGACCCTTTGCCGAACGAACGATTACTGCTTTAACAACGTCGCCCTTTTTAACAACTCCGCCCGGTGTTGCCTTTTTAACCGAGCAAACTACAACGTCACCGATATTTGCATACTTTCTGCGTGTTCCGCCGAGTACTCTGATGCACATAAGCTCCTTTGCGCCGGAGTTATCTGCAACCTTGAGATAAGTCTGCATCTGTATCACAGTGCGTTCCTCCTTTCGTAGTAGATGCCTGCGGCCTTTGCCGCAGAGCCGTAATTCTTACTTAGCCTTCTCGAGAATCTTTACAAGACGCCATCTCTTATCCTTGGAGAGAGGTCTTGTTTCCATAACCTCTACCTTATCGCCGATGTTAGCGGTGTTCTCCTCGTCATGCGCCTTGAGCTTTACGGTTCTCTTGATGATCTTCTTGTAAAGAGGGTGCTGTACGTTGTCCTTGATAGCAACGACGATAGTCTTGTCCATTTTATCGGAAACTACAACTCCGACTCTTGTCTTTCTCAGATTTCTTTCTTCGCTCACAGTGGATCCTCCTTCCGCAGTTACTGAACGTTGGACTCTTGCTTACGAATGAATGTCTTTACACGAGCAATATCCCTTTTAACAGCCTGGAGTCTCTTAGGATTCTCGAGCTGGTTTACAGCGTGCTGAAAACGAAGGTTAAAAAGCTCCTGCTTGAGCTCATCGAGCTTAGAGTTGAGCTCGTCTGCCGTCATATCTCTGATCTCACTAGCCTTCATTATTGCTCACCACCCGTTTCTTGAGTTTCTTTCTTGATAAACTTACATTTTACAGGAAGCTTGTGACTTGCAAGTCTCATAGCCTCTCTTGCTGTTTCTTCGCTTACTCCCGCGATCTCGAACATTACTCTGCCCGGCTTAACAACAGCTACCCAGTACTCGGGTGCGCCCTTACCTTTACCCATTCGGGTTCCGAGGGGCTTTCTTGTTGCCGGCTTATCGGGGAATATCTTTATCCAAACCTGACCGCCACGCTTGATGTATCTTGTCATTGCGATACGGGCAGCCTCGATCTGGTTTGAGGAGATCCATGCAGGCTCGAGGGACTGAAGTCCGAACTCACCGTAGGATACTTTATTTCCTCTCAGCGCCTTACCGGTCATTCTGCCGCGGTGCTGTTTTCTGAACTTAACTCTCTTTGGAAGCAGCATTAATCGTTACCTCCTTCTCTTTTCATATCACGAGCCTTATTGTATGCCCTGCGATTGTCCTTGCTCTTGTCATCTCTGCGGGGCCTTCTCTTCTTATCGGCTGTGTCTCTCTTATCGGAGGCAGCTACCTCACCCTTGAGGACCTCGCCTCTGTAGATCCATACCTTTACGCCGAGCTTACCGTAAGTGGTGTTTGCCTCAGCGAAGCCGTAGTCGATATCGGCTCTGATCGTCTGCAGCGGGATAGTACCCTCATGATAGGTCTCTGCTCTTGCTATCTCGGCACCTGCAAGTCTTCCTGAAACTCTTGTCTTGATGCCCTTTGCGCCGAGCTTCATAGCTCTGCCGATGGACTGCTTCATCGCTCTTCTGAACGAGATCCTGTCCTCGAGGTCATGCGCTATCTTCTCAGCAACGAGCTGTGCGTTAAGGTCGGGCTGTCTCACCTCGACGATATTGATAGCAACGCTCTTTCCTATCATCTTTTCAAGGCTTGCACGCAGCTTGTCGATCTCTGCTCCGCCTCTGCCGATAACGATACCGGGCTTAGCGCAGTGGATATGAAGTCTTACCTTCTCAGCTCCGTCCTTGCCTGTGAATCTCTCGATCTCTACCTTGGGAACACCTGCGTAAACGCACTTATCCGAAGGATTCTTGGATCTTCTGTTAAGATCCTTCATAATAAACTTACGAATGTTATAATCCTCAACAAGCGTATCACCGAAAGTGCCCTTATCTGCAAACCAGCGGGAATCCCAATTCTTTATCACACCGACGCGAAGTCCGTGCGGATTTACTTTCTGTCCCATGATTTACCTCCTCTTTCAGTTATTCCTTTTCCTTGAGAACAACGGTGATATGCGATGTCCTCTTGAAGATCCTGTAGGCTCTGCCCTGTGCTCTTGGTCTGATCCTCTTCATTATCGGTCCCGGGCAAACATAACACTCAGAAACATAGAGATTGTTCTTATCCATGTTATGATTGTTCTCAGCGTTTGCAGCAGCGGACTTCAGAAGCTTCTCAAGATATTCACTTGCAGCCTTTGGCGTATTCTTTACGATAGCCGTTGCGACTTCGTAATCCTTTCCTCTGATAAGGTCCAGAACGATCTGCACCTTACGGGGAGCAATACGAGCAGTTCTCAGAATTGCCTTTGCTTCCATCACGTTTCCTCCTTCCGCTTACTTACCGTTATTAGAGGTCTTTGATCCGGCGTGACCCTTATATGTCCTTGTCGGAGCAAACTCTCCCAGCTTATGACCAACCATGTCCTCAGTAACATATACCGGAACGTGCTTTCTTCCGTCATGAACTGCGAATGTATGACCAACGAACTCAGGGAAGATCGTCGAAGCTCTGCTCCAAGTCTTGAGCACCTTCTTCTCACCTGCGTCGTTCATTGCGACTACTCTTTTATAGAGGGCCTCCTGTACGTAAGGTCCCTTCTTGACACTTCTACCCATTGATCATCTTCCTCCTCTCAAATTACTTACCGTTTCTGCGTTTTACGATAAACTTATCGGAACGATGATGCTTAGCGCGTGTCTTATAACCCATTGTAGGCTTACCCCAAGGAGTAACAGGCGACGGTCTTCCGATAGGAGCACGTCCCTCACCGCCTCCGTGCGGGTGATCGCAGGGGTTCATTACCGATCCTCTTACGGTCGGTCTCCAGCCCATGTGGCGCTTTCTTCCTGCCTTACCGATGTTAACGTTCTCGTGGTCGATATTGCCTACCTGTCCGACAGTTGCCATGCAGTTTACGGGAACTCTTCTCATCTCGCCCGAAGGAAGTCTGATGAGGGCGTAATTGCCTTCCTTACCCATAAGCTGAGCCATGTTGCCTGCGGAACGAACGAGCTGAGCGCCCTTTCCGGGGTAGAGCTCGATGTTGTGGATGAATGTACCCACAGGGATATTGATCATTGCAAGAGCGTTTCCGGGCTTGATATCAGCGTCGGGTCCCGATCTTACAACATCGCCGACCTTGAGGCCGTAGGGAGCGATGATGTATCTCTTCTCTCCGTCCTCATACTCGAGAAGTGCGATGAACGCGGATCTGTTAGGATCGTACTCGATAGTAGTTACCTTAGCGTCCATACCCATCTTATTTCTCTTAAAGTCGATAACGCGGTATTTTCTTCTCTCACCGCCGCCTCTGTGGCGAACGGTGATCCTGCCGTAGCTGTTTCTGCCCGACTTCTTCTTCAGAGGCTCGAGCAGAGACTTGCAGGGCTCGACCTTGGAAAGCTCGGAATAATCTGTAACGGTCATTCCACGTCTTCCTGCTGTGGTCGGCTTATAGCTCTTTATTGCCATTAGAAATTCAACTCCTTAATAAAGTTTTGCGAAAGGCTCATACCTTCCATACATACGCTCGGCGGAATTTACCGCAGCCGCACAGAGATAAGCTTTAAGCTCATTCTCTCAATGCGCCGCACACGAGCAGCCCTCGCCGCCTCGCCGAAGCTCACCGTGCAGTGCTCGGTCTGACGTACTTACACGGGACAGGGTCAATTAGTAAAGTCCCTCGAAGAACTCAATAGTCTTATCGCCCTCGAGAGTAACGATAGCCTTCTTCCAGTCGGGGCGGTAGCCAACGCTTCTGCCCATTCTCTTCTGCTTGCCCTTTACGTTCATTGTGTTTACCTTTGCTACCTTAACGCCGAAAAGCTCCTCAACAGCCGAAGCTATCTCGATCTTGTTAGCGTCCTTGGCAACCTTGAAGGTATATCTGTTATCCTGGAGTCTGTCCATAGAATCCTCAGTGATAACGGGTGTGATAATAATATCCTGAGCAGCTCTCATTATGCATATACCTCCTCGATCTTCTTGACAGCATCTGAAGATACGATGAACTTATCATAGTTCATTATGTCGTAAACATTAAGTGTGTTTACTGTAGCTGTCTTAACGCCCGGAATGTTTGCAGCGCTCTTTATTACCTTGAGATCGCTCTCAGCGGTAACGATAAGTGCCTTGCCCTCAACTCCAAGAGCCTTGAGCATCTCGACCATTGTCTTGGTCTTGAACTCTTCTGTCTTGATAGCATCAACAACAACGAGGTTCTCGTCAGCTACCTTTACAGAGAGAGCGGACTTCATTCCGATCCTCTTTTCCTTCTTATTGAGCGAATAGCTGTAATCTCTCGGCTTAGGGCCAAGTGCAACACCGCCGTGTACCCACTGAGGAGCTCTGATCGAGCCCTGTCTTGCATGGCCTGTACCCTTCTGTCTCCAAGGCTTTCTACCGCCGCCTCTTACCTCTGTTCTGGTAAGTGTGGACTGTGTGCCCTGTCTCTGGTTTGCAAGATAATTAACTACCATCGCGTGTAAAATCGTCTTGTTTGGCTCGATGCCGAATATCGCATCGTTAAGCTCAGTGTCGGCTACCTTTACGCCCTTCATGTCAAATACTGAGATCTGTGACATAATACTTCCTCCTTCCACTAAGCCTTCTTAACGCAGTCGGTAATGGTTACGGTGCCGTTCTTAGGGCCCGGAATCGCTCCCTTTACTGCAATAAGATTATTTTCTGCGTCGATCTTCATGATCTTGAGGTTCTGTACAGTCACCTTAACGTTACCGTACTGTCCGGGCATACCCTTGCCCTTGAATATCCTCGAAGGCGATGAGCATGCGCCCATTGAGCCTGCGTGTCTGTGAACAGGGCCTGTACCGTGAGTTTCCTTAAGTCTTGCGAAGTTGTGACGCTTGATCGTGCCTGTAAATCCGTGACCCTTGCTGGTTCCGCTTACATCAACGATGTCGCCCTCAGCAAATGTGTCAGCCTTTACGATGTCGCCTACGTTAAGAGCCGAGATGTCGTCAAGTCTGAATTCCTTCAGAGTTCTCTTCATTGCAACGTCTGCCTTCTTGAAGTGACCCTGGAGAGGCTTGTTAACTCTCTTTGCTCTGATGTCACCGAAGCCAAGCTGAACAGCCTCGTATCCGTCATTTTCCGCAGTCTTCTTCTGTACGACTACGCACGGACCCGCCTCGATAACAGTTACAGGAACTACCTTTCCTGCCTCATCGAAGATCTGTGTCATACCGATCTTCTTTCCGATGATTCCCTTTTGCATTGTTTTTCCTCCTTTGGTTATTGGTCGGTCTCCCGACATGACCTGCGCGTTACATGGTTTCCGAGATCAGCTCTCTGCGATCTCGTTTGGAGATTACTTGATCTCCATTACGATGTTTACGCCTGCAGGAAGTTCAAGATTTTCGAGCGCCGATGTTGTCTCCTTTGTAGGTCTGATAACATCGATCAGTCTCTTGTGTGTTCTGAGCTCGAACTGCTCACGGCTGTCCTTATACTTGTGAACAGCTCTCAGTATAGTTACGATCTCCTTGTCGGTAGGAAGCGGGATAGGTCCCGATACCTGTGCGCCCGAACGCTTGATCGCCTCTACGATCTTTGCAGCTGCCGCATCTACTACAGCGTGCTCATAACCCTTGATCTTGATCCTGATCTTCTCATTGACTGCCACTTAAATCGCCTCCTTAGTGCTTTAATTGTTAGGGGGCGGCTCTCGGAACGAAAGCCTCAGTCAATTGTATGAACGTTCGTTAGCATCAGTCTAACACAATATATAGTATATCGACCCGACCGCTCACACAACTGACCCGGTTTCCATTCCAAAAGCCTCTGTAATACTCTCAAACCGCCTTTTTACGATTTACACTCTGCCGTGTGTTCCCTATCTGTCTCAATAAAATAATCCGAAAATCCATACAGGCTTTCGGACTCCAAAACAGCTCACACAGACAGCCGCACCCACGCCAAAGCAGTCACCTGCCCTCGCAAGAAGCATAAGCACATACTGTGTTCGGTATTACAGTCGCCCGGTTTAAAATCGGACATACTCCGCGGAAATTCCCTGACGCACCGTCAGCAACCTTCCGTTTCATCGCATATCTTTCGTATCCAAACGGATACAACGTGCAGTCACGCAAGTATTATTGTAGCACACTTCCCCAACTTTTTCAAGCGACATTCCATTTTTATCGCAGAGAATTTTTCTAAACTTTTCCACGCATTTTTAGCAACAATGCACAAATCAGGCGCTCCTGTTCAACAGGAGCGCCTTTTTTATCGATATCAGTTTACATAGAACAGAAGCTTTCCGTATGTAGGATATGGCCAGTACTTCTCTCCGACGAGAGTCTCTATCTCATCGGCAGCAGCTCTGAGCTCACCCATTGCAACGAACACCGTATCATGGTAATAGTTTGCAAGCTCCTGAACATCCTCGATCTCGTGAGCCTTATGAGTTACCTCTTCAAGAGCGCCGAGCTTCTTATAGGTCTGGCTTGCAAGAGATGAAAGCCTCTTCACCATATCGTCCTCAAACTCGGTAACGGCGCCGCAGCCCTTTGCAAGCTCAGCAGTCTTAGCAAGCTCCTTGATATATGCTGCAACAGCAGGAAGGATATCCTTCTTTGCCATATCTATCATAGTCAGAGCCTCAATATTAAGGGTCTTGCAATACTCATCGAGGAGGATCTCAACTCTGGAATGGAGCTCGGTCTCGGTATAAACGCCGTACTTCTCAAACAGCTCAATATTCTTAGGTGCTACGAATGTGGGCACAGCCTCGGGAGTTGATCTCAGATTGAGCAGACCTCTCTTCTCAGCCTCAGCAGGCCACTCATCGGAATAGCCGTTGCCGTTGAAGATGATAGCCTGATTATCCTTGATAGTTGCCTTGATGAGGTCATCAAGTGCGTCCTGGAAGTTATCGGCCTTTTCAAGGACCTCAGCAAAGTCATCGAGAACCTTTGCAACGATAGTGTTCAGTACAGTCATCGGACCGGCTACAGAAAGCTTGGAGCCCGGCATTCTGAACTCAAACTTATTGCCTGTGAAAGCGAAAGGTGAAGTTCTGTTTCTGTCGGTAGTATCCTTACGGAAGTGAGGCAGAACGTCAACACCGATCTCCATTTCTACTCTCTTGCCCTCATACTTAACGCCGTTTACGATAGAGTCAAGGATACCTGTGAGCTCATCGCCGAGGAAGATAGAAATGATAGCAGGAGGCGCCTCATTAGCACCGAGTCTGTGGTCGTTGCCTGCGGAAGCAACGCTTGCTCTGAGAACGTCCTGATAATCGTTGACTGCCTTGATAACAGCTGTGAGGAACAACAGGAACTGTGCATTCTCGGCAGGAGTTTTACCGGGATCAAGAAGATTAACACCTGTGTTTGTAGAGATAGACCAGTTATTGTGCTTGCCCGAGCCGTTGATACCTGCGAACGGCTTCTCATGGAGCAGGCACTTGAAGCCGTGCTTTCTGGCCGTTCTCTTCATGATCTCCATAGTCAGCTGGTTGTGGTCGGTAGCAATGTTTGCGGTACCGAAGATAGGTGCGAGCTCATGCTGAGCAGGCGCTACCTCGTTGTGCTTGGTCTTTGCATAAACGCCCAGTCTCCAGAGCTGATCGTCAAGATCCTTCATATAAGCCTGAACTCTCGTCTTGATCGTTCCGAAGTAGTGATCCTCAAGCTCCTGTCCCTTTGGAGCAGGTGCGCCGAAGAGAGTTCTGCCTGCAAAAATGAGGTCCTTTCTGTGAGAGTACATCTCTCTGTCGATAAGGAAGTATTCCTGCTCTGGACCTACATTTGCCATAACTCTTGTAGCATCGGAGCCAAACAGCTTGAGCACTCTGAGTGCAGACTTGTTGACTGCCTCCATTGATCTCAGCAGAGGGGTCTTCTTGTCAAGAGCCTCACCACTGTAAGAGCAGAAAGCCGTCGGGATACAAAGAGTGTTACATTTTATAAAAGCATAGGAGGTCGGATCCCAGGCTGTGTAGCCCCTTGCCTCAAAGGTGGCTCTCAGTCCGCCCGAAGGAAAGCTCGATGCGTCGGGCTCACCCTTTATAAGCTCCTTACCCGAGAATTCCATGATAACATGGCCGTCTTCGGTAGGCGAGATAAAGCTGTCGTGCTTTTCTGCTGTCAGACCTGTCATAGGCTGGAACCAGTGAGTATAATGTGTGCAGCCCTTTTCGACCGCCCAGTCCTTCATAGCGTTTGCAACTATGTTAGCGACCTCAGGCTGTAAAGCCTCACCGTTATCAATAGTTTTCTTCAAAGCCTTAAAGGTAGCCTTTGGCAGCCTTTCTCTCATCACAGCCTCGTTAAAAACGTCTGCGCCAAAGAATTCAGGTACATTCGACATACAAATTCCTCCTGTTTTGAATATTCAGCTAATAAAACTGGCGCCGTGAACATTAAGTCCACAGCGCCATTGCTGTTTACATTTACAAGTATAGACCCAAAGCCTGATTTTGTCAAGCGATTTTCAAACATTTTTGCATTTTCACAAATCCAAAGGGATTTTATCAGATTTTTTGTGATTATTTTACCACTGAAAAAACGACAGGCTTCATATATCTATATAGTCGTCCTTGCCGCTCCCGCTGCGCCGTGAGCCTTCATAACGCACCAGCTCTCCCGAGCCTGCCATCTTTCTGATCTTTTTAAGCTTTCTTGAAGCTCTGAAGCAGCTCGCTGTATTTGATATGCCCGTAACAAGAAGTGCAGCGCCCAGCAGCGTCATAGCTATCTTCTGACCCATAAGCGGATTGAATATCAGCACACAGCCGCCCGCCAGCGTTATCAGAGAGAAAACAACTCCTGCCTGCCAGCCTTCAAACCCTGCTTTTTTAACTCTCAGGTTATTCTGGAGAGAAACTATCGAGCTTATAAGCATATAGAAGCCCGTAACTATCGCGATAACGTTCGGGATAAATTCACGCCTGACTATCAGAAAGACGCCTATAGCCACAAGCACTATACCTCTGACAAGATCAAAGCCGAAGTTGTTCTCACCCGAATCAATGAAATACCTTATAAGGTATACCACACCGTATGCCGCGAACAGTCCGCCGACCACCCAGCTTATCGACTGGGAAAAGAACTCGGGATCCACTATCAGCGCTATCCCCAGAACTATGCAGAACACGCTCAGTATCCAGTAATTTCTGAACAGTCTTCCCAAAAGCTCAGTCATTTTTGTTCCCCTCTTTTCTATCGTTTTTCAACCCGACGCTTTTTTGAGCTTCTGCGCCTTGATGACCTTCATCCGTGAGAATTCCTCTCTGTCCTTCTCTTCGAGAGAATCTGTGATGAACTTAACTATCCTCTCGTTTCTGGGTATAATAATGTTTTGCAGAGCATTTGCTCTTCTCTGAGTCTTTCTTATTGCCACTGAAAGTCTGTAGATGCTGTTTTCGACCTCGGCAAGCTCTGCGGTTATCTGCTTTACCTTCTCGAACGCCAGAAATGCAGCGTCCAGCTGAGAGCTCGTCTGCGAGAAGCCGTAGGTAACATCAGGCAGCTTCTGCTCCAGAGTTACTGTCGGGAGCTCGACGCCCATAACGCTTTTTGAGTCAAGGCTCAGCCCCTTTTCAACAGGTATACAGGCAGCGTAAGGGGTTATAACTCCCATTGTGATGTTTGCAAGCTGCAAAGCGGAATATGCCTCAACATAGGTCTCCTCGATACTGCCCCTGAGCTCTCCTGCCTTATCGACAAGGCTCATAAGCTCTCTTATCAGTATGCTCCTTTTTCTGTCGAGGAGCTCATAGCCCAGCGCCGCCAGCTGCAGGGCCTTTTTTGATGATATCAGATTTCCCTTGGTCGGAAAGACCTGCTGCTCAGCCACGGGGCTTCACCTCCTGTCAGTTTTCCGAAAAATACTGTGCTGCCTTTTCGGCGCTGTAATACTTTTCAAGGTGCTCATCATCAACACGGTCGAGCTCGCTCTTGGGCAGGGTAGAAAGAAGCTGCCAGCCCAGGTCGAGCGTTTCATCTATAGTTCTGTTGACATCAAAGCCCTGATCTATAAAATGCTTTTCAAAAAGGTCTCCGAATTTCAAATATGCCTTATCAGTATCCGAAAGCTCCTCCTCACCGATAACGGAAGCAAGGCTCCTTGCGTCCTGCACCTTTGCGTACGCCGCAAACAGCTGGTTCGATACCATCTGGTGATCCTCTCTGGTAAAGCCCTCGCCGATACCGTCCTTCATAAGTCTTGACAGCGACGGCAGCACCGATACCGCAGGATAAACGCCTGTCTGATCGAGGTTTCGGTCAAGAACTATCTGACCCTCGGTGATGTAGCCTGTAAGGTCGGGCACAGGATGAGTGATATCATCGTTCGGCATCGTAAGAATAGGTATCTGCGTTACAGAGCCCTTTGCGCCCTTGACGATGCCTGCTCTCTCGTAGATAGACGCAAGATCCGAATACAGATATCCGGGGTAGCCTTTTCTTCCGGGTATCTCACCCTTTGACGACGAGAATTCTCTCAAAGCCTCGGCATAGGAGGTCATATCCGTCAGAATAACAAGAATGTGCATATCATGCTCGAAAGCGAGATACTCTGCACAGGTAAGAGCTACCTTTGGAGTAAGTATCCTTTCGATGATAGGGTCATTTGAAAGGTTCAGGAACATTACGACTCTTTCAAGCGCTCCCGATTCCTCAAAGCTTCTTCTGAAATAATCGGCAACGTCATTCTTAACACCCATAGCGCCGAAAACTATCGCAAAGTCCTGTCCGTTCTCATCAGCTATCTTCGCCTGTCTTACTATCTGAACGGCAAGCTTGTTGTGCGAAAGACCCGAACCCGAGAATATCGGCAGCTTCTGACCTCTGATAAGGGTCATCAGGGCATCTATCGAGCTTATGCCCGTATTAATATAGTTTCTCGGATACGTCCTCATAACGGGATTAAGAGGAGCACCGTTTATATCGCCTGTCTTTTCGGGGAAGATATCTCCGAGGCCGTCGATAGGCTTGCCCGCACCGTTGAATATCCTGCCGAGCATCTCGGTGGACAGCGGCAGCTGCATACTTCTTCCCTCAAACTTGGTAGTCGTGTTCACAAGAGAGAGACCCTTTGTGCCCTCAAACACCTGAAGCACAGCTCTGCCCTTATCTACCTCAACCACTCTGGCAAGTCTTTTTGTTCCGTCATCGAGCCTTATCTCAGCCATCTCGTCATAAGAGATACCGCTTACGTTCTCCAGCGCTACCAGAGGGCCGTTTATCTCGCTCAGTCCGATATACTTTACGTTCACTCAGCGGCACCTCCGATCAGCTTTTCATAGTCGGCTCTCATTTCAAGCTCATAATCTCCGAACAGCTCGGGCTTATCGTTCGGGATATCGTATTTCATCTTGACAAGCTTATCAGCCCAGCCGAGCGAAAGCGCCTGCTGTGCCGTAAAGCCGTGCTCAAGGGCATTTTTTGATTTTTCATAGAAGCTCAGTATCAGCTTCATCATAAGGTACTGCTTTTCAAGCGGAACATAGGTATCGTCCTTATGATAAGCGTTCTGCTGTAAAAAGCCTACTCTTACCACTCTGGCGGTCTCGATGAGCAGCTTCTGATCGTCGGGCAGAACGTCTGCACCCATAAGCTTTACTATCTCCATAAGAGTGTTTTCTTCAACAAGGATATTGGATATCTCCTGCCTTACCTCCATGAAGTCGTCAGCGACCCTGTCTTTATAGTAAGCGCCGAGGTCCTCAGTATACTCCGAATAGCTCGTGGTCCAGTTTATCGCAGGGTAATGCCTTGCATATGCAAGAGACTTATCCAGTGCCCAGAAGCACCTTACAAATCTCTTTGTGTTCTGTGTAACAGGCTCCGAGAAGTCAGCGCCCTGAGGTGATACCGCACCTATTATAGTTACTGAGCCCTCTTTTCCGTTCAGGGTCTCAACATAGCCTGCCCTTTCATAGAATTCAGATATACGTGAAGGCAGATATGCAGGGAAGCCTTCTTCCGCAGGCATTTCTTCCAGACGTCCCGATATCTCTCTCAGAGCCTCAGCCCATCTTGAAGTTGAGTCTGCCATTATAGCTATGTGATAACCCATATCTCTGTAGTACTCAGCCAGCGTGATACCCGTGTAGATAGACGCTTCACGCGCTGCCACAGGCATATTGGAGGTGTTAGCTATGAGCACTGTTCTGTCTGTCAGGGGCTTTTGTGTTCTCGGGTCTATAAGCTCGGAGAATTCCTCCAGTACCTGCGTCATCTCGTTGCCGCGCTCACCGCAGCCGATATATACGATTATGTCCGCATCGCACCATTTAGCGAGCTGGTGCTGCGTCATCGTCTTACCCGTACCGAAGCCTCCCGGAATAGCAGCCGTGCCGCCCTTTGCGATAGGCAGTATAGTATCAACTATACGCTGACCGGTAACAAGGGGTCTGTCTATCGGCAGTCTGTTCTTGCAGGGTCTGGGCGTTCTGATAGGCCATTTCTGCATAAGGCTGAGCTCTGTCACTCTGCCTGCGCTGTCCTTTATCTTAACTACAGTATCGTTCACCTTATAGTAGCCGTTTTTCGCTGTCCAGATGACCTCTCCGCCCTTTGAAAGCGGGGGCACCATACACCTGTGCTCAACTACGGGAGTCTCAGGGCAGGTACAGTAGATATCTCCTGCCGAGAGCCTATCGCCCTCCTTGACGCAGATATCCACCTTATATTCCTTTTGTGTATCAACACTGGGAATATTGGCACCGTCCGCAATGAACGCACCCGACATCTCCGAGAGTGTTCTCAGCGGTCTTTCGATACCGTCAAAAATATTCGTTATTATTCCCGGGGCAAGCGTTGCCGACATCGGCGCGCCCGTAGATTCTACAGGCTCACCCGGCTTCAGCCCCGTTGTAGACTCATACACCTGTATGGTAGTGAAGTCGGTCTCAACTCTGATGACCTCGCCGATCAGTCTTTTATCGCCGACATATACCATTTCCTGCATCATAAAGGTCTTGGTATCCGCCACCTTTACTACAGGTCCGTTTATTGAATAGATCACATCCATGTATATTCTCCTTAGTGAGAGTGCTCACCGCACAGTAGTTCCCGTATCAGAGCGCCAGTTCAGACCTGTTTGAGAAAAGAGCTCTCTGCTCCTCAAAGGCAGAATCGAAGGTATTGTCAAGCGCTATGCCCTGCTCATCATAGACGATAAGCACGCCGCCGAGCTCTATACCGTCGCGTTCTTTCACCTCAAAGCCGTCAAACACATCAGCATATTTCATATCCTCGGGCGCAAGATAAGCCGTGCCCTTGAATTCGGGGTATTCGCCCCATGCAAGCGTTGCTTTCTGTTTGAGATATGCCTTGTATTTATCTGTTTTTCTCAGATCAGCCAGCTTCTGTCTGACATTCGAGAACACCCTCTCGATAAGCTCCTCCCTGTGGATAAGAACATTTCTCTGAGAGCCTATCCTCTGAGCAGATACCTCTCTGAGCTGTCTATCCTGCATAGCTCTGTCGGCTTCTTTTTTAGCATCCTGTTCGCTCTGCGCAGCGTTGTTCTGCGCTTCATCGAGCCTGTTCTTATATTCGAGCTCGGCAGCCTCGGTTATATCACGCGCTTTCCGGTCTGCCTCATCGAACACAGCCTGCCTGAAGCGTTCGAGCTTTTCGGTCTCATTGATATTCAATGCAAGTAGCCTCCTTTATCAGAGCTTGATACCTACCGCCTCCGAAAGATAGCGGGATATGGTATCGGAAATTTTTGAGGTAGCGTGTCTGTCGGGTATCTCAACTATGAGGGGCTTTTTTGACGTCAGTTTATACTCATACACCTTCTCGCGGCACTGCTTTACTGCAAGGTCAGTCATAAGTATAACGCCCACGTCCTCCATTTTCATAGCCTCATCGAGCGCACCCGAGACCTCCTCGGGAGTATGGACGACAACGCCCTCTATCCCCGCAAGCCTCATACCCATCTGGGTATCTATATTGTCACTGATAAGATAAAATCTCATAAAGACCTTTCCTTTTTTAGCCTCCGATATTGGAGATGATAAGGATAGAGATGAGCAGTCCGTAAAGGGCGATACCTTCACCGAGAACGACGAAGATAAGTGCCTTGACGAAGTTCTTCGGATCCTCACTTGTAGCGCCGATAGCCGCAGGAGCACCTGCTGCAACAGCGATACCAGAACCGATACATGAAAGACCTACTGCAAGTGCAGCAGCAAGGTATCCGAGACCTGTACCTGTAGAAAGTGCAGCCTTCGTGCTCTCCTCAGATGCAGCGCTTACAAAGTTGCCTATCGGCACGATGAAAGCTGCCAGCATTATACCTGCAAATGTGCAGAGGTTTCCGATAAAGGCACCCTTTGGCGACTTTCCGCTTCTGATCTTCTTAGCCATAAAAGCGAACGGTACGAGAAGAAGCAATACCGCGATGAGCGGAAGTGTAAAATAGATAAGCATAAGTTATTCCTCCATTATATTTACTGCTCGACCTGAGCCGAGAATTTAAGACTTATTGGCTCGAACGGCTTTCCACCGCCGTCATAGAACCTTGAGAACATCTCGTAGAATTCCAGCCTGATTATCTGGATAGCCACGATCATACCCTCCATTGCCATAACAAACAGGTTTCCGATGACAAGCACTATCGGCTGTGCCACAGCGCTGGCGCCGTCCATAAGCGTCATAACGACGAGCATCATACCTGCGTGCGAGAGGACGAATCCTCCGACTCTCAGGAAGGACATCGTGTTCGATACATAGCTCAGCACGAACTCGAACATCTCGAAGAAATTCTCAACGATAAAGTTTCCTATCGTCATCTTTTCTCCGTCCTCGGAGAGCTGCAGTTTTTTATACTTCACCGCAGCCGCAAACGGCACACGGCAGAATATACAGATAAGCGGTATCACGATCAGGCATATTACGAACGGTGTTGACATTATCTTCATATCGAACATTATGCTGCCTACAACTCCGACTATAACGGAGGAGTAGAAGATAAGTCCGCAAATGCCGTTGCAGCCGAATATCGCCTTTTCGTAGTCTTTTTTCTTGAACCCTGCGTATATGTTCAGAAGCATTGATATAACTATCAGCGCGATACCTATGCCCACCGCAGTTATAAGTATGAAATTCGTCTGTCTGAACACCTTCAGCGGCAGGAAATCTATTCCTAAGTTCTCGAACACGGGATCGAGAAGCTCCTCATACCCGAAGAACGATCCATAAAGCGTTCCGAACACCATACTTGAAAGTCCAACTCGCCTTACCATTCCTGCGGCCTTGGCACCGAGCTTTTTGTTCAGCAGTATGCTTCCAAGAAACAGCACCAGTCCCTGTCCCAGATCACCGAACATTATTCCGAACAGCAGCGTGTAGGTCAGTGCGACGAATGCCGTCGGGTTTATGCCGTCGTATTCTGGCAGGCCGTACATCTCCACCATCATGGTGAAAGGTCTTGTCAGGAAGTTGTTCTTGAGCATCGTAGGCGGCGTACATGAAGCATCAGCGTCCGCAGGCATATACGTTACCGTAGTGGTCTCCAGCTGCTTGAACAGCTCCGAGAACTTATCCTCTCTTTTCTTCGGGATAAAGCCCTTTATCATAAAGGCTCTGTTGCCTATTCTACCGTTTATGGCACCGACATTTCTCCGCAGTTCAAAGCTGTCACTGAGAAATCTCACCTTTGAGAACAGCACCTGAAGCTCCTTCTCACGGCTGTTTCTGAAATCCGATATCTTCTTATCCGTCTCCGCAGAAGATGCCTTCAGCTCTTTCAGCTCATCATTTATCCTTGCAAGCGCCTCATCTGCATTTCCCGAGACGTACCTCGGCAGCATTATGCGCTCAAAGTACATGCTCCTGAACAGATCGTCGATGAGCTCCTTCTCGCTCTCGGGGCAGAAATACATTTCCCAGCAGAAGTTCTCCGACGTCTCAAACGGAACAAAGAAGAAGTTCTCATTATAATACTCAAGCTTTGAATAGTTATCTATCGGCAGCCGCCCTATCCTTACACTTACATACTTGCAGGAAAACAGCTGCTGAAAATCACTGTTCATTCCTTTAAGATGCTCTATCTGTATCTGTGCCGCCGAAAGCTCAGATATCCTCTGGTCGTCCTCCTGCTTTTTGTCTTTAAGCGCCGCAAGTTCATTTTCAAGCTCATCACACATAGCCGAAAGCTCATCGGGGCTCTTTGCAGAAAGAGAGCTGTGGTCTGTCTCCACGGGCGTCAGCCCTACATAGGTGACAAACTGTGACAGCCTTTTAAGGATAGCTTCATACTCATTTTTCTCATTGAGCAAGTGCCCTCTGCCCTCACCGCCCGAAAAGGCAGGCTCTATATGGAAGAAACCGCTGTCGCAGCATTTTTGCAGGGCATCGTCAAGCTCCTCCATATCTCCCGTTATGCTTACGAGAGACATTTTCTCAATCGCCATAGCTGACCTTTTTCCTTTCTTCAGAATATAAGCATATCCTTTTCAAGCACCGAGGTATCCGCCCCGTATCTTATCGCTTCTATGATATGCACCAGATTTTTTTCCTCAATATAGCAAAGCCTTACAAACGCATAAAGCGCAACAGGCGCGCTGGTCGTTCCCGCCAGCACATGAGAGAGCCACCTGTATCTGGCCTGCATTATCCTTGTTTCGATAACATCGGTGTCTCTGTCACATTTGCCGAATTTTGAATTCTCTATCCAATCAAGCATCTGCTCGGGGGTGTCGAGCTCATAATACTTCTGTATCCTGCCCTTTGGTCTTCCCGAGATGTTGATTATGCTGTTTTTTATCTTTTCGGCACTGTAGCCGAAATATTTTTTCATTCTGTAGGCATTGATGATGTTGGTGGAGTCTATCTCATAATAGATTATCTCCTTGAGCTCTCTCTCCTCACTGCCGATGAATACGTCCTCAGCATATTTTATGAGCTTTTCAAAATCATCTTTTCTGAGAGCAAGCTCACAGGCTGTATAATCGACCTTTCCGTCGGGATCAGCCTTTATTTTCGAGAGAGGCTTATAATAAGGAGTGCCTTTAAGTATCTTTACAAGTTCGTCAAAGGTCTCTGCGCGGCTCAGCTCCAGAAGCTTCACCTTTGACCTTCTTATCATATATCCCGGCAGGCTGTTCAGATATGAGTTTTCCAGCTCCGAGTTTATATTGTTTATCATCAGCAGTATGCACTGAATCTCCCGCCTGGATATCAGAAAGCGGTAATAGGGTATAGAATCCAGACCCTGAAACTCACAGACTCTGATGTAGTCGTCAAAATTCGCCTTGTTGAGAAGCTCCTCCAGATACCCTCTGTGAATGGTGTTCGGGTCAGTATCCTTAAAAGCGCTGCGGTATCTCTCTGTCCTGGAAAGATACTCGGCACACTCGGGCACGCTTTTTTTGGTCATCAGCTCACGGTAATTATCAGCCGTAAACATTCTGCCGTGCATCGCCCTTATCTTGGCGACCGTTGCATTTGTTGAATAGCATTCAAGCGTTGCTCTCACCCTCTTTCGGCAGGCTCATCTCACTGCTGTGAGATTATCGCCCCGACGATCTCATCTTCCCATTTCTCGTGCTCGCTCTCATAAACGGCATCGAGCTTTTTGATCCTGGTCTTTTCCTCTGTCCTTATTTTCAGCGTCTGCGCGTCAGTGCCGCTCTCAGAGGTCTTTTCAAGCTCCTGCCTGTAAGCATCAGCCCTTTGAGAAGCCTGCTCTTCAAGCTCCTTTTCCTTCTGAGCACATTCCTCCAGCAGCTTGTCGCTCTGCTCTCTGGCAGCCAAAAGTCTCTGCTCTGCCTCAGCGTCGATCTCAAGGATCTGTCCTATGATGTCCATACCGTCACATCCTTATCCGTGATCCCTTTCAGGATAATATTTATATATAGTTTAATTCTACAACTTTTCAAAACCAATAGCAAGAAAACATTTTGTGTTTTAATATTTTTTATATACTTTTTGGCTATTTTGCACTAAATTCAACAAAAGGCACAACTTTTTTGCAAGCTTTCTCCCAAATCAACCTGATGCACCCTTGATAACAGCTCATCGCCGTGATAAAAAAGACCTCGACACAAAAACAAATGTACTTGACAAAAGTACAAAAAAGTGTTATATTTGTAACTGTTTCACACACATCTGTTTGTCGGAGGTGAACTCCAGATGGAAGAAAAGGTCGAAAAGCTTGTTATTGTAAGCTCTGAGGTGCTGCCTGATATCGTGCTGAAGGTGCTCGATGCTAAAAGGATGAGGGCAAGGGGCGAGGCGCTTACGTCTTCGGAGGCCTGCCGCAAGGTCGGCATATCGAGGAGCGCATACTACAAATACAAAGATTCAGTATTTAATTATGAGGAGCAGCTCACCAACAATATCGTTTCGGTCTACTGCATACTCAGGGACGAGCGCGGAGTTCTTTCGTCTATAATCTCAAAGCTTTATGAGCTTGATACCAACATTCTCACGATAAATCAGAATATACCGATCGATTCTGTCGCAACGGTCACCCTGTCAGTAAGGTTCGAGCACGAGGTGCTTGCAACTGCCAAGCTGAGAGACGAGCTCTCCAAGGTCAGGGGCGTTGTTGACGTAAAGATAATCTCAGGTGAATAATATTCAAATCAATAGAAATGAGGAACGGAAAAATGCAGAATGTAGCAGTGATAGGATACGGAGTTGTAGGCTCGGGAACGGTAGAGCTTTTTATGAAAAACAGAGAGTCGATCTCTCAGAAGATCGGCAGAGACTGTGACATAAAATATATACTCGATCTCAGAGATTTCCCCGATTCTCCCTTTGCCGACAGAATGGTGAAGGACTTTGAGACGATACTCAACGATAAGGATATCGAGGTAGTGGCTGAGGTAGTCGGCGGAACCACTTTCGCTTACGACTACACAAAAAGGCTCCTCGAAGCAGGAAAGAGCGTAGTTACCTCCAACAAGGCACTTGTTGCTGAAAAAGGCGCCGAACTTTTGAAGATAGCAAGAGAGCACAACTGCAATTATCTTTTTGAGGCAAGTGTCGGCGGCGGGATACCGATAATCAGACCGCTCAACAAGTGTCTGGCAGGCAATGAGATACTCAAGATCTCAGGTATCCTCAACGGCACCACGAACTTTATCCTCACAAAGATGATAAGAGATCAGATGTCATTTGACGACGCTTTGAAGCTTGCACAGCAAAACGGCTATGCCGAGGCAGACCCCACAGCCGATGTTGAAGGCGAGGACGCCTGCCGCAAGATATGTATACTCGGCTCTCTCGCATACGGCAAGCACATCTACCCCGACCACGTTCACTGCTCAGGCATCACAAGGATAACCCTGGACGATGTTGAGTATGCAGGCAATGCAGGCTATGTGATAAAGCTGATAGGCTCTGTGAAGAAGCTCGAAAACGGAAAGATAAGCGCTATCGTGTGCCCGAGACTCGTTCCGAAGGACAATATGCTTGCAAATGTTGACGATGTATATAATGCGATCACCGTTACGGGTGACGGCGTCGGCGATGTTCTCTTCTACGGTCAGGGCGCAGGAAAGCTCCCTACAGCCTCAGCCGTAGTAGGCGATATCATCGACTGCCTGAAGCATCAGCAAAGAGTTCTTGCTCTCTCCTGGAAGGAAAGCGAGGACCAGGATTTCGTTGTAAACTACAAGGAGACCGAGACTGCCGTATATGTAAGAATAAAGGCAGACGATGCAGAAAACCTCAAGAGCGCGATCTCGGAGATGTTCGGCAAGCTTATGTATATCGAGCGCGCAGGCAGACCCGAAAACGAGCTTGCATTCATCACCCCTGTGATGAAGGAAGCCGACATCGACTCAAACCTTACTATCCTCTCTCACTCGGCAGAGATAGCAAGCAAGATAAGAATGTACTGATAACAAACAAAAATAAGCACCCTCGGACGGTTCACTCTTTGTCCGAGGGTGTGTTTTTATTTTTTAACAGCTTTTTTAGCTTTGTCCAATATCTTCTGCTGTGCAGCAGTTATCGCCTTGATGCCCTTTGCTGTAAAGTCGCCGCCGTAGGTAACTCCCTCATAGGTCCTGTAGGCTCTTACCGTAAAGTAATACTGCCCGCCCTGTTTCAGACCCGTCTTTGTATATGAGGTGGTCTTGTTGTTCACCGTTGCTATCTTTACCCACTTTGATGTAGCCGTCTTATAGAACACAGCATAGCTCGTAGCGCCTGTAACCTTGTCCCAGCTCAGAGCTGCCTCTCCTGCCTTTTCAGACTTTACCGTAAAGCTTAACTTCGCAGGCTTGGTAGAGGTCTTGAAGTTCACAAAGTTCGGCGAAAGCAGTGTTTTTCCGCCGTATTTTTTAAACGCTCTCACCGTGAACGCATACGCCTCGCCGGGATTGAGCTTGTTTATCAGCATAACATTACCTGTGGTGTTTTTATAGTGCTCCCATTTTTTCAGGCTCTTGTTGTAAACATAAACGCAGTAGCCCTGAGCATTATCCACCTTGTCCCAGGTGATCTTCACCGCATTGGCCGATGTTGCCAGCACTCTGATACCGCTTACATCGTTCAGAGTAATCGCCTCTGTAAACGTGTGCGTATAGCTCATTTTGCACAGATTGCAGTCGCTGACAGTGTATCCGCCCGAGGTATATGTCGGTTCAACGGTATACGTTCTGAAGCTGTGGCTCACAGGCCTCTCGAACTTTGTGTTGTATCTCATGTTGCAGTCTCTGCAGCGGTAAACATTGTACCCTGCATTATTGCAGCTCGCCCACACGGTCTTTTCAAGAACAAACGAGTGTGTATGCACCTTGCTCTCATCTATCTGTCCTGTGTGCTCCTCACCTATGAGCTCTACCTCATTCTTATCCGAAGTATTCCCTGTGAAAAGCGCTGCCTCGGCGCCCTGTTCTGCTGAAAGGTCATACCCTTCGTTTGAAAACAGATCATTGCCCTTTATTTCAGACACCAGAGCTTCCTCGCTCAGATAAACGGCATTGCCCTCTGCTTCGGTGATGATATTGTTGTTTATCCTGCTTACCTGAGGACCCTGCACGCTGATACCGTTTCCTGAACAGCCCGTCACGGTGTTTGATTCTATACCGCTGCTGATGCCGCCGTACATATAAATCGCATCGTCACCAGTTCCCGATACCGCATTGCTCACGATCCTTATCCCGTAGCAGCCCTGTGCGTCCACGCCTTTTTCAGCAGGGCTCAGTATCTTATTTCCCGATACCACCGCATCAGGACAGCCTGTCAGGTAAACGCCGCTGCCGCAGTTCACCAAAGTGTTGCTGCTTACATTCACCGACGCATCATCAGCCAGTATGCCCTTATAAGGCGCATTTGATATTATATTGTCATGCACATTTGCAGATGCCTTCTGATATACCTTTATGCCGCACTCTCTCGGTTCTCCTATCCCGAGATAATTATTCACCAGCAGCACATTTCCGCTAACTTCAACAGAGGCGCTGTTAGTCATATTCAGCTGCTGAGAGTATCTTTCTCTGTTGTTGCTCACCGTTATCGGCGCAAGCGTGTTCAGGTCGAGATAATTCACACCAAAGGTGTATATCAGCCCTATGAGGTAGCCGTTCGGCGAATACTCCGAGCTGTTCGAGTAATTGTCTCTTATCTTGCCCCTGACATTTTCAGAATGTATCAGAGTCGGAGTATTTATCGCAACATTGCCGTAAAAGTCAAAATTTTTGAAATTGGTCGCATTGCAGGCACTGTAATAGCAGCTCACGAACGTGTTGTTGAATATGCTGATATTCTCACCCGTGAAGCCCGTATATACATGGTGCGTACCCACACCCGAGGGGCACCCCACAAAGGTGCAGTCTGAAACGCTTACATTTTTTATCGTTCTGTTGTTGTCTACATCAAAATCAATGTGCAGCGCCTCAGATGACCAGTAGGAGGTCGAATTTGTCTGCTCTCTGTATTCATCGGCAGTTCCCGTAAAATTCTTGAACCCCTTGAAGTTACACCTTCTTACCGTAAGGTCCTCTGCTCCGTCGAGCAGCACAGCGTGTGTCCCGCAGAAGCCCGTAAAATCAACATCCTCTATCGTCAGTCCCGTAACATCACGAAGCGACATTATACCGCGCGCCCTGTTCGTTGCCTGAACATTGGCGCTCAGCGTTCCGCCCCTGATAGTTATATTGCTGTACCCCGAAGTTGACAGCAGATAAACATTAGGAGACTCATTTGACCTTAACAGTACTGCTCCCTCTTCAAGCTCAAGTGTCGTATTTGAAAATATTTTCAGCGATCTGGCGCTCATTCCTTCGGGAGCGCCTACATAATAGCGTCCCTTTGGCACTGCGACCTTGATCGGCACATCGCTGTTGAGAGCGGCATTCAGTGCCTTTTGTATCGCCAGAGTATCGTCTTTGTTGTCGGTTCCGTCAGCACCGTAATTGAGAATATTGATCGTTTTTTCTGCTGCGGCTGCCTTGACCGAAAATGACGGTATTACCGCCATCATCAGCATTGCAAACAGTAAAAACGCTGCTTTTTTGACCATTGGAAATTTGCCCCTTTGAATAATCTAAATGTCAGAATGATATGTTTTTCAGTCTGACCTCACCCTCGCCCCTGTATTTAAGGAAAAGAGCTCTGTCGCCGTCTTTGAAGCTCACATCAGCAGTGAACTCTTCAAAGCCTTTTGTCGTCGTGATGCTTACCCTGCCTGATGTCTCGCCGTCAAGCTCCTGCATCACTTCAAAAACGCCCTCGCTGTCAGAATCCACTGTCAGCGTGATCTTTGTGTTACTGTTGAAAGAGAAATACCTGAACCCTATAACTGTCCCGTCAGATATCTCATCGATAAAGCGTTCAGTCCTGCCGTCATACTCCGCATGGTTCACATTCGGAAATCTTTCCTCAAGTCTCTTGTTCGTTCCATGAGGCATATGTCCGTTCGTGATAATGCAGGCTATCACCGCAGGGTATCCACCCTCTGCTCTCAGCGCACCGCCGTTAAGTCCGCACGATGTTATCTCTGCCTGCTTTATGCTTCCGTCAGCCTCAATCTTTATCTTCTCGGCACAGCCCTGTCTGCTGTAGTCTGACTTATGCGTCAGCCTGTGATAAAATACATACCACTCGCCGTTTATCTGTTCGATGCTTCCGTGCGTTGTACCTGTCATGTTGAGCCTGTCCTCAGCTTTTCTGCCGTTGAGCCCTACATCACCGTTTGAAACTATCGTACCGCCGAACTTAAAATCTCTGTCAGGCTTGTCGCTCACCGCATAGCAAAGCTCATGGTTGAGCTGTGATGAATATACAAAATAGTATTTCTCTCCGACCTTTCTTATCGAGCTTCCTTCAAAGAACGGGTGCTCCTCAAAGTCAGTCCCCTTTACCTTGTAAGGTATAACGTGTCTCGGCTTGCTTTTTACGGTCAGCATATCGTCCCCGAGCTCGACCGTAACAGGTCCCATAACGCTGTCCTTCTCAGCCATTTCGAGTATCTCATCAGCCTTTTTGTTGAACATTGAGCATTCCGTCTCCACGAACCATTTGCTTTCCATAGCTCCGTCCTGCTCTTCAAAGCCGTACTGTGTTCCGTAATAGAGCCTTATCGCGCCGTTATCATTGATGACCGCAGGGTCAAAGCATACATAGTCAAGCATCGGTGAGCCGTCAGCATTTCTTACATACCCAAGGTATTCAAACTTTCCCGCGGGGCTGTCGCTCACAGCCACGCTTATCGGCCCGAAGTATCCTCCTACTCCGTCCTTTCCCGACATCGCATAGTACAGGTAGTATTTTCCATCATTTCCCTGAACACAGTCTGGAGCATACATATAATCCCTGTTCCCATAGTCGGGGTCCTGCTCCGCCTTGTATATAACACCCTCGTATCTCCAGTCGGCAAGGTCATCAACAGCTGCCGAATACGTTACATAATCCAGCATACAGAAGGTCTCTCCGCCCTCCTTGTCATGAGAGCCGTAAACATATACCCTGTCCCCGAAAACATGGGGCTCACCGTCAGGCACATATTCATCTATCGGCAGATAAGGGTTAAAAGCCTGCTTTTTCATGTTTTTTCTCCTTTATTTGTCAGTTTTTATCTCTACTGAATTGAACATTCCCATGATATAAAGGGTCATAATGTCTTTTTTCCTGATCTTTTTCCCGTTAACTCTGAGCTCTGTAACAACGGTCTCTCCGTCCTCATTCCCGAAGCTCATCTCGTACTTGTCTCCGTTGTGTGCCTCACCCTCATACGATACCGTAAACGTAAACAGGTTAAAGCTCCAGCTGCCCTCCTCGAAGTATACATCTACCGCATCTCCATAGTTATCCTGCTCAAGCTCCATCGGCACATCAAAATCGTAGCCCGAATGCTTTATGAGCGTTATATTCACAAAAGCCAGCACAAAATATACCGCCGCGATAACAGCTCCTGCTATCACCACAGTCAGCACCGTCTTTTTTATCATTGTTTTTGTCTTTGAGCTTTTTCTCTGCTTTTTGTGCCTTACAGCACGCTCCTCAGGCATCTGCCTCGGCGCTCTCTGAGTTGTCGGGCTATGCGCCTGCATTCTCTGCTGAGGCGGTCTCTGCTGCACAGGACGCTGTCTTACAGGGCGCTGTGCCTGTGTCGGCTGCCTCTGCGCCCTTGCAGGGTGCTCATAAACTCTTCTTGGCGCCTGTGTGCTCCTCTGAGTATACCGCGCTGCCCCTCCCGAGGCATTTTCTATCCCAACTATCCTGCCGCAGCCCGTGCAGAGCTTAGCGCCCTCCTCCAGCTGCATACCGCAGTATGTACAATATTCTGCCATTTTTATCTTTCCTCTTTACTCATGGTTTTGTTGTCTCTGTTTTTGCTTTTATCTGCTTCCCTCTGCCCGTCAGTCAAGATACCTCATCACTGCCACCACCTTGCCGAGTATAGTCACCTCGTCAACGATGATCGGCTCCATAGTATCGTTCTCAGGCTGAAGCCTGTAACGGCCGTTCTCTTTGTAAAACGTCTTTATCGTTGCCGATTCGTTATCCACCAGCGCACACACGATATCTCCGTTCTCTGCAACGCGCCCCTGCTCGATAATTACCGTATCTCCGTCAAGAATAGCCGCATTTATCATCGACTCTCCCTTGACCTTGAGCGCAAAAAGCTGCCCCTGATAATGCTTATCGGGCTGGAAGCTTATATAATCCGTTATATCCTCGATAGCGGTGATAGGCGTACCTGCCGCAACAGTTCCCACCAGCGGCACCTTCATTCCGTTTCCGCCCGAAAGCCTGATCGCACGGTTCTGCTTTTCGCCTTTTTCAAGCAGTCCCTTGTCGGCAAGCAGATTTATATACCTGTGTGCCGTAGACGTAGACCTGAACCCGAACCTTTCACAGATCTCTCTCACCGTCGGAGGATATCCCTCCTCCAGTCTTTCTTTTATAAATTCAAACACCTTCCGCTCATTATCGGTAAGCTTCATATCAATTTCCTTTCTGCTTGTCACGCAGCATCTGCGCCAGTATCCTTGCCAGCTTGTAAACATCACCGCAGCCCGTAGTTATCACAAGATCTCCCTCACGGGCATTCTCAGTGATATATTCAGCGCACTGCTTGAAATTGTATTCCTTCTGCTCAGAGCTCTGCCTGTCAACTACCTCGTGCTCGGTAAAGAACCATTTTGCGTTCTTCGTCTTTTCGCCCAGCATCTCGGTGTATACCCCAACAGTATTCTTCTCACGGCTTCCCATAATATCCGTTATCACCGCGATGTCCGCTATTTCCAGCGCTCTGGCAAAATCGTCCATAAGCAGCTTCGTTCTCGTATACGTAAACGGCTGGAACACTACCCAAACTCTGTTGAAATCAAGTCCCTTTGCCGCCTTGAGAGTGCAGGCTATCTCCGCAGGGTGATGACCGTAGTCATCAACTATCGTTATGCCGTCCACCTCGTCGATCTTCTGGAAACGTCTTATCGCTCCGAAGAAGTTATCGAGACCATTTTCTATCGGCTCCCAGTTAACTCCCGAATACCTCGCCGCAGCCACCGCTGCAAGCGCATTGAGCACATTGTGCTCACCCGGAACGTGTATCCTCAGTGTCCTTACGAACTCTCCTCTGTAATACACATCAAATGTCGTCACAAGACCCTTTTTGCTCTTTATTTCGGCGCGGTAATCGTTCGCCTCACCAAAGCCGAACGTTATCATCGCCTTACCCTCAACACCTGTCACAGCCTTGACGGTGTTCCGATCATCGCCGTTGTATATAACTGCACTTGTCGCCATATCAGCAAAGGTGCGGAAGCTTTTTATGATATTGTCAAGTGTCTTGAAATATTCAAGATGATCCGCATCAACGTTCAGTATTATTGCCGCATCGGGATAAAGCTTCAGGAAATGATCCTCAAACTCACACGCCTCACAGACCATAGTGTCGCCCTTGCCTGCAAGCCCCGAACCTTTGATGCTGGGCAGCTTTCCGCCTATCACGCAGGAGATATCCCTGCCCTCATCAACAAATATCTGTGTCAGCATCGAGGATGCCGTTGTCTTTCCGTGAGTTCCGCAAACGCAGAGCGCATTCTCATACCAGCTTGTAACAAGCCCCAGTATCTCTGCCCTTTCGCAGCAGAGAGCGCCGCTTTCCTTTGCCGCGATAAGCTCGGGGTTATCAGCCATTATCGCAGCCGTGTAAATAATAAGGTCAGCATCACCGATGTTCTCGGCTCTCTGCCCGAGGTAGACCTCTATCCCCATATTTCTTACAGCCTGCAAAGTGTCAGTCTCATTATTGTCAGATCCTGTAATATAATATCCCTTTGAATGGAATATCTGTGCTATGGGGTACATTCCCGAACCGCCTATACCTATAAAATGAACGTGCTTGATATTGCTTATCTGCTCATTAGTTATCAAAATTATCGCCCTTTCTTGAAAATACAATTAATCTATTATAGTATATCACATAATCTCTGAAATGTAAAGCCGAGCGTGCAAAAAAATATTATCATTCAGTTTTATGCGCGATGTCCAGCCGTGCGGCGAGCACTTATATCACATAATCTTAAAATTGTAAAGGCATCTGAGCGAAACTTTCACAATAACTGAATAAAATCCGATATAACGGCAATATTCATAACATAGGCAACCGAAAGGAGACATCATAATGACAGTTACCGAGATCAAGATAAGAAAGCTCCTCGATGAGCAGCGCTTAAAAGGCATAGTCAGCGTAACCTTTGACGATATGTTCGCAGTCCACGATATCAAGATAGTTCAGGGCTCAGACAGACTTTTTGTCGCCATGCCCAGCAGACGTGATGACAGCGGAATGTTCCGTGATATCGTCCACCCGATGACAAAGCAATTCCGCCGTGAGCTCGAAGACGATATCCTTGACGCTTATTCCAGAGAGCTTGACCGTCGTGCAGCCGAAACAGATATCGGGCTGCAATAAAAAATGCTTCTGCCTTTTATCGGCAGAAGCACTCATTTTATTTGCTTGTATCAGCCCTCAGCCTCAGTTACCTCAGCATCGGGAGCATTTTTCTTAACGCTCTCTATGCCGTTCTTGCAGGCAGCCTTTGAGGAATATCCCTCGCTGGCAGCTATGACCTGACCGTTAGTAGCTTTAAGGCGGAAACGAGTCTCACCCTTCTTGTCAGTATATATCTCAAACTTCGGGCATTTTTTCTGCTCGAAGCCCTCAGCGGTCTGATCCTCAATATCAGCCGCAGGCGCATTCTTAGCAACACTTGCGCAGCCGTTCTTAGCGCTTGCAAGCGAGCTGAACACCTCGCCGCCAACAGCGATGACCTCGCCGTTACCTGCTTTAAGAGCCCAGGTGAAACCTGTGTTTGTTTTCTTAACAACGAATTTTCCCATGATCAAGACCTGCCTTTCAAACAATATATTGGTGTCGGCCCTTGTGCCGACCTGTGTACCAACAGAATTGAGGTGCGGCTGTTAACCCATTATTACCTCGACCTCATGCTCTGTTCCTGCATCGAATACAGGCAGAACATTGCCGTTTACCTTAACGCCGTCGCAAACAACGCTCTTAACGCCCTTTGAAACGTGCTCGGGGTTCTTTATAGTGATGTTGTAGGTGTTGCCTCTGAACATTCTTCTCAGATTGAAGCCGTCCCAGTCATGCGGGATAGAAGGATCTATCTTCAGTCCGTTATAATCAGGTATGCAGCCGAGTATGTACTGAGATATAGCCACAAAGTTCCATGAAGCAGTACCTGTCAGCCAGCTGTTCTTAGCCTCACCGTGACGCTTAGCGTCCTTACCTGCGATCATCTGAGCATATACATAAGGCTCTGTCCTGTGAAGATCGGATATATCCTCAAGATAAGCAGGAGCTATCTTTGAATAGTACTCAAACGCCTGATCGCCTCTGCCGATAGCTGCCTCAGCGCAGATTATCCACGCATTGTTGTGGCAGAATATACCTGCGTTCTCCTTGTATCCGCCCGGATAAGTCGATATCTCACCGTATTCCTTGTAATACTTTGTGAATGCAGGATTGTTCAGTACAAGACCGTACTTGGTATCAAGATACTTCTTAACACTGTTCATAGTAAGGATATCCTTGCCCGACTCCTTGCCAAGACCTGCCATAACAGCGAAGCCTTGAGGCTCAATGAATATCTTACCTTCCTCGCACTCCTTAGAGCCCATCTTCTTGCCGAAGTCATCATATGCTCTGAGGAACCACTCGCCGTCGAAAGCGTGCTCCATAGTGTTCTTGTTCATCTTGTCGATCTCAGCCTGAGCCTTCTCAGCCTCATCGTCAAGACCCTTGTACTTGCAAAGCGCAACATACTCAGGACCGACAAACGCCATCATTGTAGCCACGAGCACCGACTCAGCCACACGGCTAAACTTCTGCTCACCGTACTTAGGCGATGTGTAAGTCTGGAAGCTCTCACCGGGAGTATCGGAATGACAGCTCAGGTTGATGCAGTCGTTCCAGTCAGCTCTCATTGCAAGCGGCAGTCCGTGAGGACCAACGTTCTCAGCTACGTGCCAGAAGCTCATCTTCAGATGATGCATCATCGACTGAGCCTTGCTCTCGTCATTATCGTAAGGCACCTGCTCGTCAAGTATCGAGTAGTCACCTGTCTCCTTTATGTACTGAGCAGTAGAAAGTATCATCCACAGCGGATCATCGGAGAAGTCACCGCCGATAGCATCGTTACCCTTCTTTGTAAGAGGCTGATACTGGTGATAGCAGCCGCCGTCCTCAAACTGAGTAGCCGCAAGGTCAAGTATCCTCTGTCTTGCTCTGTCAGGTATCTGGTGAACAAAGCCCAGCAGATCCTGGTTTGAATCACGGAAGCCCATTCCTCTGCCGATACCGCTCTCAAAGTAAGAAGCAGACCTTGACATATTGAATGTTACCATACACTGATACTGATTCCAGATGTTTACCATTCTGTTCAGCTTGTCATCGGCAGTCTCAACATGATACTGTGCCAGCAGAGCCTCCCACGAAGCCTTCAGCTCAGCGAGAGCCTTGTCAGCCTTCTCAGCGCTGTTCATAGCCTCTATCATCTCGTAAGCCTTGCTCTTGTTCATCGAACCGTCAGCGTTCCACTTGTTCTCGCCGTTCTCAACATAACCAAGAATGAACACCAGCGTCTTCTCCTCGCCTGCGCCGAGACTTACATCTATGCAGTGAGAAGCCACAGGCGACCAGCCGTCAGCAACAGAATTTGCAGGCTTGCCCTCAAAAACAGTTGCAGGGTTAGCAAAGCCGTTGTAAACGCTGCCCATAAAGGTCTCTCTGTCAGTATCATAGCCGACAACATCAGCATTTACGGTGTAGAATGCAAAATGATCTCTTCTCTCTTTGTACTCGGTCTTGTGGAAGATAGTCGAGCCCTCGATCTCTACCTCACCGGTGTTGAAGTTTCTCTGGAAGTTCTCACCGTCGTCCTGAGCGTTCCACAGACACCACTCAAGGAACGAGAACAGCTTAAAGCTCTTCGGCTTGTCCGAGGTGTTCTTCAGTACTACCTTCTGCACCTCTCCGTTATAGTTCTGAGGTACAAAGAACGATACCTCAGCCTCAAGACCGTTTCTTGCGCCCTTGATTATAGTATATCCCATACCGTGACGACATGAATAGCTGTCGAGCTCAGCCTTTACAGGGCTCCATCCGGGGTTCCATACGTCGCCGTCCTCGTTGATGTAGAAGTATCTTCCTCCCATATCAACAGGCACGTTATTGTAACGGTATCTTGTTATCCTCCTCAGTCTTGCGTCCTTGAAGAAGCTGTATCCTCCTGCTGTGTTTGAGATCAGCGAGAAAAACTCCTGTGTTCCGAGATAGTTTATCCACGGGTACGGAGTCCTCGGGTTGGTGATGACATATTCCTTGTTCACGTCATCGAAAAAACCAAACTTCATAGTTGATTGACCACCTTTCTTTTAGATGTTAGATGTCAGAGGTAAGACACCCCACATTTATATTAAGCCGAAGCTTATATACTCAGTATTTTTCGTCTGCCGCCAGCACAAAGAACCTCTGGCTGCACTTGAAGGTCTCACCCTTCACAAGCTCTGTATAGCCCGACGTCTCCCTGTCAAGAGACAGATTCGGCGCATTTATCATCGCCGTCATAGGCTCAGGGCAGAAGTATCCGTTAAATCCCTTGTCGTTCCACATATTCCAGAACTTATACTCCTTCGATACCTCATTGCACACCCTTATTCCGCTGTCAAGATCTGTAACATAAGCTCCGTAAAAGTCCTTGCCGTCGAGCTTGTTCATCTTCGCAGTGTACATATCGTTAGATATATCGTTCAGTGTCGGCAGCTTTGTGCCGTTTTTGTATTCCTTGTCATAGTCGTCAAGCGGCAGCAGCCTTTGCGTCGGCAGGCACCTGTCATCCAGCTCGCACCTTTCACCGATCGGTACGCAAAGCCTCATCGACTCCTCCTGCCCGCCGTCTCTGAGCGGCGCGTTCAGGCAGGTATGAGTACATATCGAAACAGGCAGCGCCTTGTCACTGTTGCTTGTCAGATACACCTCTTGCGTCAATCCCTCCTTGTCGGAAAGAGTGAACGTGTAGCTGATCTTGAAATCCACAGGGAAGTACTTGTACATCTCGTCCTTCTCATCGAAGGTGTAAGACGTCACCAGAACGCACTTTCCGTCCTCTGTAGAGTAGCATTCTACCTCGTGCTCTCTCTTATGCACCCAGCCGTGGATATAATTTCCAAAAAGCGTCTCATTTATCGGCAGCCTGTACAGCTCATCCGAGGTCCTCAGAACACCGTTGTCGAACCTGTTCGGCAGATAAAGAGTAGGCAGGCCCCATATCTCTCTTGCCTCATTTATCTTGTCGGCAGTGCAGTCCTCTCTGTAGCGGAACACCTCAACGCCGTTGCGTTCATCTCTGAGTCTCAGCACCGAGCAGCCCATTTTCGGCGCTATAACGCACATATATCTGCCGGTCTGAAGCTTAACGCATTCAACGCCCTTGAATCTGAACCCTAGCTCTATCTTATTCAATAGTATCACTCCAATAACATCTTAAACGTTTAAGCCAAGGCAGCTCGGCTCAAACCCATATAGTCATTATACCATACCGCAGACTTTTTGTCTAGTAAAAATAAATGGCGTGAGTATAGAATTTTCAGCTGATTTTTGTGTACTTTTTACCAAATAAAAAATGAATAAAACTCATTTTGCGTGTCAATAATAATAGCACAACGCCGTTAAGGCTTGACATACACATCAAAACGCAAAGGAGGAATACCGATGCTAGACAGGATAGCGCTTATCCTATTGATAATAGGAGGAGTAAACTGGGGACTGATAGGCATATTCAGATTTGATCTGGTCGCTTATCTGTTCGGCGGGCAGGCAGCAGTTATCAGCCGCCTGATCTACACACTGGTCGCTATATCGGCAGTGTGGTGCATCTCTCTTCTTTTCAGAGACAGAGAGCTCGTCCCCTCAAGAAGCTAGAACCTTTTCTCCTTCGGCAGGGGAAGGGAGCCTGTCTTCCAATCAGGCTTCCGAGTACGGGTTTGCTTGTCTGAAAAGATCACAGACTTCCTTCCGATGCCGCAGTAGAGCCGCAGTTGCGGGCAAATGCTCGTGACGGCGGCTCTTTTACTTACGAAAAATTGATAAGCGTCAAACATTAATATTTTTAAACAGTTAAGGCAAATTTCAAGCATAGCCTATGTTTTACAAAAAACAGAGTAGTTAAAATTGTGCAGATTAACGAAAATTTACGAAAACGAACTTAAAAACAAATAATTTACTTGACTAATCTGCTAAAACAGGTTATAATGCAAATGGTGATTAATTTGATTAATCATCCGTTTTGTTGTCTCCTTTCTTTTGTTCTACACATAGTTTTTTTATTTTATCTCGCGCAGGGCTTTCAGTCCTGCAATTTTTTTGCCCAAAACACCAAAACGCCCGAGAACGACCTTGTTTCGTCCTCGGGCTTGTTTTAATGCTCGCCGTCATATTTTTTCTTATAGAACCTTATGCAGCAGATCGCAACGCAGACAGCTATCACCGCAGCACAAAGCACGTCCGTAGGGTAGTGTACCCCCACATAAAGCCTTGAAAGGCTCACCAGCACACCTATCACGAACGCAGGAACGCCGTATTTTCGCGGCAGCAACGCCAGCATCACCACACTTACAGCCATTGACGCCGATGTGTGCCCCGACGGGAACGAGTAATCCGACTGCTTTCCTACAAGCCTTGTAAGTCCTTCTATAGCTTCATATGGGCGTGTTCTGGCAACTATCAGCTTCAGTATGAAGTTTATCACAAAGCTTATCGCCAGCGATGCCGAACAGGTCAGTCCTATCGGGCGGTATTTTTTCCACGCCATAAACACTACGCAAAGCAGTATCCAGAACCAGCCTGCCTCCCCTAAATACGTTATTCCCTTAACTATCGGCGTAAGCAGATCATTTCTGATGTTATCCTGTATCCAGAGGAGTATCTTCCCCTCTTTCTGTGTCAGATCGGCAAACATTTTATGTCCTTTCCTTGATTTTATTCCCAGTTATTTACAGTAAAACTGACGCCTGAGTAAAAAAACGGATTTTTCACTTGTGCACAAATTTGTGATTTCACATTTTGTTAATCGCTCCGTGAACAGCTATTAAAAGCCCTGATGTTTTTTATTAATCAGCCGCCGTTAAATAACTGTGAACAAAAATCAAACGCTTTTTATTTTCCAGATATTCTCTGCGTAGTCCGCAATAGTCCTGTCAGATGAGAACTTTCCTGCGCCTGCGATATTGAGCCAGCACTTTCTTGCAAAGCTCAGTCTGTCCTTATAGTCAGCATTTGCCCTCAGCTTTGTCTGAACATAATCCTCAAGGTCACCCAGAACGTAATAATGATCCGGAACGTGCCAGCTGGCACCGTCTGTAAGCGCCTTGTAAAGCTCCTTGAAGCTTCCCTCCTGATCGGAAGGCACACCGCCGTCATCAAATTCACCGTCTATGAGCTTTTCAAGCGCCTTGGCGATCCTCTCGTTCTCGGAAAGCACCTTTCTCGGGTCATATTCGGGCATTATCTCTGCCAGTTCTTCAACTCTCGCCCCGAAGATATAGTTGTTTTCCTCACCTGCCTCTTCGGCTATCTCAACGTTTGCACCGTCATAGGTACCGAGGGTGACCGCACCGTTGAGCATAAGCTTCATATTTCCCGTGCCCGAAGCCTCTGTTCCCGCAGTGGATATCTGCTCTGATATATCGGCAGCAGTTACCAGCTTCTCAGCGTAAGAAACATTATAGTTTGACACGAACACTACCTTTATGAGATCCTTTGTCTCTGGATCTGAATTTACAAGCTTTCCTATCTCGCCTATGAACTTGATTACAGCCTTTGCTCTCCTGTATCCTGGGGCAGACTTTGCCCCGAATATATAGGTTGTGGGCGTAAAGTCTTTTATGGATCCGTCCTTTATGCCGTTGTAGATATAAAGTATCGACAGGGCATTGAGCAGCTGTCTCTTGTATTCGTGAAGTCTTTTGATCTGGATATCAAATACAGAATCAGGGTCTATCTCGACGCCGTCATGCTCTTTGATATACTGTGCCAGCTGATACTTCTTAGCCTCTTTAACTGCCATAAATTCTTTGAGCACTGCCTCATCATCGGCATACTTTTCAAGTCCTCTCAGCAAACTTGCGTCCTTGACCCAGTCAGCAGTACCCAGAAGCTTAGTGATAAGAGCCGAAAGCTCGGGGTTGCAAAGTGCCAGCCAGCGACGCTGAGTGATACCGTTGGTCTTGTTCTGGAAGCGCTCGGGATAAAGCTCATACCAGTATTTGAGAGCGTCATTTTTAAGTATCTCAGTATGGATAGCTGCAACGCCGTTCACATAGCTTGACACATAGATAGCCATAAATGCCATCCTGACAGTGCCGTCTGCAACGGGCTGCAGCGCTTTTATGAACTTTCTGTCCTTGCCGAGAGCATACATATCCTTGATAAAGCGCTCGTTTATCATAAGTATAACGCCATAGACCTCGGGCAGAAGACTCTCAACGACCGAGCTCTGCCATTTTTCAAGAGCCTCAGCCATTATGGTGTGGTTGGTGTAGTTGAACACCTTCTGTGCGGTCGTGAATGCCTCTTCAAAGGTAAAGCCGTGCTCGCTCATCAGCTGCCTTATAAGCTCAGGCACCGATATAACGGGGTGAGTATCATTGAGCTGTATAGTTACATAGTCAGCCAGTGTATCGAGTGAGCCGTGCTCTCTGATATGCTTTCTCAGTATATCTGTAACAGATGCTGATGAGAAGAAATATTCCTGTCTCAGTCTCAGTATCTTTCCCTCGTTCGAGTTATCGTTCGGGTAAAGCACCTTCGAGATGTTCTCCGCATCGTTCTTAGCCTTTACCGCACCGTCATAGTTGCCGCTGTCAAACGCAAGAAAATCGAATCCTGCATCGCTCTCTGCCTGCCAGAGCCTGAGTGTTCCCACATTCTTTGTGCCAAAGCCGATTATCGGCATATCATAAGGCACAGCCTTTACCGTCATGTCAGAATATACCACATCAACAGTATCGGCACCATTTCTTACCGACCACGGGTCTCCGTGAGCTGTCCAGTCGTCAGCCTCCTCACGCTGGAAGCCGTCAACTATCCTCTGCTTGAAAAGACCGTACTTGTATCTTATGCCGTAGCCGTCAAGCGGAAGATCGAGCGCTGCCGCAGAATCAAGAAAGCAGGCAGCAAGTCTGCCGAGGCCGCCATTACCCAAGGCTGCGTCCTCTATCTCTTCAAGCTCGTTCAGGCTCCTGCCGTGGTTTTTGAGCACCTCATCTACTGTCTCGGTCAGCCCTAAACAGAGAAGGTTGTTTTGTACAGCCCTTCCCATAAGGAACTCCATAGACAGATAGCAGGCTCTTCTGCTTTGGAGATGCGCTCTCCTGCTCTCGTCCCAGTCGTTCGAGATATAGTCCATAACAACGTCGGAGACTGCATTGTGCAGCTCATAAACAGAGGCATCCTCGGCGCTCTTCCTGTAAGCCGTTCTCATTACCTCTTTAAGCTTCTGATCGAATAAAACCTTATCCATATTGTTCACCTATTTCTTATTGATTCTTCCGTAAGTCCTGCCAAGGTTATATAACCTTTCGGCAAGCTCATCATCAAGCTTTGATATGTCATCAAGTCTCCACGCCCAGTTCCCGCCTAAGGTAGACGGCGTGTTCATACGCGCCTCATTGCCGAGACAAAGTATATCCTGAAGCTGCGCTATAGCCGTATCGCAGATGCTTGCCCAGCAAAGCCTTACCAGTGCCCACGGCACATACTTGTCGTTCGTAAGGCCGAGATACTGCTTGCAGAAAGCAGCCGTGCCCGCATCGCAGCCCTTTATCCAGCCTGCTGCGGTCTCATTGTCGTGAGTGCCTGTGTAGCAGACGCTGTTGGTTGTAGTGTAGTTATGCGGCAGATACGGGTTTGAAGCGTCGCCGTCAAAGCCGAATTCCAGCACCTTCATTCCCGGGTAGCCGCTCGCATCGAGCATCTTTACTACCTTCTTTGTCAGAAAACCTAGGTCCTCGGCGATTATCCTCACATCGCCCAGCTGCTTTCTGACCTCTTTGAAAAGCTTTATATCGGGACCCTTGCGCCATTTGCCCTTTCTTGCAGTCTTCGCACCGTAGGGTATGCAATAATAGCTCTCAAATCCGCGGAAATGGTCTATTCTCGTCACGTCATATACCTCTGATGCCGCCTTTATCCTTTTTATCCACCAAGCATATTTTTCACGCGCCATAACGTCCCAGCGATAGAGAGGATTTCCCCACAGCTGACCGTCTGCCGAGAACACATCGGGCGGACAGCCTGCGACTTCATTCGGGCGCTTCTGCTTGTCAAGGTCGAAGTACTGAGGCGTCATCCACACCTCAACACTGTCATAGGAGACGTATATCGGGATATCTCCGATGATGTCGATGCCGTTCTCATTGGCGTAATTTTTCAGTCTTGCGAACTGCTGGAAGTACTTGAACTGCACGAAGCACCAGAAATCTATCTCGTTTGCAAGGTCTTTTTTTGCAGACTTTATCGCCTTCGGCTTGCAGAACTTCAGACCGTCCTCCCATTCATACCACGCCTTGCCTCCATGAGCATTTTTCAGCGACATGAACAGCGCATAATCATAGACCCATTCCTTGTTCTCCAGCACGAACTTGATGTATGCCTTCTCAGATATCTTGCGAAAGCGCTTGTGCGCCTTTTTCAGCACCTTGAACGTCTCATTGTAGATAGTTTCGTAATCTACCTTTGAGGGGTCCGTTCCCCACTTTATATCCTTGTAATCCTCAGCCTTGAGGTAGCCCTCCTGCTCGAGGGTCTCAAAGTCGATAAAATAAGGGTTGCCTGCATTTATCGAAAAGCTCTGATATGGAGAATCGCCGTAGCTTGTCGGGGAGATAGGCAGTATCTGCCAGTAGGACTGACCCGACCGCTTCAGAAAATCAACGAATGCATAAGCTTCCTTTCCCATTTTGCCGATGCCGTAGCTGTTCGGCAGAGAGGAAATGTGCATAAGTATTCCGCTTTTTCGCATAAGATTACCTCCGTATATGTCATATAAGCCCTGTCTGCTTATATGTTTTGTATGAGTATATTGTTATGCCGACCGTAAACAAAAGCTCTGTCAGCAAATAAACGCCTATTGAGACCGTACCGCAAAAATAGAATGCAGGTATAAAGTCGATCAGAACATGGAACAGCACCGCCATAGGGAAGCCTATACGCAATCCCTCGGCGTGGACCGCCGAAAACACCAGCAGCGATACAGCCGATGAAAAAGCTATCCCCTCAGCAAAGCCGACAGTATCTATAACAGTTACCTCATCTGTAAAGAAATTGTGAGTTGTAAGAATGACCTCTGCCTCAGCGTGCCCCAGAGCATACGCAAGGCAATCGGAGACGGTATCTCTTGAAGGGATCAGGCGCTTGAAAACTATCAGCCTTGCAGTCTCCTCGAACACAGCCGAAATGACCGCCGAAAGAAAATAGAAAAGCCAAGGGTTTTCTCTGACACCGTCAGTGAGCACTATAACGCGCGCAAGCCCTCTTAGCAATGAGAGCATCATATATGAGATGACTCCGACCAGCAGAGGGAAATAGTCTGCCTTGAGTTTTTTTCTCAGAAACACCCACCAGCACACAGGCACACATAAAAACAATATAGTATTCCGTATGATCTCAAACACTTTCATCACGTATCATTCGTCTCTTCTCATAAAGCACAAGTATCAGCAGCCCGATCAGAGCCCCCAGCAGCCCTCAGCCGCTGTCGATAAGCACATCTCTCAGCTCACACGAGCGTCTGTCTGATGCTGCTTTGGTTCTTCCCCCCCCCCGCAGGGGGAAGTGCCATTTATTTTACTTTTTTCTTCTCATAAAGCACAAGTATCAACAGCCCGATCAGCGCTCCCAGAAGTCCTCCGCCGCTGTCGATCAGTACATCTCTCAGCTCGCACGAGCGTCCGTCTGAAAACAGCTGGTGCAGCTCATCGGTGACAGCATAGAGCGAAGCCGCAACAGCCGAGCAAGCCGTCCTTAACCTCTTGTCCTTCGCCTTGTGCAGACACCAGAACACCAAAGCTCCCAGAATAAGATATTCGGTAAAGTGCGCCGTCTTTCTCACAATAAAGGATACCGTATCAAAAATGTCTTCCTGCTCAGCATCACTCAAAGAATCATAATCGGGCACAAAGGTGTCGATGCAGATCTCCGTTATCATTCCGCTCTGCTCAGAGGAGGTATCCGCATCATTTGCGGAAAACAAAAAAATCACCACACACCAAAGCACCGTGATAACATATCTTAGCGCCTTACTTTTCAAGATTTTTTTCAATGTAGCTCATAAGCTCCTTCTTAGAGTTTTTGCATTTTTCATCTATCACAACATCTAGGGCAAGCTGTAAAGCCTCGCCTATCTTTCTTCCTGTGAAGCCTGCTGACATAAGGTCACGCCCGTCGATATCGAGCTGTCTTAGCGACAAAACAGGTCTCTCCTCACAGATCTGTTCATATATCCTTCTGAAAGAGTCCAGCTCCTCCAGCTTTTCCTCTATCATATAGTTTGACTGCGCCAGAGTGTCCGCACTTCTGACATCGAGATAATCCTCAAAGAAGCCCATATCGTGCTTTGATATATATCTCTTCACAGACTTATTCGTGCAGGGTATGCGGTTGTCGTGGTTTTTGACAAGCTCTGTCACTCTCATACGGGTAGAGTTGTCAAACTTCAGCCGCCTGAGTATCTCATCTGCCATTTCAGCGCCAACAGCAGGGTGCCCCTTGAAGTGATCCACTCCGTTATCATCGGTAGTTCTGCACTCAGGCTTTGCAATGTCGTGCAGCAGCATAGTCATTTTAAGGGCAGGCTCTTTTCTTATATTACCAACGCTGCGGCATATGTGCTCATATACCGTGTAGCAGTGGTGAGGATTATTCTGCTTGAAGCCGATGCAGGGGGTAAGCTCGGGGATTATTACGCACATTACCTCTGAAAACCCCAGCAGAACGTCCACAGCCTTGTCGCCGCAGAGAAGCTTCATCAGCTCCTGCGCTATCCTCTCGGCTGAGATGCTTTCCAGCAGATGCCTGTTTCTCATAACAGACGCCGCCGTCTCATCTTCTATATCAAAATCCAGGCACGAAGAGAACCTCATAGCACGCAGTATGCGCAGAGCGTCCTCGTCAAAGCGCTCGTCGGGCTCTCCCACACACCTTATTATCCGCGCCTTCAGGTCCTTTCTCCCTCCGAAAAGGTCCACCAGACCCTCTCTGTCGGAATATGCCATAGCATTTACCGTGAAATCACGCCGTGAAAGGTCCTCCCTCAGCGTGTCGGAAAAGGTGACCTGCTTCGGGTGGCGGTGATCTTCATATTCACCGTCGCTGCGGTAGGTGGTTATCTCGACAGGCTTGTGCTCAGCCATAGCGGTCACAGTTCCGTGCCTGATACCCGTGTCGATAACATGCAGCGAACCCAGCGCCGCTTTTACCTGTTCAGGTCTCGCATTGGTGCACACGTCCCAGTCGTTAGGCTCAGTCCCCAGCAGAGAGTCCCTCACGCAGCCGCCCACTATATATGCCTCATAGCCCGACATCTCCAGCAGGGCTATCACTTTGTTAACATATGACGGAATCCTTATTTTCATACTTATATTTTTATCTCAAAAAGGCGTGCCGTATAGGGCTTTTCAAGCTTAACGCTCAGCTTGCCCGATAACGGATGCAGCTCGAACTGACACTCGTTGAAGTCGGGATAGATGCACTTTACCCTTGAGCCCTCTTTCACTATATCAAGCGGCAGCTCACAGGTGTCGCTGCCCTCTCGTCTCCAGACAGCGAGGTATGCCTTGCTGTCAGTTCTCAGTCCAAGGCTCACCCAGTCGTCAGCAAAGTCTGACAGTCCCAGCGGCCAGAACGGCACCGCCTCTCTTATATCCTTTCTTATTCGCTTATATACGTCAAGCCCCTGCTTTACAAGAGCCATTCTCTCATCATCTATATTTGCAAGGTGACCGCTCTGATGTATCCTCAGAAGCATAGCATTTATCATATTGAAAACGGTCTCCTCGCGGTCGCCCTGACTCATCGGATAGCACCATATGGCAGACTGCTCGGGGCACACTGCCAGAGGCGAGTTCGCAGCTATCGTGCAGTACTTTTTATAGTCGTCCTGATCGGAGGTAGACTGTATCGAATAGCGCGAGAGCATAGCGTAGTCCATTCTCAGTCCACCGCTGGAGCAGTTCTCGATCACAAGCTCGGGATAGCGCTCAAACACACCGTCAAGCCAGTCAAGATACGCTCTCTGATGACCGAGAAGTCCGTCACCGAAGCTGTCTGCATCACGCTCTGTTCCGATACCGGGCTCAATGTTGTAATCCATTTTTATATAGCCGATACCGTATTCCTTTACCAGTCTGTCTACCACCTCATCAGCGTGCTTTCTCACATCGGGGTTCCTGAAATCCAGCTGATAACGGCTTCTGTCATAAACTCTCCTGCCATGCCGTGTGAAGAACCAGCTGTCATCTGCCTTCTGTGAAACGAGAGGGCACTTTATCCCCATTACCTCTATCTCAAGCCATACTCCGGGTATCATACCCTTCTCTCGGATATAGTCCGTAACAGGCTTAAGTCCGTCAGGGAAACGCTTTAAGCTTACCTCCCACTGACCTACCTCGTCCCACCAGCTGCCGTCTGCATACCAGCCTGCGTCTATAACGAAGTATTCGCACCCAGCCTTTTTAGCCGCATCTATCAGAGGATATTCCTTCTCTGCGGTCGGGTCTCCCCAAAGGCAGTTCATATAATCATTGAATATAACGGGCAGGCGCTTGTTGTCGCTGTTTTTTCTTCTTATCAGCCTGCGGTATCTTGTCAGCTCGCCGACCGCCTCATCAAGTCCTCCTCTGACAGTGCCAACCGCACATTTTACGCTCTCGAACCTCTCGCCGGGCTTCAAGTCCTTTGACCAGTGCGACTCTATCTCGGAAGGTCCCGAAAGCTGTAAATAAAGATAGCCCTCCTCGTCAGATATCTCCCAGTGCCACGAGCCGTTATGCTCTATCTGCCAGATAAGAGCAGTACCCACCTCTGTGTTGCGAACACTTCCCATAGGGATAAATTCCTTAGCTGACCAGTTGCCCACATTTGTCACACCGAAAACCTTAGAGGAATGCTGCCATATATACGGCTGTGCCAGAGCAAGCCCTGCATCGGAAAGAGTATACTCTCTCCATTGCAGTTCTCTCTGCCATGAGTTGTGACAAACGCCTATCCTGAGCTTTTCGTCCTGAGACGTCAGTCCCTCCTTTTCGATACCAGTCAGTGCAAATGAAGACACATATTCCAGCGTCTGTGTCTTATCGCCCTCATTGATGACCTCCGTCCAAGCTCTGACGACCGATGTACCCGTATAAAACTGAAAATGTGAAACGGCACAAAGGCCCGTTTCATCATCGAAGGTGGTTATCTCTATCTTTCTGCCGAAGGAGTTGTTCTTATCCTCAAAGCTCCTGAATTTCATTTTATATCCGGGTGCAGTCACGATGTATTTGTTTCCGTGGCGCTCTCCCGGGCGGTCATAGCCGCTCACCTGGAGCTCCATCAGTCTGTATGCAAAGCTTCCGCTCCTGTCATTGAGGTTTTTCTCATCATAAGGCACCGCCCCGAAATGCAGCAGCTTCGCCTCATTATCATCGTTCACCTCAACAACGAAGTATATCCCGTTTTCATAGATGTCATACTTTTTCATATGTTTCTCCTTATAATGACAAAACAAACTGATAGTATGTGCAGCAATCGCCTACTTCTTCGCTCCGTAAGCGTCAAACGCTTCCTCTACCGTGCCGTCTACCTCGACCTTTCCGTTTTTGAGGAAGATAGCTCTTGTACAGGTCTCCTCGATAGCCTGCCGTGAGTGCGATACGAACAGCACCGTCACGCCTGCGTCGATCACCTCGTTTATCTTGTCGCGGCACTTTTTCTGGAAATCAGCATCTCCAACGCTCAGCGCCTCGTCAACAACAAGGATATCGGGGTGAATATTGATATTTATAGCAAATCCCAGACGCATCTTCATACCGCTTGAATACGTCCTTACAGGCTGGTCGATGTATTCTCCCAGGTCTGCAAAATCTATGATATCCTGCTCTATCTCCTTTATCTGGGCATCGTTGAGCCCAAGAAGATAGCCCTTAAGATATATATTCTCCGTACCCGTCATATCGGGCGAGAAACCTGCCGTCAGCTCCAGCAGAGCTGCCACCTTTCCGTTGACGGTTATCTCACCGCTTGTCGGGAAGCTTACTCCCGTTATCATTTTCAGTATGGTAGATTTGCCCGCACCGTTCTTTCCGATGATACCGACAGACTCTCCCTGAAATATCTTAAAGCTCACGCCCTTGAGCGCAGGGTGCTTTTTAACGCCCCTGTTTTTTGTAAAAATAGCCTTAAAGCGTGCCTTTTCATTTTTGTAGAGGAAGTATTCTTTTTTTACGTCCTTGAATTCTATAATAGGCTCTCTGTCCATTTATATTCTCCTAACAATACCGATCACAACACATCGGGAAGTATCTTCCTGAACTTTCTGTATGTATGCCCTCCCAGCAGTATCAGGAACAAAAGCTCCGCATAGAAAACGATCGTTTCTGTCGTATAATTGCTGTCAAAGGCAAGCGTGTGAGTAAGAAAGCATTTTCGGTAGCCGTTTACAAAATAGTTTATCGGGTTGAAGAACATCAGCCTCTTCACCCAGAGCGGCTCGATATCATAGGTGTTCCAGAGCGTGCCCGAAAGCCAGAAAAGACCCGTGATTATCGAGTTTATAAGATTCTCGAAATCCTTGCTGAACGCACTAAGAGGAGCAGTCGTCCACGAAAGCGCCAGGAAGAACACATACATCATAAAAATGTAGTAGAAAAACTGCAGATTGTAAACGCTCGGGCCGTATCCGCTCAGCCAGAGCACAGCATACATTATCACACAAAGCATAAGCTGCACATAAAGCCCTGAAAGCGACGTGAATGTCATAATATTCGACACAGGAAACGACAGCTTTGTGACGAACTGCTTGTTCTGTCTTATCGAGCGTGAGCCCCCGATTATACACTCCGAAATATAGAACCACGGCACATATCCCGTCAGCAGGAAGATAAAGGTGGGGTACTTATCATTTATGAAGTGTACTCCTCCGTTCCTTCTCAGGCCCACATCAAATGCGAACCACAGTATGAACAGGGTGAACGTAGGCTTTATCAGCGCCCATATAGGCCCCAGAGCCGCACCCTTGTATTTTTTTATAAGCTCATTCACAGACAGCATACGTATCTGTTTTCCCTTGCCCTTATGCTCGACAAATATCTGCTTCAGGCCAAAAAAATCGTGTTTTTCTTCCATAATTACCTCTTTTTTTCAGGAGACCTCAGCCCCTGAGTAATTTCTTGTATATGAACCCCGTAAGCTTTGTAGGCATCACAAAAATGAACAGCTGCAATGCACACGGAATTATTAGATCCGCCAGTGACGAATAGCCGCTTCTGTGTATCCTCCAGCGCACCGCGATAAATGCCTTGGTGTTTGCCCAGTTGCGCCGCCTGTTGTAGTTGCCCTCAGTCACTCTGTACCGCACCAGCACCCTGCCGATATTCGCGCCGTATGCGCCTGCCCTGAGCATATTCACTACAAACTCGTAGTCCTCGCACCTCTTTATCGTGCTGTAGCCGCCCACCCTCTGTGCCAGAGACTTTTTGTAAACAAGCGTCTGGTTGTTGAAGGGGTTTCTTCTCTTTGAATACTTGTGTATCTCGGAATTGTATATCGGTGTTTTCTTTACGGAAAGCGCCTTTCCGCTCTCGCTGTCGAACTCCTCGATATACGCTCCCAGCATATCTATCTCGGGGTGCTTTGCCATAACGGATACCGACCTCATACATCTGTCAGGAAGAGCAATATCGTCAGAATCCATTTTTACTATCAGTTCGTTCCTGCACTTTTCGATACCAAGGTTCGCGCACGCTCCCGTGCCTGACTTCTCAGACATTCTGTAAACATGAAAGCATTCGTGCTCACGCTCAAACTCAGCTATCACTTCATCGAGCTCCTCGGTCAGTTCGCCGTCGCACACCAGCACAAAGTCATTTGTGGGCAGGCTCTGTGAAAGCATGCTCTCAACGCTCTGTCTGAAAAACTCTGCGTTCTCCCCTGCATACACCGACATCAGCACGCTGTAATCGGGCAGTCTGACATTCATATCCGCCATCGCAAAATACCCTCCCTTCAAAAAGATGTATTCCAACCAATTATATCATATTATTTCCCAAAAGTAAAGCCGCGCGGATAAAATTTGTGAGTTATTACTGTTTTAAGCGTGATGTCTCACTTTTTTTCAGCGAAGTAATATGCCCATAGCTTTCTAAGAAGCTATATTTTAGCAGCATATGCTTTAGGGGGCTTTCCAGCAGCAGCTTGCTGTTGCACGCCCACCTAAAACCCCTTCGGACACAAAACTGATAATGAGATAATAAAACCACAGTTTTACGGGCGTATCGAGGTGAAGGCTCAAAAAGCTTTACTTTTCAGCGTAATTGTGGTATATTATAATCAATATAGGTCAAGGAGGCATTATAATGGCAAAAAGCACAGTGTCCTATGTGTGCCGCAGCTGCGGATATGAGACCTCAAAATGGAACGGCAGATGCCCCGAATGCGGAGAGTGGAACACCTTTGAAGAAATAGAGATATCAAATGTAAAGTCGTCGAGAACGTCATCAAAAACGCAGATCAAAGACGTTTCCGATATGATAACCGTCCTCGGCGACGTTGACGCAAGAGTGCGTGAGGTAAGATATGCCACAGGTCTTCACGAGCTTGACCGTGTCCTCGGCGGAGGGCTTGTCAAGGGCTCTCTTGTCCTTCTCGGAGGAGAACCCGGCATAGGCAAATCAACTATCCTTTTGCAGATATGCGAGTTTCTCGGCAAGGATCACACTATCCTCTATGTGTCGGGCGAGGAATCCGTAAGGCAGATAAAGCTCAGGGCAGACAGGCTCGGCGTAAAAACACCGAACCTTTATCTTCTAGCCTGCAGCGATGCCGAGCAGATATGCTCCGTAGTAGTAAAGGAAAAGCCCGAGATAGTGATAATAGATTCTATCCAGACGATGAGCATCTCGGCTGTAACGTCCGCACAGGGCAGCGTTGCACAGGTAAGAGAATGCACAAACCTGTTTATGAGAACAGCAAAATCTGAGGAGATACCCTTTTTCATAGTTGGCCACGTCAATAAAGACGGCGCCATAGCAGGCCCCAAGGTAATGGAGCATATAGTAGACTGCGTCCTCTATTTTGAGGGACAGCGCAGCCTCAGCTACAGAATACTGAGAGCCGTGAAAAACCGCTTCGGCTCGACCAACGAGATCGGAATGTTTGAAATGGCAGATAAAGGTCTGCTAGAGGTCGAGAACCCATCCATGATGTTTCTTGAGGGCAGACCGCAAAACGCCTCGGGTACGTGTGTGAGCTGTATAATGGAGGGCTCCCGTCCCATAATGGCAGAGGTGCAGGCTCTCGCCTCAAAAAGCGCCGCCTCGATGCCGAAAAGAACAGCCAACGGCTTTGATTATTACCGAATGGCAATGATAATCGCCGTCACGGAAAAAAGGCTCGGTTATTTCTTCGGCGGACTGGACGTCTATATAAATATCGTCGGGGGCATAAAGCTCGATGACACCGCCGCAGACCTTTCCGTCGCCATGGCGCTTTATTCTACCCTTACCGATAAGGTCATCGACGAAAAAACGATATTTATGGGAGAGATAGGTCTGGCAGGAGAACTCAGGAGCATACCGAACTGCCGCCAGAGACTCTCCGAATGCGAGCGTATGGGCTTTACCAGATGCGTTGTGCCCGCACATTCTCTGAAAGGTCTTGACCTTTCAGCCTTTGATATGGAGATAAAGGGCGTCAGGTCTATAAAAGAATGCTGCAAATTAGTTAGCGGCTGAGGTGAACGATGAACAATTACAAGATATACGGTAACAACAGCTCCAAGGAGCTTATAACCAATATGATCTCAAAGGGCAGAGAGCCGCACTCCCTTATCATTCACGGAGAAAAAGGACTCGGTAAGAAAAAGCTTGCAAGCTGGGTCGCGGCGGCACTTCTCTGCGAGGAGGGCAGCGGCACTCCCTGCGGCAAATGCAAAAGCTGCCGAATGATAGCCGAGGGCGCTCACCCCGATGTGATGAGCCCGAAGTGCGGTCCAAAGGGAAACTATATGGTCGATGATATCAGACCTATCGTCTCCGATGCCGTCATAGCCCCTACAGAGAGCCGAATGAAAGTATATATCATTCCCGATCTTGACCGTTCTGTCGTTACCTCGGTGCAGATACAGAACATTCTTTTAAAGCTCATCGAAGAGCCCCCCGAGCACACAGCTGTTATCCTTACAGCCTCGGGCAGAGAGACCTTCCTGCCCACTATCCTGTCAAGGGTGATCTCGATAGGCGCAGTCCCTGTCTCAGATGCGGAAAGCGCAGAATATCTCGAAGTATACGAAAACGCCGACCCCGTAAGCGCAGCTGATGCGGTCAGCGCAGGCAGAGGCAATATCGGCCGCTGCATAGAGTATCTTAACGGCGGTCTTTTCAAAAGCGGTGTCAAAGCCGCAAGAGAGCTGGCAAGAGCCGCCATAAACAAAAACGAATATCAGATACTCTTAGCGCTGGAGCAGACCGACAGCTCACGTCCTCTTCTGAGAGAATGTCTTTGCCTGTATTCCGAAATAATCCGCGACAGCCTCCGCATCAGGCTGGAGGGAGAAAACGCCGTGACAGTAAGCTGCGATGAGGGTGCCGCAAAGCACCTTGCAACAGCTATGACCTCTGAGCGTGCCCTTGCACTTTATGACATTCTTTGCAGCTATATCACAGGCATTGATTCAAACTCTAACACAAGCCTCACGATAAACAGCCTGTGTGGCATGTTGGTTGCCACATAGGGGGCTTTCCGACAGCAGCTTGCTGTTGTCCGCCCGTCCTATAACCCCTTCGGGTACATAACTATGGATTAAAAATAATATATTCAATGTTCGCGCAGCGTTACTGCTTAATAGTACGTGCGTAACTATCCCCGGGCATGACTGTGTCATGTCAACCTCACGCGGGAGGGCAAACAGACCTGTAGCACCCAGCTGCTTACGTGGGGTGGGGGAGGCGGTGCAGGGGCTAGCCCCTGCCACTTGACATTTTAATAAAAATGGTTATAATAGTAGTAAGTTCTTTTTGTTTGAAAGGAGAGTAATAAAATGGCAAATAATTTTTTTGACAACGCAGGCAACCCCAGAGCCAGAAAACTCCAGAGCTTTGTACAGCCTGTCGATGTGAACTACGCCGCTACTTATAAGGGCGTAGCAATGAAGACGATCTATTTTGTGCTGGTAATGTGCGCAGGCATAGCTGCATTTTTCTATGTTGACGCATTCTACACCGCAAGAAACGGCGTTACTGCCGCACTCCAGATGGAGAGCATCATATTCTATGTTCTACTTCTGGTAACTCTTATCGCAAGCATCGTTGCAGCCTTTGCCCCGAAGACAGTACCCGTCACGGGCTCTATCTACGCAGGAGGTATGGGCTTCTGCCTGTCACTGGTGTCAATGCTTTACGCTAAGCAGTTCAAGGGCATCATCGTTGAGGCGCTTGTTCTTACAGTCCTCACAGTGGGCGTGCTCACACTTCTTTATTCTAAGGGTGTTCGGGTCGGCGGAAGACTGAAGACCGCGTGCCTTACAGCAATAATGGCTTCCCTTCTCGGAGGCGCTATCTTCGGTATCGTTTATATCGTAGCACCTAATTCTCCTATTATCCAGAGCATTGTGAACATCAATAACGGACCTGTCGGCATACTCTTTGCAGCTATCGGCGTGTTCATTGCAGCAGTTCTGCTCATGTGTGACTTTGACACCGTTACCCAGACCGTTGAATACGGCCTGCCTGAGGAGTATGAGTGGTACGCAAGCTATTCTCTTATCGTAGGCGTTATCTATCTTTACCTTAAGATACTCCGCCTGCTTGCAAAAGCACAGGCCAACAGAAGGTGAACACCCCAATAACAATAAACCAAAAAGCAGAAACGGTCTTTTTTCGATCGTTTCTGCTTTATTTTTCTTCACTATCCAGATTATCAAGAGCGAAATTCATACATTGTATAACTAACTGGTTCAGAGAAAGGTTATTATCAAATGCCAGCTCTTCAAGTTTTTCAACAAGCTCATTCGGAAGCCTGAAAGACTTCGTCACATACTCGCTGTAGCCCTTTTGTGGTTTAAACATTGTAATATCACTCTCCTTTTAAATTATTATATATTAATTTTTGTTGGTTTTAAACAATCCACTATTACATAATTTATAATATAATTCTATTGCACAAATGTTTACTATTTGGTATAATTGTTTTAAAGGAGGAGATTTCATGAAATTAAAACGCTTTTGTTCAATTTTTTTAAGTTTGTTGATTGTTTTTAATTGCACTATATCGGTGTATTCTGGTTGCGATATACTTGATGATCAGATTAATTATTGTACTGAAGAAATTGCACTTGAGCAATGTAATAAACAGACTTCATGTTGTATTGTATTAGTAGGAGGCAAGTATGCGAAACACATCAAAGGCAATGATTTTGGCGGCTATTGCCGCAATGGCGCTGGCTGGTTGTTCATCGAGTTCTGACATATCGTCATCAGAAGTGGCTGCCGCCGAAAAATCTGAGAGCAGTGAGTTCAAGACAGAAGCGAGCGCTGAGAAGATAGAAACCCCAGTGGAGGACGATGACGTGGAGAGTACAGCAGACCTGACACCTGAAGATATGGAACAAAAGTGGATAAATGATCTGAAAGATCGTGGTTATGATGTTCATACTTTTGTAAAGGACGGCGATAACAGTGCTGTGACAGACGACGGAATGATAAGCGAGAGCTTTGAATATAATATTGATGATGACGGGAATTTCCACCTTGATGTTACAGTAACCAACAACAGTGATGAACCGATTTATCTTGATTGCAGACCGCACGCTTTTTTGAGAACTGATCTGACGCCTGACGAAAAGGAATGGGGATGGACCTCCGATTTTCAGGGCGATATTATAGGTGCCGGAGAATCTATCGTGAAATCGATCGTCACAGAACCTGAGGAGGGTTGGAGTACTGCTAAGGCGGAGATATATCTTACCGCTTCGATCTCAATAGGTGACAAATATGACATAGGTATATATTATGTGCCAAGCGGAATAGAATTTGAGTTGTCTCTGGCAAGATAGAAGAGGAAAGCGCATATAAAGGGCGTAAACAAGCTTTGGTGATACTTTCTGAAAAGAAAAAGAGCGTTCAATATGAACGCTCTTTTTCTTTTTTATTTTACATATCCGAGTATTATCTCCTTCATAAGCTCCGTGGCGCTCTGCTTTTTATCGAGCACCACCGTGAAGTACGGCTTTTCTCCGTCAACAAATTTAAGCCTGCTCGAATACCTCTCGAACAAAAACGTGATAAGCTCGCTCTCGCACTCTCCGAAATAGAAAAACACCTTTTCTCCGCGCTGTGCTATCTCCTTTATCCCGTGCTTGACAGCGATATTCCTCATAAGCGCTATGTCGATAAGGTCCGCAACTGCCTTCGGCGGATCGCCGTATCTGTCGATAAGCTCATCGAGCACATCTCTTGAATCCTCCTCATTTCCGATAGACGCTATTTTCCTGTAGCAGTCTATCCTCTGCGAGGTATTCTCGATATAGCTCTCAGGTATATACGCATCTATCGCAATATCCACAAGGCAGTCCTCAGGCGAAGGCGGAAGCTCCTCTCCCTTTGCCTGTGCAACAGCCTCGTTCAGCAGCCTGATATACATATCGTAGCCCACAGCCTCCATATGGCCGTGCTGCCTTCCGCTAAGTATCGACCCTGCACCTCTTATCTCCAGATCACGGAGCGCTATCCTGAATCCCGAACCGAACTGCGTGAACTCTCTTATTGCATCAAGTCTCTTTGCAGACGTCTCACTCAGCACCTTACCTCTCCTGAACGTAAAGTATGCGAACGCCCTCCTGTTTGAACGCCCGACCCTTCCCCTCAGCTGGTAAAGCTGAGAAAGCCCCAGCCTGTCAGAGTCCTCGATTATCAGGGTGTTCACGTTTGCAACGTCTACTCCCGTTTCTATTATCGTCGTGCAGATGAGCACATCTATCTCGCGGTCACATACCTGTCTCCATATCTCCGAAAGCTCCTTTTCGGGCATCTGCCCGTGAGCCACCGCGACCCTCGCCTCAGGTATAGCCTCTGATATCTTGTGTGCAGCCATAAGTATGCTGTCAACGCGGTTGTAGATGTAATAGACCTGTCCTCCGCGCCGCAGCTCCTTCTGAATAGCATTAACCACTACCCCCAGATTGTACTCTATCACATACGTCTGCACAGGGTAACGGTCAACAGGCGGCTCCTCGATGACCGACATATCTCTTATCCCGCTCATCGCCATGTTGAGCGTCCTCGGTATAGGCGTCGCAGAAAGCGTCAGCACATCAACTCCCTTGAAAAGCTCCTTGAACCTCTCTTTGTGTGCCACACCGAAGCGCTGCTCCTCATCGATTATCACAAGACCTAAGTCCTTGAACATAACGTCCTTCTGTACCAGCCTGTGCGTCCCGATGATAAGGTCTATCGTTCCGCGGTTGAGCTCGCGCACTATCTTCTCCTGCTCCTTCGGCTTTCTGAACCTTGAAAGCAGCTCCACCTTTATCGGAAAATGCCCGAAGCGCTGCACAGCCGTCTGATAATGCTGCCACGCAAGCACCGTCGTTGGGCAGAGAAGCGCCGCCTGCTTTCCGTCAAGCATACACTTGAACGCAGCCCTTAGTGCCACCTCGGTCTTACCGAACCCCACATCACCGCAGAGCAGTCTGTCCATAGGCACAGGCTTTTCCATATCCGCCTTTATCTCGCTTATCGAGCGCAGCTGGTCGTCCGTCTCCTCATAGTCGAACCTCTCCTCGAAATCCATCTGCCAGTCGTTATCCGGCGAGAAAGCGTAGCCCTTTGCTGCCTGTCTTTTTGCATAAAGCTCGGTCAGCTCCTTTGCCATATCCTTGACTGCGGAGCGCACCCTGCTTCTTGTCTTTTTCCATTCGTTAGTGTTCAGCTTGTTCAGCCTTACACTCTCATCGTCACCAGTCCCGATGTATCTCGAGACCAGATCAAGCTGTGTCACAGGCACGTAAAGCACATCTGTGCCTGCGTACTTTATCGTTATATAATCCTTTGTCGAGCCGTTCGTCTCGATGCTCTTTATCCCGTCAAACTTTCCGATACCGTACATCGCATGGACCACAAGATCACCGCGCCTTATATCCGAAAGCGACTTTATCTCTTCTCCTGCCTTGTGCTTGTAGCGGCGCTTTTTCGAGTTCAGCGTCTTCTGCTGGGTTATCACCGCACAGCCGATATCGGGATAATCGAATCCTCCCGAAAGGCTTCCCGTCCTAACATAGACCTTGCCCTTTTCTATCTCGCTGTCCTCTCTGAGAGGCACCGCATCTATCCCTTCGCCCACAAGGTCTTTTATGATTATCGGCATAGTCTTTTCAGACCCTGCCAGCAGCACCGTGCAGTATCCCTGCGTACAAAGGTCTTTGAGCTCCTCGTCCAGTGTCACTATATTGCCGCTCCAGCTTGAGGTCTGACGGCAGTTTGCATTTATCAGCTTTTTGAACTTTATCTCACCGTTTGAGCGCATAAAGCTGTCTAAAAACACAGCACGCCTTTTAAGTATCTCGTTCTCAGCCTCTGTAAGGTCGATATAAAACCCCATTACCTTCGGGAAAAGTATCCCCTCCTCCAGAAGCTGCTTTATATCCTCCGAAAGCTGTGAGAGCACAGCCCTGCCCTTGTCGATACAGTTTGAATACTCACATACAGCCGTTATTCCGCTTTCAAAATAATCAAACACTGTGTATGTCCTGTCGTAGCATATGCTGTAGTACTTATCAAGGTCTGTCAGCATTATCCCTGCATCGAGAGCCTCAATATCGCGGCTTATCGAAACTCTTATCTTCTCCGCCTGCTTGCCCCTTGCCGATGATGACAGCTTTCTCAGCTTCTCTGCCAGATCATCCTTGTCAGAGAAAATTATCTCCAGCGCAGGAAAAATCGTCACCGTTTTCAGGCTGTTCGTCCTTCTCTGAGACTCCACATCAAAATAAGATATCGTATCTATCTCGTCGCCCCAGAGTTCAATCCTTATCGGCCTGCTCTCCTGAACAGGGAACACATCTATTATCGAACCGCGGTGTGAAAACTGCGCCTGCCCCTCTATCTGGTCAGTGCGCGTATACCCTGCCGCGATAAGCTTTTTCAGCAGCTCTGCCGCATCTACCGTGCTCCCCTCCGAAAGCTCAAACGAGTATTCCTTCAAAGCCTTTGGCGGTATAGCCGCCTGCAGACAAGCCTCGATACCTGCGCAGCACACCGTGCTTTTTCCCTGAGATATCCGCGAGAGCGCTTCCAGTCTTTTGTGTTCATATTCTCTGGAGATACCCTCCATAAGCGCAAAGTTCAGGTCCTTCGCAGGGAAGAACACCGCAGTGCTCTCTCCCGACATCTCATTGATATCCTGGGTCATTCTGAGAGCGTGGGCTTCATCGTCACAGATCACCAGCACGGGAGATATCCTGCTCAGCCCGAGAACGGTATGTGCCTTATGGATATTTGAAACGCCCGACACTGACACAGGTGTGAACCCTTTCAGCACGCAGTTATTTATATCTTTTACAAACGGCAGCCGCGCCGCCATTTTTTCAAATAAATTCATCATTATTACCTTGTTATCTAATTATTTCAGAGGGTTTTCTGTTGCACGCCTTGTTAGGGGGCTTTCCGGTCGCCCCCTATAACCCCTTCGGGAATACTATTCTTTGTGGTATTATTAATTAAACTTGTTCATTGCCTCATTAATTTCGCCTTGAACCATCAGCTCCACTGCCTCGGCAGTCTTATCAAAAACCTCTGATATCTTTTTCATATCCTCGTCGGAAAACCTTGACAGCACCCAGTCGGCCAGGTCATAGTCGGGGTGCGGCTTCTCACCTATCCCTATCTTTACCCTCGGGAAATCCTGCGAACCGCAAAGCTCTATAATGCTTTTAATGCCGTTGTGTCCGCCTGCCGAGCCCTTTCTCCTTATCCGCATATCGCCGACCCCAAGCGATATATCATCGTATATCACGATAATATTCTCAGGCTCTATCTCAAAAAAGTCCATAGCGTCGCTCACAGCCTCACCGCTGTTGTTCATATAAGTCTGCGGTCTCAGTATAAGGCAGCTCTTTCCGCCTATCACCGCCCTGTTGCACACAGCATTGAACTTATGCTCCGCAGGCGAGAACGAGAACCTTTTCTCCAGCGCCTCTACAGCTAAGAACCCTGCATTGTGGCGTGTCCTCTCATATGATACACCGGGGTTTCCGAGCCCTGCGATAATGAACTCGGGCTTTGTGGGTCTCTGCTCCTCGGAAAGTGCTTTAAGCTTCTCAAAAAGTCCCATTATATACCTCTTTTCGACAAATTCTATCAACGCACAATAACCCCGACTTTTCAAAAGTCGGGGTATCGTTTTTCTGTATTATAGCATAAGAATTTGACTTTGTCAAATGGCGAGCACTAGAACTTTTCGCCTATCTCATGCTTTTCTTTGTAGTCTGTCTCAGGGTCGGGGTATTGCCCTACAATGCCCTCGTCTTTGCTTGCAGACCACTGAGCCGATGTTACATTCAACAAGTCAAAATCCAACTCATAATAAATATAGCCCGAATCATCGCCATTATCCTTCAGTGCATTATAAACAGCCTTGTCAAATTTTTTATCACTGTTTTTAAGGTCATCCATACTGAGCACAACACCGCTGGAAGATTCATCCTCAAGTTCTGCCGTCGAACCTGCTTCAGCTAACATATCTGCAAATTCCATGTTCACAGTAGTGAACACCAGCTTTGCATTGCTGTTCGCAGTTTTCAGCTTTGACTTTGTAGCCACTGATGACTTGCTGCTGCCGTCATCGTCGCTTCCGCCCGATGACTTCACGCCCTTGAATATAAGTATACCGCCCAGCACGAGCACTGCCGCTATCAGCACAACTATAACGATCCCGATAATCAGATTTTTCGACCCGTTAGAGCTTGCCTGCTGCGGCATATTGTAACCTCCCTGCCCGTCCGACAGGTTAACAGGCTGGTTGTAGCCGTTGTTAAAATTATTCTGCTGGTACTGCTGATTCATCGGCTGCTGGAACTGCTGAGGCTGCTGAGGTGCCTGCTCTGCGTTCATCTGATTTCCGCAAACTCCGCAGAACATTGACCCGTCAGCTATCTGACTTCCGCATTTAGGACAAAACATATTTACTCCTCCTGTTATCTATAATTTAAAACTCTGATCCTATCTTATGCTTTTTGGAACCATCTGTCTCAGGGTCAGGATACTGACCTACTATACCGCTCTTGCTCTTTGCCCACTGTGCGAACTGCGGCTCATAATCGCCATCAAGATCAAAATAAATATATCCGTCAGTAATACCGTGCTTATCAAGCTGGTCAGCAAGGTAACTGTTCCATTCGCCTACCTGATGTTTCAGATCCTTAACTGCAATAACGCGGTTAAACGCCAGATCTTCAAGATCACTTCCTTCACCATTGGATATCGCCGTGTGTACAGTAGTATTCAATGCAGTAAACAACCTTTGGGCATTCGCATTTGCTTTGTCAAGCTTTTCGTTTCCCGTAGAGCTGCTTCCGCCAGAACCGCCGAAAATAAATATACAAGCAATTATCGCAACGATAACCACCGCCGCAATGATCCCTATTATCATATTCTTGTTAGGGCCGCTTTTCACTGCTGCCTGACCGCCCTGATAAACAGGCTGCTGACCGTACTGCGGCGCAAACTGCTGCGGCTGCTGATACTGTGGCTGCTGGTAATTCTGCTGTATCGGCTGCGGCTGTACAGGCTGCTGAAATTGCTGCTGCACAGGCTGAGCTGCCTGCTGGACCTGAGCACTCTCCTGAGCTCTTACTACCTTTTCGCCGCAAACTCCGCAGAACATCGAGTCGTCAGGCATCTGGTTTCCACATTTTCTGCAAAACATAACTGATCCTCCCTTGTAAAAGTGATGTTAACAAATTCACAAAAACATTATACAACACTTTATCATTTTTGTCAATATTAGACTAACAAAAAAAGACCCGACACAAGTCGGGTCCTGAACGCTCATATCTTAAAGCTCAAAATCAATATACTCGATAAAGGTGTTGTCAAAAGCGCCCTTATTCTCAAGGTATCTGTACATTGCTCTGCCGCCGATGTACGTCACATACAAGCTTCCCAGCATCACTGCGATCGTCACCAGCAGTGACAGGA